>DASTBO010000001.1:0-2658 GCA_035712025.1 Solirubrobacterales bacterium
GCTCGCCGCCGACACCGGCCTGGCGATCTCCGCCCCGCTCGACGCCTTCGAGGCGCAGGGCAACCGCGACGCGCTGGTCGAGCTCTCGGGCGCGCTCAAGGTCTACGCCGTCTCGCTCAACAAGATCGCCAACGACCTGGCGCTGATGGGCTCCGGCCCCCGCGCCGGCCTCGCCGAGCTGCGCCTGCCGGAGCTGCAGAAGGGCTCCTCGATCATGCCGGGCAAGGTCAACCCGGTGATCCCGGAGGTCGTGATCCAGGTCGCCGCCCAGGTGATCGGCAACGACGCCGCGATCACCGTCGCCGGCAGCCAGGGCCAGTTCGAGCTCAACGTCCGCGTTCCCCTGATCGCCCGCAACCTGCTCGACTCGATCAAGCTGCTCGCGAGCGCCTCCCGCCTGCTGAACGAGAAATGCGTCGCCGGCCTCGAGGCGAACGAGGAGATGACCGAGCGCCACGCCGAGGCGACCCTCGCCACCGCCACCGCGCTCAACCCGCACATCGGCTACGACCGAGCGGCCGACATCGTCAAGACCGCCGCCGAGTCGGGCCGCTCCCTGCGCGAGGTCGCCCTGGAGCAGGGCGTCGAGCCCGCGGTGCTCGAGGAGGCTCTGGACCACCGCCGGATGGCCCGGCCGCACGAGTAACCCCGGTTCCGAACTTGTCCTCGCTATGACGGGGACAAGTTCGGAGTCGTCAACGCGGGTCGGGGAGCAGCAACTCGACGTTGCGGTCTTTCGGCAGGCCTTCGCCCAGTGGGGCACCGGACTGGAGGTCGTTGAAGCTCATGGTGCGGGCCGCTGAGGCGAGGTCGTTGAAGTCCATCGACGAGGCCGGGGTGCCGGGAACCGGTGCGGCCGCCTGGCCGACGTGGTCGAGGATGGTGCCGAAGATGGAGAGGGTGCCGTCGTGGTTGTCGAAGACCTCGAGCAGACGGCTCTGCTGGGGCCAGTCGGCCTCGGCGGCGACGCGGATGCTCCAGAAGCCTCCGGGGCCGCTGGGGCTCGGGAAGGCATTGACGAGATTGTCGTGGGAGTGGCCGGCTACCCAGGCGATCGCGTTGGGATATTCGTGCAGAAGGTTGACCGCGTCGGCCTCGAGGTGGATCGGGAACGAGAGCCGCGGATCCAGATCGCAGCCCGGGTTGAGGTCGTGGCCGTGCGAGTCGTTGACCGTGCAGGGCGGCGCCACCTCGTCGGGGATGTCGGCGACGAGGCTCTCCGGCGCGTGGTGGCTGAAGATCACCACCAGCTGTTTGGCCGCAGTCGCCGCCTGCAGCTGCCCACGCAGCCATTTGAACTGGGGGTCGTCGATGTTCCCGTCGGAGGTCGATTTGCCCGTCGGGGTGAGGATCGTGCCGGCCTCGGCGACGGTGTCCAGAGCGATGAAGCGCACCCCCGGCGCCGGGCTCCAGGCGTAGTAGCCGGCGGCGCCTTTCGAGGCGCTCTCCTGTGCCGCGTCGATCAATTTGAAACCGTGGCCGTCGGCCTGCGATCCGGCCTTGAAGACGTCCTTGTACTGCTTCTTGGAGACGAAGCGGCGGTTCGGGTCGCCGGGGACGAGGATCGTGTTCTGCGGGCTGGTCAGGAAGGTGGAGAGCAGCCTGACCGGGTCGAACAGCGAGGCCAGCAGGGCGCTGAAGTTTTCCGGGTTGGAGACCGGCCCGATCGGCTTCAGGCACCCGGTCGCGACCTGCTCGAAGGCGGCGTTGGCGGCCGCGTTCCCCTGCACCAGCGCGTCGTGGTTGCCGAAGGCGACGTAGGAGGGGACTTTGACCCCGCTGGCGGTGAACGCCTGCTGGGCGCGGTCCATCAGCCCCGGGTATTTCGGCCAGGCCGAGTGCGGACCGGCGGGCGAGTCGGGGTCGTAGAACTCGGGGTAGGGGCCCTCGAGGTAGTCGTCGTAGTCCTGGACGCCGGTGTAGCGCGCGGCCTCGGCGGCGCCGGGGACGAAGAGGTTGGGGCAGAGCGGGTGCGAGT
Organism: Solirubrobacterales bacterium; assembly: GCA_035712025.1. Classification (GTDB taxonomy): domain Bacteria; phylum Actinomycetota; class Thermoleophilia; order Solirubrobacterales; family 70-9; genus VAYN01. Next base: position 1,979 of record DASTBO010000001.1, read on the forward strand.
AGGTCGATTTGCTGACGCCGCTGTTGGGATTGAGGTTGCCGCCCTCGAGCAGGGTCCGGACCCAGAGCGTCTCGTTCAGCTGCTGGCTGTCGGCCGAGTCGCCGGTGTCGATCGTCAGGTCCATTTTGCGCCGAGCGCCGCTGCCGTCGGCGACGGGGCTGGCGGCGGAGAACTGGTTGACCTGGCGGATCATCGCCTCGTCGATCTGCGGCTCGAGCGCCTCCCAGGGGCGCCAGGCGGCGCCGAAGGGCAGGTTCAGCGGCGTCGAGAGCGGGTCGATCACCTCGAGCCGGGCCGGCGACTCCTCGTCGGCGAGCTGGAAGTCGGAGAGCTGGCCGAAGTAGACGAGCGAGGTTCGTTTCGCCGCCCGTTCGCCACCCGCCGCCGCCAGGTCCTGCCGCACCGAGTACGGCTCCCCCGCCCCCAGTTGCAGGAAGCGGTAGGCGCCCGACCCGGTCGGGACGAGCCGCTGTTCGAGCGTCGTCTTCCCAACCGTGTCGGAGACCGCGGCAACCGCGCTCGGCGTCGCGACGATCGCGGCAAACGCCGCGATCGCCACCCAGACCCTCACAACCTCCCGAATTCCCATTCGTGGAGGGTACCCAGTTTTAAGTGAAAAATGTTTTGCGGTGGTTACCGCGGGGGTTACCCCTGCAGCGTGACGAAGCGCTCCTCGGTCA
>DASTBO010000002.1:0-2203 GCA_035712025.1 Solirubrobacterales bacterium
CCCGAGGTAGTCCTTCAGGTACGCGGAGTCGGCCGCGAGGCCGCGCAGCGGGTTGGGTGGGACGTCGACGGTGTAGCCGTCGCGCTGCAGCACCTTGACGACTCCGTCCCAGCTCGAGCCGTCGGCCCAGGCGCCGTGGACAAGGACGACGGTGGGCTTGGCGGGCGAAGTGTGATGGTGGCCGGCGGCGGAGGCTCCGATCGGAAGCGCCAGCAGCGCGACGATCGCGGCGAGCCCTGCCGCATAGGGGTGGATGCGTGTCATCGTTATCTCCCTTGTTTGGGGTCTGCTTCGCCGGAGTGGCGGCGACCGACGGTAGGCGCGGTCGAGCGCCTTCGCGTCTGTCGATCGACCAGTCGCGGCACGGCCGGTACGCCGGCCGGCCACCGCTAATCTCGCCTGGTGATGGATAGGCGCTCGGCCCCGACGCTCCTGGGGAGGGAGACGGAGATGGCGGTGATCGAAGACCTGATCACCCGTGTTCGCGGCGGTCGCGGAGGGGCGCTCGTCATTCGGGGCGAGGTAGGGGTCGGCAAGACGGCGCTGCTCGATGCCTTCGCCGGGCGCGCGGAGGACACCACGGTTCTGCGGGCGAGTGGGGTCGAGTCCGAGGGGCAACTCCCCTTCGCGGCCGTACATCGCATGTGCTCGGACATGCTCGAAGGCAGCATCGACGAACTGCCCGCTCCCCAGGGCGCGGCGGTCAAGGTCGCGTTTGGCCTCAGCGACGCCGAGCAGCCACCCGACCCCTTCCTGGTTGGGCTCGGCGTCCTCAACCGGTTGTCGTTCGCCGCCGATGAGCGGCCTCTGGTCTGCCTGATCGATGATGCGCAGTGGCTCGACCGCATCTCCGCGCAGACGCTGGCCTTCGCCGCCCACCGCCTCGACGCCGACCCGGTCGCCCTCGCCTTCGCGATACGGGACCCGATCGAGCCGCTCGGCGGCCTGCCCGAACTGGTCGTCAAGGGCCTCTCGCCCGAGGATTCGCGCGCGCTGCTGAAATCGCGGCTGCCCGCCCCTCTCGACGAGAGCGTGCGAGAGCGCTTCATCGGCGAGGCCCGCGGCAATCCACTCGCCCTGCTCGAGCTGCCGCGAGCATTCAGCGCGGCTGAGCTTGCCGGCGGGCTCGGTATCAAGGGCTCACGATCCACGCCGATCGTGAGCCTGCTCGACGAGGGCTTCGGCCGTCGCGCCGAAGCACTGCCGGGGGATACGAGACTGCTGCTGCTGGTCGCCGCCGCCGAGCCCACCGGCGACCCGGCCCTTCTCTGGCGAACCGCAGCCCTGCTCGGAATCGACCCGGAGGCCGCCGCGCCGGCGGAAGCCGCCGGGCTCGTCAGCATCGGCGAGCGGGTGTTCTTCCGCCACCCCGCGGTGCGCTCGGCGATCTATCGATCGGCTGAGCCGAATGAGCGCCGGCGGGCGCATCGAACGCTCGCGAGCGCCACCGACCCTGAGGTCGACCCCGATCGCCACGCCTGGCACCGCGCCCACGGCACCCTCGGCCACGATGAGGAGGTGGCCGCCGAGCTCGAGCGCTCCGCCGAGCGGGCCCAAAGACGAGGAGGCATGGCGGCCTCCGCGGCCTTCCTGAGCCAGGCCGCGATGCTCACCCCCGACTCGGGGCGACGCGCCCGGCGGGCCCTCGCGTCTGCCCACCACAACCTCATGGTCGGATCGGCCCACGAGGCCCTTGCGCTCTTGTCGACCGCGGCGGGCGCCTCACTGGACGACGATGCTCGGGCGCGCCTCGACCTGGCGAAGATCCAGCTCGGCTACGTCACCAGCCACGACGCCGGCGACGCATTCCGCCTTCTCGCGGTGGCGAAGCGATTGGAGCCAATCGACCCGGACCTCGCCATTCAGACCTACATGGAAGCGCTCGGCATCAGCCTGATCGCGGGAGGCCTGGACGACACCGTCGACGTCGCCGCGATCGCCACGGCCGCGGTTGGAGCCTCGCGGCTGGCCTCCTCCCAGCACGGTGACCCGCGGAGGTTGCTCCTCGACGGCGTGATCCGACTGGTTCGTGAAGGCCTCGCTGCCAGCGCCCGTCCGTTGCGCGCTGCCCTCGCCGATTACCGCGCGGCCGTCGATGGCCATTGTGCCGACGGCTCTCTCTCGCGCGATGGCAGCGCGGCGCGCTGGCTCTCGCTCGGGGTCTATTCCGCGATCGCCCTCTGGGACCACCAGGCCTGGGATG
>DASTBO010000003.1:0-36220 GCA_035712025.1 Solirubrobacterales bacterium
AGACGGCGGTGCAGGCTGACCGTCTACCGCACCGGCTCGGCTCCATGCTGAGTACCCGGGAAGGGGCACCCCGCCCCCTCCACGACACGGGTCTCCAGCTCGGCCAAGCTCACATGAGCTTGAGATGAAGAGAGGTATCACCTCGGGCGTGCCTTGAAGTTCGATTCGGTGCTCCCAGCGACCCCCCCACAGGCACCCCCTGCGGAGCCGCTCCTCTACTTCTTCGAGAGCGAGGAGATGCCGACTACGAGGTACTCGCCTTCGTCGCCGTCCTCGACCCGCAGCTCGTCGGTCAGCTTCTCCAGGGAGCCGCCGACCTCGGGCAGCTCGAAGCTCTCGCGGAGGCGGGCGGCACCGCCGTGGGTCATCGGGCCGACCTTGAGCTCGATTCCCTCGGGCAGCTCGGCGATCGTCAGCGAGACGTGCCCGTCGGTGAAGCCCTGCGGGGCGCGGGCCGAGATCGCGTCGCTGAGCAGCATGGTGTCGGAGAGGCGGTCGACGCTGATGTCCTGGCGGGCGGCGAGAGCCGAGAGGGCGCGGCTCAGGACCGGGCCGACGATCTCCGGCGGGCCGACCCGGATCCTGGTCTCCTCGTCGGTCGTCACCGCGAAGGTGGAGCCTGCCCTGGCCCCTTCGTCGCGGGCCTGCAGCGGCAGGTGCATGCGGATCTCGGTGCCCTTGTCGGCGCCGCCCTTGATCTCGAAGCTGCTGGAGAGGGCGGCGATCAGGGTCAGGCCGATGCGCAGGCTGGGCCGCTCGACGTCAGGCCGCGGCCTGATGCCGCCGCCGTGGTCGCGAACCACGACCGTGATCCCTTCGAGGTCGCTCTCGGCCTCGACCTCGATCGGTCCCGGGTCGCTGCCGGCATAGGCGTGGACGACGACGTTCATGCAGGCCTCGGTGACGACCGTCTTCAGGTCGGCGAGCGAGGCCTCGTCCATCCCCAGCCTTTCCGCCAGGCCGGCGAGCGCGTGGCGGACCACGGCCACGTTCTCCGCTCGAGCGGGAAGGGACATTTGAAGCCCCGAGCGATCGTTGGTTGCGGTGTTCAAGGTTCCAGCCTGCCCTCAAGAACGGTCGAGGCTCGTTTCCGGAGGCGCGAGCATAACTTGCCGCCTCTCATCAGAGAGTGCTTACCCCTGGTTCCGATGGGAGAAACCGAGTACCGGCTTTTGTCACGCTGCGCTAGCATCGTGCCGTGAATCCAGCCCCGTTCGAGGTGAAAGTGGGAGATCTCGAGCAAGGCGTCCGGACCATCTCGGTTCGAGGCGAGCTCGACCTGAGCACCGCGCCGGACCTGGAGGGCCCGCTGGAGCAGGCCCTGGACAGCGGCGAGGGCTCGATGCTGATCGACCTCTGCCAGTGCGAGTTCATCGACTCGACCGGAATCGCCCTGATCGTCCGCGCCTGGCAGCGCATCGACAGCGGCGAAAACGGCCGCAGCCTCGTGCTCTGCAGCGACAACGACCAGGTCCGCCGGGTGCTGGAGATCACCGGCCTGGAGCTCTCGATCCCGGTCCACCAGACCCGGGACGAGGCGCTGGCGGCCCTCACCGCCTGAGCGCCTGCGTAGACGCGGCAAGCGCGGGGTAGCGGCTTCTCGATGCCGCCTGCGCCTCGCCGTCCCCGGCTCCCCCGGGAGCTGTTCGAGACCCGCAGCCACGCCTGGCACTCGCTCGGCCTCGGCGACGAGCTGGCGCCGCGGTTCTCCAAGCGCCAGCTGGTCGGGCTGCTGCTGGCCCTGCTCGTGATCGCCGCGACCCTGTTCGTCTACGGCCACCGCCACCAGATCGCGCCCGGCTACGGCCCCTGGATCCGCGCCGGGACCGTGGCGGTCCTGGTGATCGTCGGCTCCGCCGCGGTCCACTGGCTGGTCCGGGGCCTCTCCCCCCGGCTCTACCGGCGGCTCGACCCGGCCACGGCGGGCACCGCCGGCTTCGTCGTCCGCCTGCTGGCGATGACCGTGGTCGTGGTCCTCGCGCTGCGGATCGCCGGCGTCAACGCCGGCACCCTCGCCGTCGGCGGCGCCTTCACCGCGGTCCTGCTCGGCCTCGCGGCGCAGCAGGCGCTGGGCGGGATCTTCGCCGGCATCGTCCTGCAGAGCACCCGGCCCTTCCGGGTCGGGGAACGGGTCCGGCTGGTCGGCGGCGCGCTCGCCGGCTCGCTCGAGGGGACGGTCACCTCGCTCGGCCTCTTCTACACGACCCTCAGCCAGGGAGCCGACCGCCTGATGGTCCCCAACAACGTCCTCCTCAGCCTCGTCGTCGTGCCCCTGCGCGAGCCCGACAAGGTCGACGTCAGGGTTCGCTTCCCCTCGCAGGCGAGCCCGCGGGAGATCGAGGAGAGGCTCCTGCAGGCGATCACCGTCCCCACCCGCTACAAGCCGAGCGTCTCGCTGGAGGAGCTCGACGGCGAGGGCGTCGTCTTCCGCGTCAGCGCGACGCCGCTGCGGCCCGAAGACGGCTCGCAGCTGGCCGAGGAGGTGCTCGAGGCCCTGCGGCGCTCCGAACCGTCGACCGCCGAAAGCCGCCGTCCGTAGTGGATCAGGCGAAGGCGAGGATCGCCGTGTTGATGGCGATCGCCAGCGGCGTGAAGATCAAGGCGAGGGTGCGGAAGAACTTGGCGAAGCCGCCGCGGTAGGCGACGGCCTCGAACAGGGTGATGCCGACCACGTGGGCGAGGTTGGCGAGGGCGACGCCGATCGCGATCAGGATCGCCACCGCTTCCCAGCCGGACTCGTGGCCGCTGCCGCTGGCCACGGCCGCGGCGAGGACGGCGACGATCACCGTGCCGGCGATCCCGGCCACCATCCCGGCGAAGTCGGAGCGGGTCATGCCCGGGACGTAGGCGCCGCCGCCGATTTCCTGGTCGGCGACGGGGTTGATCGTGCCTGCCCCGGTCTCCTCGACGTTGACCACGTGATCGGGGTGGTCGTCGTCGCCGGTCTCGACCGCGACGACCCGCAGCGGCGGCTCGATCCCCTCCTGCGCCTTCTCCAGCAGCCCCTCCTCGTACCACTTCGACTGCTCCTCGCAGTGCTCGAAGATCAGGACCTCGTCGGCCGGGGCTTTGAGCAGCGCGTCCTGCGCGGCCTGGACGGGATCGGGATCGCCGACCTCGCCGCTGACCTCGATGCCGTTGTCGCGCAGCGTCTGCAGCGCCCGCCCGAGACGCTCCTCGGCTTCCTGCTTGGGCTCGTCGATGTCGCCGAGCGTGTGGCGCAGGGCGGTGGCCTCGGTCGCGGGGACGACCACCCGCAGCTCGACGCCGTCCTGGTCGGCGTTGGCGAGGATCTGCTCCACGGGCTCGGAGCCGTGGAGGTTGTCGGTGAGGATCGCGATCACGCGGCGCGACATGGCGGGCCTCCTACTCGTCGTCGGGGATTGCCTGGTCCGGTTCGCCGTACTCGCTCTCCGTCGGCTCCTCGGGCTCGCCGACGTCGCCGTCCGGGAACCGCTTTTCATCCCCGTGCTCGGCGTTGTCGATCAGCTCCTCCTCGGCCAGCTCGAAGCCCTCGGCCTCGCCCTCGCCCCCCTCGACCAGCGGCCGCTGGGCGGGGTCCTCGACCGGGTCGTCTGGCGCCGGTCCGCCGATCTCGGCGGCTTCGGCGGCCGCCGCGTCGGCCTCTTCGTCGGCGATCGGGTCGGGCTCGGAATCGGCAGCGAAGCTCATGACTTCCTCTCCCCCCAGGCGCCGGTCGGCACCTCGTTCTCGTGGTGGGGCTGGCGTCCGGGCCGCTCGGGCGGAGCAAGCTTCTCGTCCGCGCGGCGGCTGAGGCCGGCGTAGGCGACGAAGGCGACGAAGCCCAGCGCGAAGACGACCAGCGCGAAGATCGGCGACCAGGCGCCCGCAACCAGGGCCAGCAGGACGATCAGGGCAATCGGGATCAGGTACATGCCGGCCGATTACCCCTGCCAGGCGAGCGCGAAACTCGGCGTTCTCGTTTTCCCCTACCTCGCCACCGGGTAGCCGCAAGGCGACCGGAAGCAACGTAAGGAGACAAGAATGGGAACCCAGGAGGCCGGTCAAGTAACCGGCACGAAGGACAAGGACTACAACGTCATCTGGTTCACCGAGCAGTGCCTCAGCAACGTGCTGCGACTCGAGACCTACGTCCAGGACGCGGAGCGCGAGGGCGACTCCGAGCTGGCGGACTTCTTCCGCCGCGCCCAGGACACCAGCCGCAAGGGCGCCGAGCAGGGCAAGGAGCATCTCCGCTCGCGGCTCGCGGCCTGAGCGATGCCGACCCGGTCGGCGCCGGCCGCTAGGCGCCGGTGCTGACCGAGGCGGTGCGGCCGGCGATCCAGCCGGCGACCGCGCCGATGGCGCCGCCGAGCCCGAGCAGGGTCACCACCCTCACGGGGTTCCGCCGCAGCTTCGAGGCGGTGCCGTGGGCGGTGTGCTTGGCCGCTGCCTTGGCCGCCTTGCGGGCGGCGAGCTTCTTGATCGATGGCATGCCTGTCCCATACCCGGCGCCCACCCGCCTACACCCGCTACACCCGCCGGCACCGCCTCCATCGTCACCTCCGTTTACGCCGCCCGCGGCGGGGGGTAGCCGTCCCCCGTCCCCTACCTGAGAGGCGGCGCCGGACATGCGGCTGAACGCGATCCTCGACGTCGACGGCACCCTGGTCGACACCAACTACCACCACGCGCTCGCCTGGCACCGCGCCCTCCACGCCCACGGGCACCCGGTGCAGATGTGGAAGGTCCATCGCCACATCGGCATGGGCGGCGACCAGATCCTCGACGCGCTGATCGGCGAGCGGGCAGCGGCGGAGCAGGGCAAGGAGATCAGCGCCGCCGAGGGCGAGGCCTACGGCAAGCTGATCGACGAAGTCGAGCCGCTGGAGGGCGCCCGGGACCTGATCGAGAGGCTGCGAGGCGAAGGGGCGACGGTGATCCTCGCCTCCTCGGCCAAGCAGGAGGAGGTCGACCACTACCTCGACCTGCTGGATGCGCGCGAGCTGGTCGACGGGTGGACCACCTCGGCCGACGTCGAGAGCACCAAGCCCGCCCCCGACCTCGTCCAGGCGGCGCTGGAGAAGGCCGGCGGCGGGGATTCGGCGGTGATGGTCGGCGACTCGGTCTGGGACGTGAAGGCGGCGAAGGCCGCCGGGGTGCCGACCCTGGCCGTGCTCACCGGCGGGTTCTCGGAGGCCGAGCTGCGCGAGGCCGGCGCCATCCAGGTCGTGGAATCGATCGAGAGCCTGGATTTCGGCTCGCTATTTGCAGGTTCCTCCAAAAGCTGAACTTGGCTGCGGGGGCCGGATCGGGGAGGTTCTCCCGATGGCGCCGCGCCACGATCAGGAGCTGATCAAAGCCCTCTCCCACCCAGTGCGGGTCGAGATCCTGGAAAAGCTCCACGGCCGGATCGCCAGCCCGGTGGAACTGTCCGAGGAGATGGACAGGAGCCCGGGGGTGATCGCCTACCACGCCAGCACCCTGCTGCGCTGCGGCTGCCTGGAGCTGGTGGGCAGCGGCGCTCGCGGCGGTGGGATCGAGAACTTCTTCGGGATCACCTCGCGCTCGTCGCTGCGGCGCAACTAGCTTCCTAGCTGGCGCCCGCCACCGCCTTCTCCAGCTCCTTCTTGCTCATCTTCGAGCGCCCCTCGATGCCCTTCTTCCTGGCGTCGTCGTAGAGCTGTTCCCGGGTGCGGCCGCCGGGGCCCTTCCCGGACTGCTTGCCGCCGCGGCTGCTCGCCGAGCGCCCGCTGGTCGAGCTGCGCGAGGAGGTCTTCGACTCGCCCGATCGCGCCTTTTCCTTGTTCACGGCGCGGGCTGCTATCTCCTCGGCCCGCTCGGTCGAACGGCCCGCCTCCTTCTCGCTTTCCTTGATGTGCTCGTACTGGCGACCTCGCTTGCTGCCTTTCTTCACGCCGCGCGGTGGCATCTCACACGCTCCTTTGCCCCTCGTGGACCCCCTCGGCGAACTCCTCGACGATCTTCGCGTTGAACGCTTCGAGGTCGTCCGGCTTGCGACTGGAGACGAGTCCCTGGTCGACGTGGACTTCCTCGTCGACCCAGTTGGCGCCGGCGTTGCGCAGGTCGGTCTGGAGGCTGGGCCAGGAGGTGAGGGTCCGGCCCTCGGCGACGCCGGCGTCGATCAGGGTCCAGGGCCCGTGGCAGATCACGCCGACCGGCTTGCCGGCCTCGAAGAAGGCGCGGACGAATTCGAGCGCCTCCGGCTTCGAGCGCAGCTGGTCGGGGTTGGCCACCCCGCCGGGCAGCACCAGGCCGTCGTACTCGCCGGCGTCGGCGTCGCCGACCGCGCGGTCGACCGGGAAGGTGTCCCCCTTGTCGAGATGGTTGAAGGCCTGGACCTCGCCGCCTTCCGGAGCGATCAGCTCGGCCTCGGCGCCGGCCTCGCGGACCGCGCTCAGCGGCTCGGTCAGCTCGACCTGCTCGACGCCCTCGTTGGCGGTCAGGAAGGCGATCTTCTTACCCTGCAGACGGTTGGACATCCAACCCCTCCTCGTTCTCGTCGGCGTTCTCTCGTTCGCCCTCCGAGTACCCGGGGCCGAGCGCGGCTGAACCGTCAGCGCAGGGAGGGCTGGCGCGGAGCGTCGCGCTCGGGTCGCGCCGGCGCCTCCCGCTCGGGGGCCGGCCGCCGCCAACCCAGCTCGAAGGTGAGGGGAACCTGAACCCGGTCCTTCGCCATGCAGCGAGGGCAGCAGGACCAGGAGCCGGCCGCCTGCGCCGAGTAGCCGCTGCCGCAGTTGTCACACCGAAACATGCTCGTCTCCATTCTGTCTAACCCCGTTGCGCGCTCGGCTACCCTCGGTCCAATGGGGCAAAACGGACTCGCCCACAACTTGTCACCCGTCATCGTCGTTGCGCCCGCGTCGGCTGCTTCAGGCCACCTGCAAGAGTGAGCCGGATGCAAGAGCCGCAGGAACTCGAGCTGTGGCGCTACCTGCAGAGCCAGCGCGAGCTCGCGGCGCGCCTGATCGAAGGCGACTCGCTGGACCAGGTGGCCCCCCGCTTCCTCGAGATCGTCGCCGACCTGCTGCGCTGGGAGGCCGGGGCGATGTGGGAAGTGGTCGACGCGGAGGCGCCGCTGCGCCTGGTCTCGGGGTGGAGCGTCCACGACCTCGACGCGCGACCGCTCTGGCGGCGCAGCCGCGAGATCGATTTCCGCCGCGGAACCGGGCTTCCCGGCGACGCCTGGGCGAGCGGCGAAATCGCCCTGGCGCCCGACTACCGCGCCTACCCGACGCCGACGCCGCGGTTCGAAGTCTCCGCCGAGCTCGGCCTCGAGGCGGCGCTGGCGATCCCGGTGCCGACCGGGCCGTCGGAGAACGTGCTCGCCGTCGCCGAGTTCCACACCCGCGCCTTCAACCCCCAGTCGGAGGAGCTGCTGGCGCTCCTCGCCGGCTTCGCCGACCAGCTCGGAACCTTCATCGCCCGGCGCCGGGCGGAGGCCAGGAGCGCCGAGGCCGAGCGCTTCCGCCAGCACCTGGCCGAGGTGGTCCGCGGCACCCAGGATGCGGTTCTCAGCAAGGACCTGGACGGAATCGTCACCAGCTGGAACCCGGCCGCCACTCGCCTCTACGGCTACAGCCCCGAGGAGGCGATCGGCCGCCACATCTCCTTCATCGTGCCTCCCGACCACAAGGACGAGGAGAAGGTGATCCTCGACCGGATCAAGCGCGGCGAAAGGCTGGAGACCTACGAGACCGAGCGGGTCCGAGCCGACGACTCGCGGATCTCGGTCTCGCTCACCGTCTCGCCGATCCGCAGTCCGATGCGGGGCCTGATCGGCGCCTCGGTGGTCGCCCGCGACATCACCGCCGAGGTGCGGCGGCGCAGGGCGCAGGATTTCCTGGTCGCCGCCAGCCGCCTGCTCGACACCTCGCTCGACCCGACCGAGACGGCGCGGACGATCGTCTCCACCGCCGTTCCCGAGCTGGCCGACCTCTGCCTGATCGACTTCCGCCGCCCGGACGGCTGGCTCGGCGACACCGTCGTCGCCGGCGCCAAGCCGGAGATGGCGACGCGACTGGAAGCGATCCGACGGGAGCAGCCGCTCGACCCCGGCGGCGAGCACCCGGTGGCGCAGGTCCTGCGGCTCAACCAGCCGATGGTCTGGCGCGACCTGAAGGCGCCGGAGGTGGTCGACAAGGTCTCGCAGAACAGCGACCACCTGCAGCTGATGGAGGACGCCGGCTACAACTCGGCGGCCGTGGTCCCGCTGGTCGCGCGGGGGCGCACCCTCGGCGCCCTCTCCTTCCTCCATGCCCACGACGACATGCGCTACGACCAGGGCGACCTCGAGTTCCTCGCCGAGCTGGGCGAGCGGGCGGCGCTGGCGCTGGACAACGCCCGCCTCTACCGGGAGCGCGACCAGATCGCGAAGAACCTGCAGCGCGGCCTGCGACCGCCGCGACCGGCGCAGGTGCCGGGGTTGGACATCGCCGTCGTCTTCGAGGCGGCCGGCGAGGGGATCGAGGTCGGCGGCGACCTCTACGACGTGATCCCGACCGAGCACGGCTGCTGGATCCTGGTCGGCGACGTGGCCGGCAAGGGCAGCACCGCGGCCGGGGTCTCGGTCGCGCTGCGCCACTCGGTGCGGGGGCTGATCCAGGAGATCGACGAGCCCGACGAGGTGCTGCGGCGGGTCAACGAGATGCTGCTGGACGGAGACAGCCTCAACGACTTCGCCACCGCGATGCTCGCCCGCCTCCGTCGGGAGGGAGCGGACTGGCATCTCGCCCTCGCCTCCGCCGGGCATCCGCCGGCGGTGCTGACCGGCGAGGAGACGGCGCGACTTCTCGGCGGCGGCTCGGTCCTCGGAGCCTGGCACGAGGCGAACGTGGAGTGCCACGAGCTTCGCCTCGGCGCGGCGGACACCCTCGCCATCTGCACCGACGGCTGGCTCGAGGCGGGGCCCTCCTCCACTCACCAGGGCCCGGAGACGTTCGCCGAGATGACCCAGGCCCTCGCCGGGCTCGAGCTCGAGGAGATGACGGAGCGGCTGCGGGCCGACGCGGTCGGGCGCAGCGCCGGCCTCCTGCGCGACGACCTGGTTCTGCTCGCCGTCCGCTCCCGGGCCGCCTCGGACGCCGCCGAGGAAGCCCGGGAGCTGGCGGTCGGCGCCTAGCTTTTCGCCCCTGCTTTTCTCCGGCCGCTCGCTTTCCCGCCGCTCGCTTTCTTCCCGCGGGCTTTTTTGCTGCGGGATTTCACCGCCGGTTTTCTCGCCGCTGGTTTCTTCGCGGCTTTCCGAGGCTTGGCCGCCGAACCGCCGCGCCGCAGGGCGGCTGGGATCTCCTCGCGCACGACCGCGCCGCTCAGCGCCTTGATCTGGTTTTGGAGGAAGCCCGCCATCCGCTCCTCCTCGCGCCGAATCGAGCGCGCCAGCTTCGCGGTCTCGGAGTCCTTGACCTTTTCGGCCAGGGTCTCGATCGCCAGGTAGGTGGCGATCTCCTCGTGCTCGTTGAAGTACTCGGTCTTGGCGTTCTTCAGCATCTTCTCCTGCTCGCCGCTGCCGCGGACCGCGTGCAGCGGCCCCTTCGCCACCGCCGTCAGTTTGCCGACGGCCCCCTGCAGGGTCTGGCCGCCGCCGCCCAGCTGCTTGATCCGCCGCTCGACCTGCTTCGCGTGGGATTTCGTCTCTTTCAGGTGCTGCTGGAGCCGTTTCTTGTAAGGGCCTTTCGCGGTCATCGCGATGTGGGCCCCCAGGGCGGCCTCCAGTTCGCGCTCCTTGCCGTAGGCCTCGCTCAGGTACTGGACCAGCTTGGCGTCACGCTCGTTCAAATCCGCCATTGGGATTCGCGCCTCCTCTTTCTCGATCTCGGGACCCGCTTGAGCTACCCAGCGCGGTTTTGGCGAAACTGGGGCGGTGAGACCGGTGCTGATCGCGATCGCCGCCGCGGGCCTGCTCCACCCCGCTCCCCCGCCGCCGCCGATCCACCCCTGGCCGATCCCCTACGGCGCCAAGCGCAAGCACGAAATGGCCGCGTACTCGGCACGCCACTACGGGCAGCGGACCTGGCGGCTGCGCCGGCCGCGGGTGATCGTCGAGCACATGGCGCAGGCGGGGAGCGCCGTCGCCGTCCGCAACACCTTCGCCCCCGACCGTCCCGACCCCGAGCTGCACGAGCTGCCCAACGTCTGCTCCCACTTCGTCGTCTCGGCCTCGGGCCGGATCTTCCGCCTCGTCAACCTCCGCACCCGCTGCCGCCACACGGTCGGGCTGAACTGGACGGCGATCGGGATCGAGCACGTCGGCTACGGCGACGGCGACGTCCTCGGCGACCGGCGGCAGCTGCGCGCCTCGCTGCGCCTCACCCGCTGGCTCCGCTGCCGCTTCCGGATCCGCCTGCGCGACGTGATCGGCCACGCCGAGAGCCTGCGCTCCCCGTACCACCGCGAGCGGGTCCCGAGCCTGCGGCGCCAGACGCACGGCGACTGGCGGCATGCCTCGATGCGGGTCTATCGCCGCAAGCTGGGGCGGCTCGGCCGCTGCCCGAGCCAATAGGGATCGGTGGCCGATGGGCGACGACGCGATCGAGCACGGGTTCCGCGAGGGCGACAAGGTCTGGGTCCAGGACGCCGACGGCAACCGCCACTCCGGCATCTTCGTCGGCGACAACGAGGCCTCCGGCTGGTTCGGCGGCGGCCCCAGCGCCTACGTCGCCCACCCCGAGGCCCATCAAGCCGAGGTCGTCTCGATCTTCCGCATCACCCCGCGCGACTAGCGCCCGCGGGGCGTGTCGATTTCGCCGGGCCCCGTTCGTCGTTGAGGTAAAAGGGCGGGAGCGCCGCCCACGACGAAGGAGGACCGGATGCGTTTCATGATGCTGATGTACCCGCAGATCGAGGAGAGCGAGTGGGAGCCCAAGGGCGAGGCGTTCGAGGCGATGGGCCGCTACAACGAGGAGCTGCAGAAGGCCGGACTGCTGCTCTCCCTCGACGGGCTGCGGCCGCCCAGCGAGGGCGCCAGCGTCAGCTTCGACGCCGAGGGCAGGGCGACCGTCACCGACGGACCGTTCGCCGAGACCAAGGAGGTCGTCGGCGGCTACTGGCTGATCCAGGCCCGCTCCGAGGAGGAGGCGCTGGAGTGGGCGACGCGCGTCCCCGGCGAGAGCTGTCGGGTCGAGGTGCGGCGGATCTTCGAGCTGGAGGACTTCCCGCAGGAGATCCAGGACGCCTACGAGGGTTCCTGAGGGAGCCCCGATGAGCGAGGCCACGGGCGCGATCGAGGCGGTCTGGCGGATCGAGTCCGCCCGCCTCATCGCGGGCCTGGCGCGGATGGTCGGCGACGTCGGCCTGGCCGAGGACATGGCGCAGGACGCGCTGGTCGCGGCGATGGAGAAGTGGCCGCAGGACGAGGTCCCCGACAACCCCGGCGCCTGGCTGATGGCGACCGCGAAGAACCGGGCGATCGACCGGCTGCGGCGGGAGAAGACCTACGAGCGCAAGCGCGAAGAGGTCGCCCACGACACCGGCGCGCTGTTCGCGATGGAGCGCTCGGACTTCGAGGCGGCGGCCGACGACGAGATCGGCGACGACCTGCTGGCGCTGATCTTCACCTGCTGCCACCCGCTGCTCTCGCGCGAGGCGCGGGTGGCGCTGACCCTGCGCCTGCTCGGCGGGCTGACGACGCCGGAGATCGCCAGCGCCTTCCTCGTCTCCGAGGCGACGGTGGCGCAGCGGCTGGTGCGGGCGAAGCGGACGCTGCGCGACGCCAAGGTGCCCTTCGAGGTGCCGCGCGGGGCCGAGCTGGACGAGCGCCTGCCCTCGGTGCTGGAAGTGATCTACCTGGTCTTCAACGAGGGCTACGCGGCGAGCGCCGGCGAGGACTGGGTCCGCACCGACCTCTGCGAGGAAGCGCTGCGCCTGGGCCGGATCCTCGCCGCGCTGGCGCCGCGCGAGCCGGAGGTCCACGGGCTGGTCGCGCTGATGGAGATCCAGGCCTCGCGCAACGCCGCCCGCCGCGGCCCCGGCGGCGAGCCGGTGCTGCTGCTCGAGCAGGACCGCGGCCGCTGGGACCCGCTGCTGATCGTCCGCGGCCGGCGGGCCCTGGAGCGAGCCGAAGCTCTGCCCGGCCCGCTCGGCCCCTACGGCCTCCAGGCCGCGATCGCCGCCTGCCACGCCGCCGCGATCCAGGCCGAGGAAACCGACTGGGTGCGAATCGCCGCCCTCTACGACGCCCTCGCCCAGATCGCCCCCGGTCCGATCGTCGAGCTGAACCGAGCGGTGGCGCTCGGAATGGCGTTCGGCCCCGAAGCCGGACTAGAGCTTCTCGACCGGATCAAGGACGACCCTGCACTCGCGGGCTACCACCTGCTACCAAGCGTCCGCGGCGACCTGCTCGAGAAAGCCGGCCGCCCCGAGGAGGCAGCACCCGAATTCAAGAAAGCTGCTGAGTTGACCCAGAACGAGCAGGAGAAGGAACTTCTACTGCGGCGTGCCGAGGGGGGTGGGTGACCCTCTCCAGACACTCAACATCGAGCCATTGGCGAGATGTGTCTGGAGAGGGTCACCCGACCCACCCCAGCAAACCCGCTAGACCAACTCGAGGTAAACCATCTCGGTCGAGTCGGACTTCCTCGGACCGAGCTTGACGATGCGGGTGTACCCGCCGGGACGCTCCGCGTACCGCGGCGCCACCTCGTCGAACAGCTTGTGGACGATGAACTTGTCGTTGTGGAGCGTCGCCAGGGCCTGGCGACGGGCGTGGAGGTCGCCGCGTTTGGCGAGGGTGATCAGCTTCTCTACCTCGGGCTTGACCGCCTTGGCCTTGGCCTGGCTGGTCTGGATCCGCTCGTGCTCGATCAGCTGCTTCGAGAGGTTCGAGAGCAGGGCCTCGCGATGGGAGGAGTCACGGCTGAGCTTGTTCCGCTTCTTTTTGTGCCGCACCTGATCCTCCGCTCCGCTTCCGGCTGCGCCCTAGTCCGCCTGCAGGTCCAGGCCGCGGGAGTGCAGGGTCTCGATGACTTCCTCGATCGACTTCTGGCCGAAGTTCGGGATCGCGTTCAGTTCCGCGCGCGACTTGCGCACCAGGTCGCCGACGGTCTGGACCCCCGCCCGCTTGAGGCAGTTGTAGGAGCGGACGCCGAGTTCGAGCTCCTCGATCAGGATCTCGTCGAGGCCGTTGGCGGCAGCGCCACCAGCGTCGCCCGACGAGGCGAAGCCGTCGCTGGCGACCGGCGGCGCCGGTTCACGCGCGGTCAGCTCCTCGACTCGGTCGGCGTCGGTGAAGATCGCCAGGCTCTTGATCAGGATCTCGGAGGCCTCGCGCAGCGCGGCTCCGGGCTCGATCGAGCCATCGGTTTCGAGATCGAGGCTGAGCTTGTCGAAGTCGGTCCGCTGGCCGACGCGGGCGGCGGCGACCGCGTAGGAGGCGCGCCGGATCGGCGAGAAGATCGAGTCGATCGGGATCACGCCGATCGGCTGCTCGTCGGACTTGTTCTCTTCGGCCGGCGAGTAGCCGCGGCCGCGGCCGATCGTCAGGTAGACCTCGAGTTTGGTTTTTTTCTCGAGCGTCGCGATCGGCGCCTCGGGGTTGAGGATCTCCACGCCGGAGGGAAGGTCGATGTCCTTGGCCTTCACCTCACCGGGCCCGGTGGCGACCAGCGGCGCCTCGACCTCGTCGGCGTCGGTGTGCATGCGGACGACGAGGTCCTTGAGGTTGAGGATGATGTCGGTGACGTCCTCCTTGACGCCGGGCACGGTCGAGAACTCGTGCGCGACGCCCTCGATGCGGACGCTGGTGATGGCAGCGCCGCCCAGCGAGGAGAGAAGCACGCGGCGAAGGCTGTTGCCGAAGGTGTAGCCGAAGCCCTTGTCGAGCGGCTCGATCGTGAACGTGCCGCGACGGTCGTCGACTTTCTCGGAGGTGATGCGGGGGACCTGGAAATCGGTGGTCATGAGTTCCTTGCTCTGGGGTGTTCGGAAATCGTGTGCGGGCTACTTGGAGTACAGCTCGACGATCAGCTGCTCCTGGACCGGCGCCGAGATCTCGGAGCGCTCGGGGTAGCGCAGAACCTTGGCGGTGAGGGCGTCGTGGTCGGCCTGCAGCCAGGCCGGAACCGTGGAGACCAGTTCCGTCGCCCGCTGGATCGTGTCGGTGGCCGACGATCCGGCCTTGATCGAGATGATGTCTTCCGGCCGCACCTGGTAGGAAGGGATGTTCACCCGGCGGCCGTTGATCTGCCAGTGGCCGTGGGTGATCAGCTGCCTCGCCTGGCGCCGCGAGGCGGCGAAGCCGAGGCGGACGAGGACGTTGTCGAAACGGGACTCGAGCAGGCGCAGGAGGTTCTCGCCGGTGACGCCGTCCTGGCGCGAGGCCTTGTCGTAGTAGGCGCGGAACTGTTTCTCCAGCACCTGGTAGTAGCGACGAGTCTTCTGCTTCTCGCGCAGCTGGACGCGGTACTCCGACTGCCGCAGGCGGCCGCGACCGTGATCCCCGGGCGGGTAGGAGCGGCGCTCGACACCGCACTTGTCGGTGAAGCAGCGCTCGCCCTTGAGGAAGAGTTTCTGCCCCTCGCGACGGCACTGCTTGCACTGCGGCGAGGTATCCCGAGCCATTAGACGCGCCTCCGCTTCTTCGGCCGGCACCCGTTGTGGGCCTGGGGAGAGACGTCCTTGACGGTGGTGACGTCGAGGCCGGCGGCCTGCAGCGAGCGGATCGCGGTCTCGCGGCCCGAGCCGGCGCCCTTGGCGAAGACCTCGACTCGCTCGAGACCGTGTTCCATGCCCTTTTTGGCGGCCGCGTCGGCGGTCACCTGGGCGGCGAACGGGGTCGACTTGCGGGAGCCTTTGAACCCGGCCGAGCCGGCCGACTCCCAGGCGATCACGTTGCCGTCGGTGTCGGTGAGGGTGACGATCGTGTTGTTGAAGGAAGTCTTGATGTGCGCCTGCCCGTAGGTGACGTTCTTTTTGACGCGGCGGCGCGTGCGCCCTTTGGCGGGTTTTTTCTCAGCCATCTCTGCCTATGCCTTGCGCTTGCCGGCGACGCTGAGGCGCCGGGGGCCCTTGCGGCCGCGGGCGTTGGTCTTGGTCCGCTGGCCCCGAACTGGAAGGCCGCGGCGATGACGGAGGCCACGGTAGGAGCCGATCTCCATCAGCCGTTTGACGTTCTGCGAGCGCTCACGGCGCAGGTCGCCCTCGACCTCGCGGTTCTCGACCGCCTCGCGAAGTTTCATCACCTCGTCCTCGGTCAGGTCCTTGACCTGGGTGCCCGGGTCGACCCCGGTCTCGGCGAGGATCTGCCTCGCCGCGGAATGGCCGATCCCGAAGATGTAGGTGAGCCCGATCTCGGCGCGTTTGTTGACCGGGATGTTGACGCCGGCGATCCGTGCCACGCTAGCCCTGCCTCTGCTTATGGCGCGGGTTCTGGCAGATCACCAGGACCGCTCCATTTCGGCGGATTACCTTGCACTTCTCGCACATCGGCTTGACGGAAGCTCGAACCTTCATTGCTCCGGATCTCGTATCGACAACAGGATCCCCACACGCCCCATGAATCGGACGGCAGGACGTACCAACCGGCCAACTAGGCCGACGGAGAAAGATAGCAGGGAGCGGCTCCAGGGAACTTGTGGGTTGCCCTGGCGCCGGGGTGGCGGTCGGCCACCCCGGTATCCCGCTGCCTCAGCGCCTCATCCGCAGACGTCTGCGGTTTTGTAGAGACGTATGGATGAGGCCTTGTCGTTGAACTGACCGACGCCGGAGCTGCTCGAGTTCGGCTGCATGCACAGGATCTCCGCCGCCGCCCGCATGCTCGGACAAGCGTGCGTCCTGATTGATGCGATTGCGCCAGGAGCTGGTCTTGTCATTGAATTCGTAGACGGACAAGTCCTGCCAGTAGCCCCGATCCTGGAACTTCAGCATCCTGCCTTCGTAATTCGAAAAAGGATTAAGTAATAGTTGGTGCTCTATGAAACAAGGGCGATCAAGAACCCGTCGTAGCCCTTGACGCCCACGGTCTGGATGGTGGTGGCGGCGACCCGCGGCTCCTCGGCGAGGGTCTCGTGGAGGCGGCGCTGGGCCCGCGTCGCCTCGTCGGCGTCGGCGGCATCGGCGAGGGTGCCGTCGCGGACCACGTTGTCGGCGACGATCAGACCTCCCTGGCGGGTGCGATCGAGGGCCCAGGCGAAGTAGTTGGGCGTGTTGACCTTGTCGGCGTCGATGAAGACGAGGTCGAACGGCCCGGCATCCTCCTCCTCCATCGCCGGCAGCGCCTCCAGGGCCGGACCGACCCGGACTTCGACCTTCTCCCCCACCCCGGCCGCCTCGATGCTCCGCCGGGCGACCTCGGCGTAGTCGGGGCTCGCCTCGAGGCTGATCAGCCGCCCACCCTCAGGCAGCGCCCGCGCCATCAGGATCGCGCTGTAGCCGCCCAGCGTTCCGAACTCGAGGATCCTCCGCGCCCCGACCAGCCGCACCAGCAGTTGCAGCAGCTTCCCCTGCGGCGGCGAAACCTGAATCGCCGGCAGCCCGGCCGCCTCGGCAGCCTCCACCGCCCTCCGCAGCCCCTCGTCCTCGGCGACGATCGTCTCGCCGATGAATGCGTCGACGGCGGAGAAGGTCTCGTAGTCCATCAGCCGTCCCCTTCTCCCCCAGCCGGCGGCAGGCGGTCGAGAATTCGCATCATGGCTTCGCGGTTGGCCTTGCCTTCCGCTCTGCTTTCGGCGAAGCCAGCCTGTATGTCCTCGCCAAGCGAGCGAGCGATGGTCACGTACTCGTCGGTCATCGCGGCCAGAAGCCGCAGAAAGCTGTCGCTGCGGTGTTCTTGCGCCTCGTGCGCGTCATCACCCGCCCCTTGAGCTCCTCCCACTCCCCGCGCCTGGCCTCATCGGCCTCTCGACACCGGCGTTCGACCCGCTCGATGCGCTCCCGAATCTCCCGGCGACCTTCCTCCAGCCGCCGGTCGAAGTCATTTCGCCACTGCTCGCGTTCCACGTCCAGATCGTTCCAGGCCACAGCACGCAAAACTACACCTCAGACAAAAAGTTTTGAATCATCTTCCATGCAGAACAGTGAATTCGGCGCTCAGCGCGGCATTCTCTGGGTCGGCGTCACCACCTGCTGGAAGGTCGGCCGGTTCTGGAAGGGGAACGGGGGCAGGGAGATGCCGCCGGTCACCGCCGGCCGGTTCTGGTCGAAGCAGGAGGGCTGCGGGTTGGCGGCGCAGGCGCCGTCGCCGCCGCCGTACATCTGCTGCGGCGTCACCTCGAGCGCGGCGGCAAGCGTGCGCTGGAGGATCCGGCGGCATTTCTGCTTCGAGCCGTCACCGCAGTAGACCCGGCTCCAGGCGCCCTTCGGCTTCGGCCCGTAGAGGGCGCGCAGGTCCTTGGAGACGTAGCTCCACCAGCCGTCCGAGAAGTCCGGTTCGGTCGGCGAGCCGCCGGTGTAGCTGCCGGTCCGGACCATCCCTTCCAGCGCCGCGTAGGCCCTGCCGCCGAGGACCGGCCTGAACTCGCCGGCAAGCAGCTTCGGCCACCAGGCGTCCATCAGCTCGACCGCGTCGTTTTCCTCGTAGACGCCGTCGCGATCGAGGTCGCGGCGGTGCGCGCCGTGCCCGTGCCACGCCTTCAGCGTCGCCAGCGCGCTCCGCAGCTGGCCGGACTTCGGCTTGCCGATCGCCCTGAGGATCGTCGGCAGCAGCTTGTAGCCGCGCAGGTCCTGGGTGGCCGGTTCCTCCATCGCCTGGATCAGCTGGACGATGGTCATCTTCTTCTTGCCCTTGGTCGCCGCCCTGACCTTGTCGGCGATCATCTGCGAGCGGAACAGGGGCCCGTAGCTGTACTTGTCGTCGGCCGCGGCCCAGCCCGGCGCCTGCTTGTTGTTCCAGGAGACGAGGAACGGTGGGTCGACCGCCTGCGGGTGCTTGGCGAAGGGCAGCCAGTCGGCGGTCCGGCCGCTCGGCCTGTACCCCATCCAGTCGAACTTGCCGGTGCCGAGGATCGGGAAGTCCGGCGAGGTGCCGCGCGAGCGCTGCGGCATCCAGCCGGAGAGCGCGTAGGCGATGTGCTCGGAGTCGACGTAGGACCAGTTGAAGAGGAAGTTGATGTTGGAGACCGCCCGGTTGAAGCCCTCCGGCCCGGTCATCACCCCCGGTTCGTTCAGCTGCGCGAACCCGATCACCGAGTCGGCCTCGTGGAAGTAGGTGCTGCGCTGGCGCACGAAGGCGACCTTCCTGCCGCCGACCTTGCCGCGCGCGTAGACGATCCCGTGCACGGTGCGGTAGGCGGTCAGCGTCTGCGAACCCGGCGGGGTCGAGTCGGCGGCGTTGGAAGTCCAGCTCTCGCTCTTCTGCAGCTTTTCCATCGCCAGGCACTTGCCGCGGTAGCTGTAGTGGAAGTTGTCCTTGCAGAGCACCTCGGCGAAGGTGTCGACGTTGTCGGAGGTCGCCGTCGTCGCGCTCCAGGCGTAGTCGCGGCCGTGGCCGAGCTGGACGTAGAGGCTCACGCCCGGGAAGGCGGCGCCGCGGGCGTCGATCCCCGGCCCGTGGAGGTCGACCTCCTGCAGGATCTGCGGCACGAAGTAGCCGACCTGCGGGCCCATCACCGCGATCGGGTGGCCGGTGGCCGACTCCCTGGCGGAGACGAGCTCCCAGTTCGAGGCGTGGCCCGCGGCCTCGATCGCCTCCTGCAGGCGCTGGCCGACGGTGGCGGTCGTGCGACCCGGGGCGGTCGAGGCGCTGGCGGTGCTGGTGAAGCGGACGCTGCCGGGATCGGGCAGCGCCAGCCCGCGCTTGGCGAAGGCGCTGCGGGTCTCGTACGGGAAGCGCTCGGCGATCGTCGTCGGCGCCTCGGGGTCGTTCTTTGAGCGGAAGCCCTGCCACGCCCTGCGCCCGGCGGCCTTGCCCATCCGCTTGACGAACGCCTGCATCGTCAGCGCCGAGTTCAGCTCGTTGCCGCCGCCCTGGCCGAAGATGCCGCCGACCAGCGAGGCGATCGCGATCACGTCGGTCGGCTTCCACGGTTCCATCGGCTTGTTCAGCAGCGTGTACTCGCCCGGCTTCAGTTTCGCGTCGAGGTTGGCGGCGGCGATGTAGGCGTTGATCCCTTCCACGTAGGCGCCGACGTCGTCGACCGCCCGCTGGCCGAGGGCGCCGTAGAGCTGCGGCGCCTGGACGAGCTGCCGTTCGAGGTCTGCTTCGGCGTAGGGGGCGAACTGCCACTGGCTGGCGTCGGCCCCGGTGTTCGAGCCGCCGAGGAAGGAGGCCAGTTCGGCCCGGCCGGTGTGGCGCAGCACGTCCATCAGGAAGAGGCGGTCGGCGGCGCCGGCGAAGCCCGCCCCGAACATCGTGTCGGCGCGGGTCGCCCCGTACACGTGCGGGACCCCAAAGCCCTTGTCGCGGACGATGGTCACCCCGGGTCGCGGTTCGATTTCCGATTCGACTTCGCCGCCAGGGACCCCGAAGGTCGCGTCCTTGAAGTAGCTGGGGATCTGCTCCTCGCGCAGGGTCGGGCTGGCGTAGAGCAGGTTTTCGTAGAGCGGCTGCTGGTCGGCGAAATGCGGCGGCAGCAGGCCGGGCCCGCGGAAGGCGAGGATCTGGCCGAAGTCGGCGCTGCCGTCCTCGCCCGGAGGGAGGACGTTGCGGAAGCCGCCCGCGTCGTTGGCCCCGTAGGGCGCGGGAGCGGCCAGCGCCGAGGGCGCGGCGGCGAGTCCAAGCAGGGCGATCAGCAGGACGAGCGCACGGCGTGGCCAGCTTCGAAGACGCAAGGACCTCTCCTTCCCGTTGCGGCGCCCCCACCGCACAGGAAAGACTACCCAGGAGGTCTGCTCGCTACTCGGACTCGTGCCAGGGCGTGAGGATGCGCGGCCCGTCCGGCGTCACCGCGACGGTGAACTCGAAATGGGCGGCGAGCGAGCCGTCTTCGGAGTAGACGGACCAGCCGTCGTCGCCCATCCGCACCAGCGGGCCGCCGACGTTGACCATCGGCTCGATCGCCAGCACCATCCCCTCCTCCAGCTCGGGGCCCTTGCCCGGCTCGCCGAAGTTCGGGACCTGCGGTTCCTCGTGCATCTCGCGGCCGATCCCGTGGCCGACCAGGGTGCGGATGATCGAGAGCCCCTCAAGCTCGACCGTGCGCTGGATCGCCGCCGAGACGTCGCCGAGGTGGTTGCCGGGCCGCATCTGCTCGACCCCGGCGAAGAGGGAGGCTTTGGTCACGTCCAGGAGCTTCTGCGCGTCGGGGCCGACCGGGCCGATCGGCAGCGTTATGGCCGCGTCGGAGACCCAGCCGTCCTTGACGACGCCGACGTCGATCGAGATCACGTCGCCGCGCTTCAGCTCGTAGGCGCCGGGGATGCCGTGGACGACCATCGAGTTGGGCGAGGCGCAGATCGAGCCGGGGAAGCCCCGGTAGCCCTTGAAGGCGGGCGTCGCCCCCTGCGAGCGGATGAACTTCTCCGCCGCCGAGTCGAGCTCCTCGGTGGTGACGCCGGGGCGGGCCTTGGATGCGAGCATCTTCAGGCAGCGGACGAGGACCTCTCCGGAGGCGGCCATCTGGTCGACCTGCTCAGGGGTCTTCTTGATGATCATTCTGTACACGCTAATGGGCGTCGGCGGCGGGCTCGCGGGGGGATCAGACGCCCTGGTCCCGCTCCATCCGCAACCCCGTCAGGGTGCGGCGGACCTGCTCGGCGACCTCGTCCGGAGCCGCCTCGCCCTCGATCCGGCGCAGGACGCTGCGGCTGTCGTAGTAGGAGACCAGCGGCTCGGTCTTCTCGTGGTAGGTCGCGAGCCGCTTGCGGATCACCTCGGGCTTGTCGTCGTCGCGGACGATCAGCGGCGAGCCGTCGATGTCGCAGATCCCCTCCTGCTCGGGGGGTTCGAACTCGACGTGGAAGACGTGTCCGTTGGCCTCGCAGGTGCGGCGGCCGCCGAGGCGGCGGACGACCTCGTCGTCGGAGACGTCGATCAGCAGGACGCCGGTCACGGCCCGCCCCAGCTCGGTCAGCTTGGCGTCGAGCGCCTCGGCCTGGGGCGTGGTGCGCGGGAAGCCGTCGAGGATGAACCCGTCGCGCGCCTCGCTGGAGTCGATCCGCTCGGCGATCACGCCGACGATCACCTCGTCGGGTACCAGGTCGCCGCGGTCCATGAACCCCTTCGCTTCGCGCCCCAGCTCGGTCTCGTCCTTGACCGCGGCCCGCAGGATGTCCCCGGTCGCGTAGTACGGCAGCCGCAGATCCCCGTTTAACCGCTCCCCCTGCGTTCCCTTGCCGGAGCCCGGAGGGCCGAGAAGTACGAGATTCAGCTCAGACATCTGGACGATTCACCTTCCCGGATAGGAATGAGAGAGAACTGCATCCCGCCGTGAACCAAGCAGGTCACTGGGCGCGGCTTGCAGGGGCCGCGCCTGAGGTTATTTCAAGAAGCCCTCGTAGTTGCGCATCATCAACTGCGCCTCGAGCTGCTTGACCGTGTCGAGAGCGACGCCGATGACGATCAGGATCGAGGTTCCGCCGAAGTAGAAGTTGGCCGCCGTCTGGCTGATCAGGATCGTCGGCAGCGCCGCCACCGCGCCCAGGTAGAGGGCGCCGGGGAAGGTCAGGCGCGAGAGGATCTTGTCCAGGTACTCAGCGGTCGGACGACCCGGACGCACACCGGGGATGAAGCCCCCGTATTTCTTCAGGTTGTCGGCCTGGTCGACCGGGTTGAAGGTGACCGCCGTGTAGAAGTAGGTGAAGATGATGATGAAGAAGATCTCGCCGATCACGTAGGCCCAGCCGTTCGGTTCGAAGAAGGCGGCGAAGTCAAGCGCGGCGGGGGTGTTGAGTAACTGCCCGATCGTCGGCGGGAAGGCCATGATCGAGGCGGCGAAGATGACCGGGATGACGCCCGCCATGTTCACCCGCAGCGGCAGGTAGGTCGAGCCGCCGGAGGTCATTTTGCGCCCCACGACGCGTTTCGCGTACTGGACCGGGATCCGGCGCTGGCCCTCCTGGACGAAGACGATTGCGACGATCACCGCGAGGGCGATGAAGGGCATCATCACGACGAAGACCTGGTCCGGGTTGTCCCACCACTTCGAGAGGCCAGGGATGATCGACGAGGCGATCGAGGCGAAGATCATCAGCGAGATGCCGTTGCCGATCCCGCGCTGGGTGATCAGCTCGCCCAGCCACATCAGCAGGGTGCAGCCGGCGGTCAGGCAGATCACGATCAGGAACAGGCGCGGGAAGGTGAGCTGGCCGACGACGTCGGTCCCGGATTCGTTGCCGAAGGAACGGAAGAGGAAGACGTACCCGATCGACTGGCCAAAGGCGAGGCCGACCGTCAGGTAGCGCGTGTACTGGGTGATTTTCTGCTGCCCGACTTCGCCCTCTTTCTGCAGGCGCTCGAGCGACGGGACAACGACCGTCAGCAGCTGCAGGATGATCGAGGCCGTGATGTAGGGCATGATCCCCAGCGCAAAGAGGCTGAGCCGCGAGAGGCTGCCTCCGGAGAAGAGGTTGAGGAAGCCGAGAACGCCGGAGCCGCCGAAGTTTTCGGAGATTTCCTTGACCGCGTCGGTGTCCACTCCCGGTGCCGGGATGTAGGAGCCGAGGCGGTACAGCGCCAGCATCGCCGCCGTGAACGCAAGCTTCTTGCGAATGTCGGCAACGCTGAATGCGTTGAGAATGGTTTTGAGCATTACGGCTCCAGAGTGTGACAGGAACCGCCGGCCGCTTCTATCTTCTCCTTGGCGGCCGCGCTGAAAGCATGCGCGTGAACCTCGAGCTTCTTTTTGATCTCGCCGCGGGCGAGGATCTTGACCGGGTCCTTGCGCTTCGCCAGCCCCTTCTCGCGGAGGCTCTCCAACGTCACCTCGGCGCCGCTGTCGAAGCGCTCCTCGAGGTCGGAGAGGTTGATCGGCTGGGTCCTGGTGCGGAAGTTCTCGAACGGCATCGACTGCTTTTTGTGCGGACCGCGGAGCTTTCGCATCCGCATGTGGATCGGGTTCTGCCCGCCCTCGTAGCCAGCCTTGCGCTTGCGACCCGAGCGGGCGCCGGCGCCCTTGTGACCGCGGCCCGAGGTCTTGCCCAGACCGCTGCCCTCGCCGCGGCCGATCCGCTTGCGCGGCCGTTTCGAGCCGGGCTTCGGCTTCAGGTTGTGCAGGCCGATCTCCGCGGCTCGCGAAGCGTCCTTCTCAGCTTTTTTCTCGGCTTTCTCAGCCACCGTCGACCTCGACCAGGTGGGAGACGACCCGCAGCTGCCCCTGCAGCTGCTCGGAGTCCTTCAACTCCGCGCTCTTGCCGATCCGGCCCAGCTTCAGCGCCTTCAAAGTCGCTTTCTGGTTCGGGTTGGTCCCGTTCGCCGAGCGGATCTGAGAGATCTTCACCGTGCTCACGAGGACTCCCCAGCTTTATCCTCCGCGGCGGGCTCGGCAGCAACCTCCTCGGACGGCTGCTCCTCGGACGGCTCACCAGCCTCTGCCGCAGCGGCCTCTGCCGCGGGTGGCGACGATGCGGCATCCGCGCCGGTAGGCGCGGAGGGCGTATCGGAGACAGGACCCGCGGCCTCAGCGGCCCCGTTCCCGTTCCCGTCCAACCCAAGCACCTGGCTGATCGTCAACCCCCGCAGCTCAGCGACCTCCTCGGGCCGCCGCAGCCGGATCAGGCCGTCCATCGTCGCCTTGACGAGGTTGATCGGGTTCTGGGTGCCAATGCTCTTGGTCAGCACGTCGCGGACGCCGCCGAGCTCGAGCACGGCGCGGACGCCGCCGCCGGCGATCACGCCGGTACCGGGGCTCGCCGGGCGCAGGACGACGTGGCCAGCGCCGAAGCGACCGATGATGCGGTGGGTGATGGTGTTCCCGTATTTGGGCACCCGGATCAAGTTCTTGCGGGCGTCCTCGACGCCCTTCTGGATCGCCAGCGGGACCTCGCGGGCCTTGCCGTAGCCGATCCCGACCACGCCCTCCTCGTCGCCGACGGCGACCAGCGCCGTGAAGGAGAAGCGACGGCCGCCCTTGACCACCTTGGCGACGCGGTTGATCTCGATCACGCGCTCCTGCAGGTCCAACCCGCGGGGGCTCACGTTCTCCACGTTCTTGACGTCCATACCCTTCATAAGCAGCGGCCCACCGTAGCGAAACTACGGTTCTAGAAAGCCAGTCCCCCCTCTCGAGCGCCTTCGGCCAGCGCCTTGACGCGGCCGTGGTACTGGTATCCGCCGCGATCGAAGACGCAGGTCTCGACGCCGGCGCCCTTGGCGCGCTCGGCCAGCAGTTCGCCGGCCTTCTTCGCCTGCTCGGAGGCGGTCAGCTTGCGCAGGTCCGGCTCGATCCAGTTGACGGCGGCCACCGTGTGGCCCTTGGTGTCGTCGACCAGCTGGGCGAAGACGCCCTTGTTGGAGCGGTACACGGAGAGGCGCGGGCGCTCGGCCGTGCCCCGCACGCGGGCGCGGACCCGGCGGCGCCGTTTGAGCCGGCGCTGGCGCTTCGTGAGAACGGTCATGCGCGCTTGCCCACCTTCCGCAGAACCTGCTCGTCCTTGTAGCGAATGCCCTTGCCCTTGTAGGGCTCCGGCGGCCGGCGCTTGCGGATGTCCGCCGCGACCTGGCCGACGAGCTGCTTGTCGATGCCCTTGACGATCACCTCGGTCGGCTGCGGGACCTCGAACTCGATCCCCTCGGGGGCGTCGATGGCCACCGGGTGGGAGTAGCCCAGCGCCAGCTCCAGCTTCTTGCCTTTCAGCGCGGCGCGGTAGCCGACCCCCTGAATCTCGAGGCGCTTCTGGAAGCCCTCGGTGACGCCCTCGACCATGTTCGCGATCAGGCTGCGGGTGAGCCCGTGCAGGGCCCGGTGCTCGCCGCGGTCGGTGGGACGAGCGACGGTGACGGCGCCATCGCCCTGCTCGACGGTCATGTCCGGGGAGAGGGTCTGCTGCAGCTCCCCCTTCGGCCCCTTGACGGCGATGTTGCCAGGGGCGATCTCCACCGTGACGGCGTCGGGAACGGGGACGGGCTTTCTTCCGATGCGGCTCATTCAGATCTCACTCACCAGACGTAGGCGACGACCTCGCCGCCGACGCCCTTGGCGCGGGCTTCGTGTCCGGTCATCACCCCAGCGGAGGTGCTGACGATCGCGGTCCCGGTCCCGCCGTCGACCCGGGGAACGCTCTTGTGGTCGACGTAGCGACGGCGGCCGGGGCGCGAGACCCTTTCGATGCCTAGGATCACCGGCTGGCGGTCCTCGGTGTACTTGAGCTCGACGTTGATCGACTCGCCGACGGCGGCCGGCTTGCGGCTGAAGTCCTTGATGTAGCCCTGCTCCTTGAGGATCCGCGACATCTCCAGCTTGAGGCCGTTGAGGGGAATCTCCACCTCGTCGTGCCCCGCGCGAATTGCGTTGCGGATCCGGGTCAGGTAATCGGCGATCGGGTCGGTGTGCATGCTTCTCGTCCTACCAGCTCGACTTGGTCATCCCGGGGACGTACCCCTCGTGGGCGGCCTCGCGCAGGCAGATCCGGCAGAGGCCGAATTTGCGGAAGTACGCCCGCGGGCGTCCGCAGCGGCGGCAGCGGTTGTAGCTGCGCGACTTGAACTTCGGTTTCCGCGCCTGCTTCACCTTCATTGAAGTCTTAGCCATTGTCCGAACTCTCCTCGGCCGTCTCGCCGGCCTCTTCGTCTCCGCTCTCGGCGGCGCCCTCGTCCTCGCCTTGCGGCTTGGCGTAGGCCTCGGGGTTCTCCTCTTTCAGCTGCTCGAGGGCCGCCTGTTCGACTTCGGCCTTTTGGCGGGCCTCCTCTTTGCGCTGCTCCTCTTCGGCTTCCTTTTCCTTCTCTTCCCGCTCGGCCTGACCGGGGCGACCCTCTTGGGCGAAGGGCATGCCCAAACCGAGCAGAAGCTCGAAAGCCTCGAGGTCAGTTTTAGCGGAAGTCGTGATCGTCACGTCCAGACCCCGGACGACGTCGATCGAGTCGTAGTCGATTTCGGGGAAGATCAGCTGCTCCTTGACGCCCATCGAGTAGTTGCCACGGCCGTCGAAGGAGCGCGGGTTGAGGCCGCGGAAGTCGCGGATCCGGGGCACCGCGATCGAGATCAGGCGGTCGAGGAACTCCCACATGTGGGCCCGGCGCAGCGTCGCCGAGACGCCGACCGGCATCCCCTCGCGCAGCTTGAAGGAGGCGACCGACTTGCGGGCGCGGCGCACGTTCGGGTACTGGCCGGCGATCGTCGCCAGCTGCTCCTGGGCGGCTTCGAAGGAGCGTTTGTCCTGTTTCTCGGTGCCGAGGCCCATGTTCAGGGTGATCTTCTCCAGGCGCGGAGCCTGCATCGGGGTCGAGTAGCCGAACCGCTGGGTCAGCGCCGGCAGGACGTCGCTCTCGTAGCGCTCGCGCAGACGCGGCGGCGGCGCGGCCTGGGAAGTGGGTGCCACGGTGGCCTCCATCAGCCGATCTCGTTCCCGGTCCGCTTGGCGTAGCGCACGCGCTTGCCGCCTTTGTCGACGCGGACGCCGATGCGGGTCGGTTTGTTGTCTTTGGGGTCGAGCAGCATCACGTTGGAGACGTCGATCGGCCCCTCCTTCTCGACGATGCCGCCGGCCTGGGCGTTTTTCAGGTCGCCCTGCGATCGCGGCCGTTCGTGGCGCTTGATCATGTTCAGGCCCTCGACATAGACGCGGCGCTTCTTCGGGTCGGTGCGGACGACGCGGCCTTTCTTGCCGGCGTCCTTGCCGCCGATCAGCACCACCGTGTCCTCGGTGCGGATGCGCATGGACTTGGCCATCGCTAGAGCACCTCCGGCGCCAGCGAGATGATTTTCATGAAGTTGCGGTCGCGGAGTTCGCGCGCGACGGGGCCGAAGATGCGGGTTCCGCGCGGGTTGTTGCTGGCCGGGTCGATCAGCACCGCGGCGTTCTCGTCGAAGGAGATGTAGGTGCCGTCGGGGCGGCTGAGCGGCTTGCGGGTGCGGACCACGACCGCCTGCACGACCTCGCCCTTGCGGACGCCGCCCTGCGGGCTGGCCGATTTGACCGTCGCGGTGATCACGTCGCCGACGCTCGCGTAGCGGCGGTGCGAGCCGCCCTTGACGCGGATGCAGAGGATCTCGCGCGCGCCCGAGTTGTCGGCGACCTTGAGCCTGGACTCCTGCTGGATCATCGCCCTACCTCGCCTTCTCCACCACGTCGACCAGGCGCCAGCGCTTGGTCTTCGAGAGCGGGCGGGTCTCGATCACGCGGACCACGTCGCCCTCGCCGGCCTCGTTGCGCTCGTCGTGGGCGTGCAGCTTGGTCGAGCTGCGGACGATCTTCTCGTAAGTGCGGTGACGCCGGGCGATGTCGATGCGGACGGTGATCGACTTGTCGCCCTTGCTGGAGACGACGATCCCCTGCCGCACCTTGGCCGCGTTGGACTCCTTCTCGGCCGGCGGGGTGCCGGTGCCGGGAGTGCGCTCCGACTTGACGGCCTCGCGCTGCTTGCGGCGCAGGTTCGCCCTGACCCGCCGTTCCTCGGCCCGCCTGGCGACCCGCTCCTCGGTGCTGAGCTGCGGCCCGGGCTTGCCCGAGCGGCGCGACTTCTGCAGCCGGCGACGCTCCTTCCAGGGAAGGTCGTCCTCAGGGTCGGGCTCGGCCTCGGCCGCGGGAGCAGGGGCGTCTCCCCCGCTCTCTGCGGGAGCCTCCTCGGCAGGGGCTTCCTCCGCGGGAGCCTCCTCCACGGGACTCTCGTCCTGCGGCGCCTCGGCTTGGGGCTCCTCGGTGGTCTCGTCTTTCTTCTGCTCGTCGTCGCTCATATCCGTCGGGTCTCTTTCTCAACGTCGATGCCGCGCTGGCGCGCCACGGTCAGCAGCCGGGCGATGTCCTTCTTCGCCTGCCCCAGCCGGGCGGTGTTCTCGAGCTCGCCGGTCGCATGCCGGAAGCGGAGGTTGAAGGCCTCCTGCTTGGCGTCGATCAGCTTCGCCACCAGCTCGTCGTCTTTGAGGTTATGCGCCTCGGCCGGCTTCATCAGTCGCCCGCTCCCTCGCGCATGACAAATTTGGTTTTGACCGGAAGCTTGTGCCCGGCGAGGCGCAGCGCTTCGCGCGCCAGGTCCTCGGGCACCCCGGCCAGCTCGAACATGACCTTGCCCGGCTTGACCACGGCGACCCAGCCCTCCGGGTTGCCCTTGCCGGAGCCCATTCGGGTCTCGGCCGGCTTCTTCGTGTAGGGCTTGTCCGGGAAGACGTTGATCCAGACCTTGCCGCCACGTTTGATCTTGCGGGTCATCGCCACCCGGGCGGCCTCGATCTGGCGGTTGGTGATCCAGCCGCGCTCCAGCGCCTTGATCCCGTACTCGCCGAAGGCGACGGTGCTGCCGCCCTTGGTGTTGCCGCGCATGCGGCCGCGGAACTGTTTGCGGTGCTTGACCCGTTTCGGCATCAACATCAGCGACCACCTCCACGCTGTCCGCCGCGTCCACCGCCGCCGGGCCCGCGCCCGCCGCCGCCACCGCGACCGCCTCGATCTCCACCGGGACCGCCGCGTCCACCGCGATCGCCGCCGGGCCCGCGCCCGCGACCGCCGCCGCGATCGTCGCGGCGCCCGCCGCGACTCTGCGCCTGGCTGTCGCCGTCGCCGGAGACGAGGTCGGAGCGGAAGCCCTCCGGCATCACCTCGCCCTTGTTGATCCAACATTTGACGCCGATCCGGCCGGTCGTCGTGCGAGCCTCGAAGAAGCCGTAGTCGATGTCGGCGCGCAGCGTGTGCAGCGGCACGCGGCCGTCGGAGT
Source organism: Solirubrobacterales bacterium (assembly GCA_035712025.1). Classification (GTDB taxonomy): domain Bacteria; phylum Actinomycetota; class Thermoleophilia; order Solirubrobacterales; family 70-9; genus VAYN01. The sequence continues at coordinate 28,652 of DASTBO010000003.1, forward strand.
AGCTTTCGGTCCGCGCCATCTCGGCGCCGCCGAGGCGGCCGGAGACCTGGACCTTGACGCCCTTGGCACCGGAGCGCATGGCCGAGGTCAGGGCGCGTTTCATCGCCCGTCGGAAGGCGACCCGGTTCTGCAGCTGCTCGGCGATCGACTGGGCGACCAGCTTGGCGTCGAGCTCGGGGCGCTTGACCTCGCGGATGTTCACTTTCACCGGGCTGCCGGTCAGCTTGTGCAGCTCCTTGCGCAGAGCGTCGACTTCGCTGCCGGACTTGCCGATCACGATGCCCGGACGGGCGGTGTGGATGTCGACCGCAACCTCGCCGCGGCGCTCGATCGTGATGTTCGAGAGCCCCGCATGCGAGAGCTTGCCGACGATGTGATCGCGGATCTGCAGGTCTTCCTGGAGGACGTCGGCGAAGTTTTTGTCCTCGTACCAGTTCGACTTCCAGTCGTGGATGTAGCCGACGCGGAAACCCTCGGGGTGGATCTTCTGTCCCATGCTCAGTCCTCCACCGGGGTCAGAGCCACGGCAATGTGGCTGGTTCGCTTGTTGATCGGGGTGGCGCGGCCCATCGCCCGCGGGCGAAAGCGGCGCAGGGTCGGCCCCTCGTCGACGGTTATCGACGCCACGCGCATCTCGTCGCCGACGAGGTCGTGGTTGTTTTCCGCGTTGGCGGCGGCCGAGTTGATCAGCTTGTGGATGTCGTGAGCGGCGCCGCGGGGCGAGAACTGCAGCAGCGCCCGGGCCTTTTCGATGTGCATGCCGCGCACCTGGTCGGCGATCAGCCGCGCCTTGCGCGGGGCGATCCGCACGTAGCGGGCTTTGGCCTTGACGACGGGTGGCGCGGCCGGCGCTTTGGCCTTCGCTTTCGCCGCGGCTTTCTTCGCCGGCTCTTTTTTGGCTTTCGAAGCTTTTTTGTCTTTGCCTTTGGCCTCGGCTTTTTTCGCAGCCGGTTTTTTTGCCTCTTTTTTGCCCTTGTCCTCTTTTTTTGATGCGGGTTTCGCCGGGGCTTTTTTGGCTTTCGCCTCTTTTTTCGGCGCAGATGCTTTTTTTGCCGCAGGTTTGGCGGCCGGTTTCGCCTCTTTTTTGGCTTTGGTGTCTTTTTTCTCGTCGGCCATCGCTATTCCTTACCGCCGTGCGAACGGAAGGTGCGGGTCGGCGCGAACTCGCCGAGCTTGTGCCCGACCATCGACTCGGAGATGAAGACCGGGACGTGTTTTTTGCCGTCGTGGACGGCGATCGTGTGCCCGACCATCTCCGGGAAGACCGTCGAGGTCCGCGACCAGGTTTTCACCATCTGTTTTTTGCCGGCCTCGTTCATCGTCGTGATCCGCCCCATCAGGCGCTCCTCGACCCACGGGCCCTTTTTCGTCGAACGTCCCATCTCTAACGGCCCTTCTTCTTGCCGCGGCGACGGCCGCGGACGATGTAGCGGTCGGACTGCTTGCCCTTCTTGCGGGTGCGGTAGCCGAGGGTCGGCTTGCCCCACGGGGTGACCGGGTGCCCGCCGGGCGTGTGGTGGGCCTCGCCGCCGCCGTGCGGGTGGTCGACGGGGTTCATCGCGACGCCACGGCTCTGCGGGCGCTTGCCCTTGTGACGGCTGCGGCCGGCCTTGCCCACCTTCAGGTTCTGGTGCTCGGCGTTGGAAAGGGTGCCGACGGTCGCGCGGCAGTTGGCGCGGACCATCCGCATCTCCGAGGAGGGCAGGCGCAGGGTGACCATCTCCCCCTCCTTGGCGACGAGCTGGATCGAGGTGCCGGCGGAGCGGCCGAGCTTGCCGCCCTGGCCGGGGATCAGCTCGACGTTGTGGACGATGGTGCCGGTCGGCATCTGACCCAGCTCCAGCGCGTGGCCGGGTTTGATGTCGGCCTCGGCGCCCGATTTGACGACGTCGCCGACCGCCAGCTGCGACGGAGCGAGGATGTAGTCCTTGAAGCCGTCGGCGTAGTGCAGGAGGGCGATGTAGCAGGTGCGGTTGGGGTCGTACTCGATCGAGGCGACCTTTGCGGGCACGCCGTCCTTGAGCCGCTTGAAGTCGATCTTGCGGTAGCGCCGCTTGGCGCCGCCGCCGCGATGGCGGGCGGTGACGCGGCCGTTGACGTTGCGGCCGCCGGACTTTTTCAGGCCCTCGGTCAGCTTCCGCTCCGGCTCGGAGGCGGTCAGCTGCTCGCGCAGCGGGTAGGTCGCGAAGCGGCGCCCCGGGCTCGTCGGTTTGGTCTTGCGGTTCGGCATCTCAGATCTCCTAGGCGGTCTCGGCGCCCTCGAACAACTCGATCCGCTCGCCCGGCGCGAGCTGGACGATCGCCTTCTTCCAGGCGCGGGTGCGGCCCTTGGTCAACCCCCGGCGCTTCGGCTTGGAGCGGACCTTGGCGGTCCGGACCCCGGCCACGTCGACCCCGAAGACCTCTTCGACCGCCTGCGCGATCTGGGTCTTGTGGGCGCGATCGTCGACCCGGAAGGTGTACTTGCCCTCGGCGATCAGCGCGTAGCTCTTCTCCGAGATCACCGGGCGGATGAGGATCGTGCGCGCGTCCATCAGCCGAGCCTCTCCTTCAGCGCCTCGAGCGCGGTTTCGGAGATGACGACCGCGGCGGCGCCGATCACGTCGGCAACGCCGGCCGCGCCGACCTCGAGCACCTGGGTGCGGGGCAGGTTGCGGAAGCTCTTCATCGCCCCGATCTCCTCGGCGGTGACGAGCAGGAGGATTGGGTTCTTGGCGCCCCATTTGGCCAGCGCCTGGGCGGCGCTCTTGGTCGACGGGGTCTCGAAGGCGGAGGCGTCGAGGACTGCGACCGAGTCGCGCTCGGCGTGGACGGAGAAGGCGGAGCGCATCGCCCGGCGGCGGGCTTTGCGGTTGACCTTGACCGTGTACTTGCGCGGCTTCGGGCCGAAGGCGACGCCGCCGCCGAAGCGGTTGGGGACGCCGAGCGTGCCGACGCGGGCGCGGCCGGTGCCCTTCTGGCGCCAGGCCTTGGCAGTCGTGAAGGAGACCTCGCCGCGGGTCAGGGTCGAAGCGGTGCCGCGGCGGCGGGCGTTGAGGTCCGCGCGGGCGGCCTCGTGCACCAGCGACTGGTGGAAGGGCTCGGTGAAAAGCTCTTTCGGCAGGTCGGCTTTGGTGCTCTTGCCGAGGACGGTCGCTTTAGCCATCGGTCCTCACCTCGACGATCCCGTTGCGGGAGCCGGGCACCGAGCCCTTGATCAGCAGCAGGTTGCGCTCGGCGTCGACGTCGGCGATCTCGAGCCCCTTCTGGGTGACTCGCTTGTTGCCCATCTGGCCCGGCATCCGCATCCCTTTGAAGACGCGGGCGGGGAAGGTGCTGGCGCCGATCGAACCGGGGGCGCGAACGTTGTGGGAGCCGTGGCTGACGGGGCCACGGCTGAAGTTGTGGCGCTTGATGCCGCCCTGGAAGCCCTTGCCGATCGAGATCCCGGCGACCTTCACCTTCTGGCCCGCCTCGAAGCCCTCGACGGTGACGTCGTCGCCTACCTTGGGGCCCTCCTCGGCGCCGAGGTCCTCGTCACGGAACTCGACCAGGTGGCGCATCGGCGCCGAACCGGCCTTCTTCAGGTGGCCTTCCTCGCCCTTCGAGAGCTTCCCCTGCTTGACCTCGCCGAAGGCGAGCTGCACGGCCGAGTAGCCGTCGCGGTCGGCGTCGCGCACCGCGGTCACCTTGCAGGGCCCGGCCTCGATCACGGTCACCGGGATGACGCTGCCGTCCTCGCGGAAGACCTGCGTCATGCCGAGCTTCTTGCCGAGGATCGCAGCCACAACAGCACCTAGAGCTTGATCTCGATGTCGACGCCCGCCGGCAGCGAGTCCAGCCGCTGCAGCGAGTCGACGGTTTTCGGCGAAGGCTGGAGGATGTCGATCAGCCGCTTGTGGGTGCGGATCTCGAAGTGCTCGCGCGAGTCCTTGTCCTTGAACGGCGAGCGGATCACGCAGTAGACGTTTTTCTCGGTCGGCAGCGGCACCGGGCCCGAGACGCTGGCGCCCGTGCGCTCGGCGGTCTCGACGATCTCCTTGGCAGCCCGATCGATGGCGTCGTGGTCGTACGCCTTCAGTCGAATCCGAATTTTTTGTGCCGCAATCGTTGCCACTTCTCTGCCGTCTCTTCTTCTCTCTTGTCGTCTTTACCGCGCAAAGAGGGCGGGGCCCCTTGTGCTTGGGGCGCCGCCCCGGTCGTATGTCCTTGCAGTTGTCCTCCGCCCGGGGGCGGAGCTCGGGGCGGGTGGAGGCCCGCCCCTGGGGGTCGCTACTCGATGACCTCGGCGACGACCCCCGAGCCGACGGTGCGCCCACCCTCGCGGATGGCGAACCGAAGACCCGGATCCATGGCGATCGGCTGAATCAGCTCGATCGTCATCTCGACGTTGTCGCCCGGCATCACCATCTCGGTCCCCTCGGGGAGGTTGGCGATCCCGGTCACGTCGGTCGTCCGGAAGTAGAACTGAGGCCGGTACCCGGAGAAGAACGGCGTGTGACGACCGCCCTCCTCCTTCTTCAGGCAGTAGACCTCGGCCTTGAACTTGGTGTGAGGGGTGATCGAGCCGGGCTTGCAGAGAACCTGGCCACGCTCGATCTCCTCGCGCTTGGTGCCACGCAGAAGGGCGCCGATGTTGTCGCCCGCCTGGCCCTCGTCGAGGATCTTTCGGAACATCTCGACGCCGGTGACCGTGGTTTTGGTCGTGTCCTTGATGCCCACGATCTCAACCTCGTCGCCGGTGTTGACGATCCCCTGCTCGACGCGGCCGGTGGCGACGGTGCCGCGGCCGGTGATCGAGAAGATGTCCTCGATCGGCATCAGGAAAGGCTTGTCGAGCTCGCGAACCGGCTCCGGGATGTAGGAGTCGAGGGCCGCGGCCAGCTCGAAGACGGCTTTCTGGGCTTCTTCGTCGCCTTCCAGCGCCTTCAGGGCCGAGCCTTTGATGATCGGGGTCTCGTCGCCCGGGAAGTCGTACTCGTCGAGGAGTTCCTTGACCTCCTCCTCGACCAGCTCGACCAGTTCGTCGTCGTCGACCTGGTCGATCTTGTTGAGGAAGACGACCACGTGCGGGACGTTGACCTGACGGGCGAGCAGGATGTGCTCGCGGGTCTGAGGCATGACGCCGTCGGCGGCGGAGACGACCAGGATCGCGCCGTCCATCTGCGCCGCGCCGGTGATCATGTTCTTGACGTAGTCGGCGTGGCCCGGGCAGTCGACGTGGGCGTAGTGCCGGTTCTCCGTCTGGTACTCGACGTGGGAGGTCGCGATCGTGATGCCGCGCTCCTTCTCCTCCGGAGCGTTGTCGATCTCCTCGAAGCTCTGGGCCTCAGCACCGCCCACGGTGGAGAGGGTTTTGGTGATCGCGGCCGTCAGGGTCGTCTTGCCGTGGTCGATGTGACCGATGGTGCCGACGTTCACATGCGGCTTATCGCGCTCAAATTTCTCCTTGGACATCTCTCTCCGTTTCGCCTTTCGAAATCGTGTTCTGTCTGATCTAAGTGCTTGAGTCTCGTGGGCGGACTACCCGCAGCAGCTCCTACCTGCCTGCAGGCAACCTGGGAAATATAGCCAGGTTCAGTGCCCGTCCGCGGTTGGCCTCATGAGGCTGCACCAACCGGGTCTCCAGAGCGGTGCTCGACGATCTCCTCGGCGATGTTGCCGGGGACCTCCTCGTAGCGCTCGAACTGCATCGTGTAGGTCGCCCGGCCCTGGGTCATCGACCGCAGTTCGGTCGCGTAGCCGAACATCTCGCCGAGCGGTACGTAAGCCTGGACGGCCAGGGCGTTGCCGCGCTGGTCCTGTCCCTGGACCTTGCCGCGGCGCCGGGAGAGGTCGCCGATCACGTCGCCGAGGAAGTCCTCGGGCGTAACCACCTCGACCGCCATCACGGGCTCGAGCAGGACCGGGTTGGCCTTGCGAGCGCCCTCCTGGATTGCCATCGAGCCGGCGATCTTGAAGGCCATCTCCGAAGAGTCGACGTCGTGGTAGGAGCCGTCGACGAGTTCGACTTTGACGTCGACCATCGGGTAACCGGCCTTGACGCCGTTCTCCAGCGCCTCGCGCATCCCCTGCTCGGCCGGGCCGATGAATTCGCCGGGGATGACCCCGCCCTTGATTTTGTTCTCGAACTCGAAGCCCTCGCCGGGCGACGGCTCGAGGTTGATGACGACGTGGCCGAACTGGCCGCGGCCGCCGGTCTGGCGCACGAACCGCGCCTCGACCTTCTCGACCCGCTTGCGGATCGTCTCGCGGTAGGCGACCTGGGGCTTGCCGACGTTGGCCTCGACTTTGAACTCGCGCAGCATCCGGTCGACGATCACCTCGAGGTGGAGCTCGCCCATCCCGTGGATCAGGGTCTGGCCGGTTTCCTCGTCGGATTCGATCCGGAAGGTCGGGTCCTCCTCGCCGAGGCGGGCGAGGGCGTTGCCCATCTTCTCCTGGTCGGCCTTGGTCTTCGGCTCGATCGCGACCGCGATCACGGTCTCGGGGAATTCGATGCTCTCCAGCGCGATCGGCGCGTCCGGCGCGGCGAGGGTGTCGCCGGTGCCGGTGTCCTTGAGGCCGACGCCGGCGCAGATGTCGCCCGCGTAGGTCTCGTCGATCTCCTCGCGGCTGTTGGCGTGCATCATCAGCAGGCGACCGATCCGCTCGGTCTTGCCGGTTTTGACGTTGAGGACGCGGCCGCCTTTCTCGAGCTTGCCCGAGTAGACGCGGAAGTAGGTGAGCTTGCCGACGTAGGGATCGGACATGACCTTGAAGGCGAGAGCCGAGAAGGGAGCGCTGTCGCTGGCCTCGCGCTCGGCCTCGACGTCCTCGGGCTGACCCTTGCCAGCGGGGACGACGCCGGTCACCGGGGGCACCTCGAGCGGCGAGGGAAGGAGTTCGACGATCGCGTCCAGCAGCGGCTGCACCCCCTTGTTCTTGAACGAGGTGCCGCAGAGGACCGGCGTCAGCTTGGTCGACAACGTGGCCGCATGGAGCGAGGCGATCAGCTTGTCCTGCGGGATCTCTTCCTCGCCGAGGAACGCTTCCATCAGCTCTTCGTCGTAGTCGGCGCAGGCTTCGATCAGCTGGGTGCGGTATTCCTCGGCCTGGTCGGCGAGGTCCTCGGGGATCTCGATTTCCTCGTAGGCGGCGCCAAGCTCGTCGGTCCAGACAAGGCCCTTCATCTTGATCAGGTCGACGACGCCCTTGAAGTTCTCCTCGGCGCCGATCGGCAGCTGAATCGGCAGCGGATTGGCCCCGAGCCGGTCGGTCATCGTCTGCACCGAGTTGAAGAAGTCGGCACCGGTGCGGTCCATCTTGTTGATGTAGGCGAAGCGCGGGACCCCGTACTTGTCGGCCTGGCGCCAGACGGTCTCCGACTGCGGCTCGACGCCGGCGACGGCGTCGAAAACGGCGACGGCGCCGTCGAGCACCCGCAGGCTGCGCTCGACCTCGACCGTGAAGTCGACGTGGCCGGGCGTGTCGATGATGTTGATGCGGTGGTCCTTCCACTCGCAGGCGGTGGCGGCGGAGGTGATCGTGATCCCGCGCTCCTGCTCCTGCTCCATCCAATCCATCACCGCCGCGCCCTCGTGGACCTCG
>DASTBO010000004.1:0-29243 GCA_035712025.1 Solirubrobacterales bacterium
GCCGCCGCCTCGAGCGAGTCGCCGCTGCCGATCCAGACGTCGGCCGGGTCCTCGCGCTCGGGCACGGCGGCGATCTCCAGCCCCTCGGGCATCTCCCCCGGCAGGTCCTTCGCCGAGTGGACCCCGATCTCGGCGCCGCCGTCCAGCAGCACCCGCTCGACCCCGCGGACGAAGCGGGACTTGTCCCCCGGCTCGCCGTCGGAGCTTGCCTCGACCAGCTCGGCCGCACCAAGCCGATCGGCTACCCACCGCGCCTGGGTAAGCGCCAGCGCACTCCCCCGGGTAGCGATCCGCATCGCTAGCTCTTCTTGCGGCGCAGCTCGGTCACGTTGTCCGCCCGCGCCTCCGCCTCCGGCTCGGTCCCGACGTCGAGGCCGAATAGCTCACGCAGGGCGCTGACGTAGTGGTAGGCCTCGTCGGAGCCGGCCGAGCGGCGGATCCGCACCGTCGGCTCGTGCAGGAGCCGCGAGGCGATCGCCCTTGCCATCGTCTCCAGCCGCTCGCGGTCGGCCTCGCCGAGGCTCTCCCAGCGGTTCTCGTTCTCGGCCAGCACCCGGCGGACGACCTCGTCGCCGCGCTCGCGCAGGGCGGCGATCGTCGGCACCACCTCCAGCGAGGCGAGCCAGTGCTCGAAACGGTCGAGCTCGGCGTCGACGATTCGCTCGGCCCGCGCCGCCTCCGTCTCGCGGCCGCCCTGGTTGCGTTCGACGATCTGCTGGACGTCGTCGATGTCGTGGACGGTGACGCCGCCGATCTCGCGGCAGGCCGGCTCGATGTCGCGCGGCACCGCCAGGTCGATCGCCAGCAGCGGCCGCTCCGGGCGCTGGGCCATGACCTGCTCGAGTCCGTCGCGCTCGACGATGTGGTGCGGCGAGTTCGTCGCCGAGACGACGATGTCGGCGCTTGTCAGCTGCTCGGGCAGCTCGTCGAAGCGGACCGCGCTGCCGTCGAAGCGCTGGGCGAGCCCGATCGCGCGGTCGTAGTGGCGGTTGGCGACGAAGACGGTCGCGACGCCGCGGGCGACCAGCGCCTTGGCGACCAGCTCGGCGGTCTCGCCGGCGCCGACGACGAGGACCCGCTTCGCGGAGAGGTCGCCGATCGCCCGCCGCGCCAGCTCGACCGCGACCGAGGGGATCGAGACGCCCTTCTCGCTGATCCCGGTCTCCTCGCGGGCGCGGCCGCCGGCGGTCAGGGCGCCGCGGAAGAGGCGGTTGAGGATCGGCCCGGTAGCGCCCTCGACCAGCGCCAGCTCGTAGGCGCGTTTGACCTGTCCCTGGATCTCGGCCTCGCCGAGGATCATCGAGTCGAGCCCGGCGGTCACCTGCAGGAGGTGGCGGGCGGCCTCGCCGGCGCGCAGCGAGTAGAGGTGGCCGAGCAGCTCGGTCGGGCGGATCTCCGCCTGGCGGGTGAGGACGCCGAGCGCGGTCGACTCGGCCTCGACCGGGTCGGAGACGATCAGGTAGAGCTCGGTCCGGTTGCAGGTCGAGATCGCCGCCGCCTCGTGGATCCCGCTCGCGGCGGTCAGCTCGGCGAGGGCGCTGACGGCGCGGCCCTCGGTCAGCGAGAGCCGCTCGCGCAGGTCCAGCGGTGCGGTCTTGTGGGAGACGCCGAGGGCGAGGAGCTCGGCCATCAGGCGCTCACCTCCTCGCGCTTCTGCTCGGCCTTGCGGTCCTCGGCGATCGCCGCGACCTCGCGCAGCTCACGCTCGATCCGCTGCAGTTTCGCCGCCATGATCGCCAGGTAGACGACGAGGAGGACGACGAAGACGACGTAGGCGCCGGCGACGTACTTGCCCGCCTCGTCGAGCGGCAGCGCCGGGGCGGCGATGAGCAGCTCCATCAGCCCACCTCCGGGGCGATCCGCGAGCTGCCGCCGGAGACCGGCGCGTCGAGCGCTCGGCGCAGGCGCTTGACCTGGCCCGAGGCGCTCTTCGCGGTCAGCTCGAACTTGACCAGCGTCGTCCAGAGCAGGGCGATCGCCGCCAGCGAGCAGAGGAAGGTGAGCATCATCTCGCCGGGCAGGCCGCCGTTGGAGGTGGCGAAGGTGCGCGGGTGGACGAGGCTCTCGGCCATCCGCACCGCCATGAAGTTGAGCGGCACGAAGGCGCCGGCGGTGACGGCGAAGACCGAGGCGTAGCGCGCCTGGCGGTCGCGGTCCTCGATCGCGTAGCGGAATGGGTAGTAGGTCGCGTACAGCAGGAAGACGATCAGGAAGCTGACCAGGGTCGGCTCGTCCCAGACCCACCAGTGCCCCCACGAGGCCTTGGCCCAGATCGCGCCGGTGATCAGGACGGCGACGCCGAAGATCACCGAGATGTGGATCGCGACGTAGGAGTAGGCGTCCCACTTGCGGTTGTCGGTGCGCAGGTGGGCGACCGCGAAGACGCCGCCGACGACGAACCCGACCAGCGCCACCATCGCCAGCGGCACGTGGATGTAGAAGATCTTCTGGATGAAGCCCTGGTCGGCGTCGAGCGGCGCGTAGAAGAAGACCAGCGAGAGCGACAGCGCGAGCATCGCCACGGTGGCGATCGAGAGGGGCTTGAGTCCTTTGCCGTACATGCTCCAGGGAGGGTGGAAGCGTGGCGCCCGGTCAGTCCTCGAGGAGGAAGTCGAAAACGGCGTAGCCGACCAGGCCGAAGATCAGATCGTATAGGCCGAGGACCATCAGCCAGGTGCCGAAGCGGTCGTACGAGGGGCCGCCCAGCGCCAGCAGCGGCTCGGTCGCGCCGGTCGCGGCGATCATCAGCGGCACCGCCAGGGGCAGGAGGACGAGCGGGACCAGCAGGTCGCGGGCGCGCGAGTTGACCGCCATCGAGGAGATCAGGGTGCCGGTCGCGGCGAGGCCGAGGTCGGTGAGCACGAGGACGGCGACGAGCGGCCCGAGCCCGGCGGCGTCGTCGAGGAAGAAGATCGCGAAGATCGGCACCGTGACCAGCTCCAGCGCCAGCAGGTAGACGACCAGCGCCGCGGCCTTTGCGGCGAAGAGGACGCTGCGGTCGATCGGGGCGAGGCGGATCGCGTCGAAGCCGCCCTCCTCGCGCTCTGAGACGAAGAGGCGGTTGATGCCGAGGACGGCGGCGAACAGCAGCGTCGCCCAGAGGACGCCGGAGGCGAGGCTGCCGGAGAGGCTGGTGCGGTCGAGGCCGAAGCGGAAGACGACGAAGGTGGTGACGGCGAAGAGCGCCATCGCCGGCAGCGACTGCAGGGTGCGCAGCTCCGAGCGCAGGTCCTTGGCGAGGATCGCCGCGAAGGCGGCGCGCGAGGGGGTCATGTCGTGGGCAGGGGTCACGAGACCACCGCCCGCTCGCCGATCCCCAGCCGCAGGACCTGGTCGGCTTCGGGGAGGTGGCGCTCGGGGTCGTGGGTGACGACCACGCGGGTCCGGTCAGAGCCGGGGCCGATCAGCGCCCGTGCCAGCTCGCGCCCCTCGGCGTCGAGGTTCGAGTCCGGCTCGTCGAGCAGCAGCAGCTCCGGCTCGTGCAGGACGCAGCGGCAGATCGAGAGCCGCTGACGCATCCCGGCGGAGAGCTCGGCGACCCGCTCGTCGGCGCGCCGCTCCATCCCCACCGCCCGCAGCAGCTCCCCGATCCGCGCTTCGGCTGCGTCCCGCTCGGTCCCGTACAGGCGCGCCTGGAAGCGCAGGTTCTCGCGACCGCTGAGATCGCGGTAGAGGAGCGGCTCGTGGCCGAGGTAGCCGATCCGCCCGCGCAGCCTCCAGGCCTCGCCCGGCAGCCCGCAGCCGAGCACCGCGACCTCGCCACCGCTCGGGCGCAGCAGCGTCGCCAGGATGCGCAGCAGCGTCGTCTTGCCGGCGCCGTTGGGCCCGAGGACGACGAGCGAGGCCCCTGCCGCCAGCTCGAAGTCGACCCCGTCGAGCGCCGGGCGGTCGCCATAGTCGCGCCGCAGCCCGGCGACGACGATCGCGGGCCCGGCCTTCTCCTGCGGGGGGGGCATCGAGGGGGATTCTGCACCGTCCCGGTTCGATCGCGGTGTCATCGCTTAGGCTGCCGCGGCAATTTCGCCCGGGGCGGAAGCCCCTCACAAGGAGGATCGATGAGAAGAACCAGTCAGGTGGCCGCGCTCGCCGCCGCCATTGCCGCAGTCCTCGCGCTGGCGGCAACCGCCTTCGCCGCCGCCGGGCCCGGCGAGACCGTGAAGGTCAAATCGACGGTCACGATCGGCGCCACCGGGTACCAGGGCAAGGTCAAAGCCGCGAACCCGAACTGCGTCGCCGAGCGCGTCGTCGTCCTCAAGCAGAAGGGCAACGGCGTCCTCAGCCGGGTCGAGACGAAGGCCAACGGCAACTGGAAGGCCGATCTCGAAGCCCTGAACGAAAACATCAAGATCCCGGCCGAGGTCTACGCCGAAGTCAAGCCCTCGACCCAGGCGACCGCCGGCCCGATCTACAAGTGCCTCGCCGCCGTCTCCAAGACGGTCGAAATCGCCGGCGGCTGAGGTCCGCCGCCATCGAGTCCGCGGAAACGTCCCCCGAGGGACCGTTTTCGCGGACTCGGCGAATCAGCGCCGCTTCTGCAGGGTGCGGCGGCCGACTTTCATCAGCGGGCCCATGCCTTCGCGCAGGGCCCTGGCGCGGGTCTCGCCCTTGCCGTAGAGGATCTTCGCCGAGGCGCGGACCGCGTCGCCGAGGGTCTGGTCGTAGGGGTGCCACCAGAAGTCGCGGGTGAGGCCGGGCTCCCAGGCGTTCATCTTGATGTTGACGCACTCGTAGAAGCCGAATTTCGAGTGCGATCGGCCGAGGCCGGAGTCCTTGACGCCGCCCCAGGCGCACTGGCAGGCGCCGTGGCTGAAGGAGTGGTCGTTGACCCAGACCATCCCCGACTCGATCCGCCGGGCGATGCGGGCGCCGCGCTGGCGGTCCTTGGTCCAGACCGAGGCGCCGAGGCCGAACTCGGAGTCGTTGGCGAGGTCGATCGCCTCCTGCTCGGAGTCGACGACGACGATCGGCAGCACCGGGCCGAAGATCTCCTCGCGCATGATCCGCATCTCGTGGGTGACGCCGGTGAGGACGGTGGGGGCGATGTAGCGGCCGGCGGAGAGGCCGGGAGGATCGACCGGGCCGCCGCAGCGCTTGGTCGCGCCGGAGGCGACGGCGTCCTCGATCAGCTCGACGACGATCCCGTACTGGTCTTCGGAGGTCATCGGCCCGACCTCGGTGTCCCACTCGATCGGGTTGCCGACCCGCAGCTTCTCCGCCTCGCGGACGACGCCCTCGACGAAGCGGTCGGCGACGTCGCGCATCACGTAGACGCGCTCGATCCCCGAGCAGGTCTGGCCGGCGTTGGCGAAGCCGCCCCAGACGGCGCCGGAGACGGCGTTGTCGAGGTCGGCGTCGGAGCAGACGATCATCGGGTCCTTGCCGCCGAGCTCCAGCACCGAGCCCTTGAGGTCGGCGGCGCAGACCTCGCCGACCTTGCGGCCGACGTCGACCGAGCCGGTGAAGAAGACCTTGCCGACGCTGGAGCGGCAGAGGGCGTCGCCGATCCGGCCGCCACCGTGGACGACCCGGACGAGGCCCTCGGGCAGTCCGCCCTTCTCGAAGACCTTGGCGATCCGCTCACCCAGCAGCGGCGTCAGGCTCGCCGGCTTGAGGACGACGCCGTTGCCGGCCATCAGCGCGATCGCCACCTCGCCGAAGGGGATCGACCAGGGGTAGTTCCAGGGCGCGATCACGCCGACGACGCCGATCGGCTCGTAGCTGAAGCGGCCTTTCTTGGAGAGCGTGAAGGCCTGCGTCATCGGCACCTTCTCGTCGGCCAGGATCTTCGGACCCTGCTTCGCGCACCAGTGCAGCGCGTCGACGGTCGGCAGCAGCTCCATCGTGTAGGACTCGGCCCGCGGCTTGCCCTGCTCCCTCGTCAGCAGCTCGGCGATCTCGTCGATGTCGTCGAGCAGGGCGTCGGCGGCGCGCCTCATGTAGCTGGCCCGCGTCTTCGCCGGCAGCTCCGCCCAGGCCGGCTGGATCCGCGCCACGTCGTCGACCACGCCCTGCACTTCCTCCGGGACGATCGTCGGCACGCTGCCGACCAGCTCGCCCGTCGCCGGGTTATACGACTCAAGGGTCGAGGTGGACTGGGACGTCGGGACTGCCGTTGCGCTCTCCATATTGCGGATTCTACGCCGGCTCGAGTGGGGAGAGCCTTGCCTTCCATTCCCTTGAGAAGGGGTGGTTGCCACCCCCCGAGAGGTACTCGACGAAGTCTCCCCAGGTGTCCGCGTCCGCTATTGCCGCAGCGAGCCGCCGCCGCCGTACACGTATGCGGTCACGGTTGAGGTCGAAATGGCTGAGGAGCGCTGGACCGTGGTGCGGCTGTGGGACAACGCCGACGATGAGAACGAGCATCACGTGCATCGATACACGCAGCAGGAAGGGAAGCAGAGTGCGGAGATTTTGGAGTTCGAATCGATCAACGAAGCGATGGCCGCCGCGAAAAGAGAAGCGCGGGAGGGGTGGGTAGAGACCGTGAGACAATGGCTGCAGTCATGAACCGCATGGGAGATAACGACACGGCCTCCAGGCGAATGGATGCGCTGTTCACTTCGTCGGAACTCGATACCTATCCGAGTCCAATGCATCTGGTCGCCGCCGATAACCCTCGTCACGACGAGATGGCGACCCGAGCTCTACTCGATGGGGAGTCGGTGCTGATCGTTCACGACGATGGCCGCGAGCTGTTGATCCAGCCTGAGCCAGGCGGCGGTGCTCGGCTCGAAACGCGTCACCCGTCGGGCCAGCCGGCGGCCGCTTAGCCTTAACGGCCACGGTGGCCGATCAACTCTTCGATACGGGCGACGCCGGGACGCCGGAGCCTTCAGGGCCTACCCCCGGCGCCCCCCTGGCCGTCCGCATGCGGCCCCGCTCGCTCGACGAGGTGATCGGGCAGGAGCACGTGCTCGGCGCGGGCTCGGCGCTGCGCAGCGCGATCGAGAGCGGCAAGCCGCACAGCGCGATCCTCTACGGGCCGCCCGGGGCGGGGAAGACGACGCTGGCGCGGATCGCGGCGGTGGGGGCGGACGGGGCCTTCGAGGAGGAGTCGGCCGTCAATGCCGGCAAAGCCGAGATCCGGGCGGTGATCGAGCGGGCGCGGGAGCGGCGGCGGGCGAACGGGCGGCCGACGATCCTCTTCCTCGACGAGATCCACCGCTTCAACAAGGCCCAGCAGGACGCGCTGCTGCCGGCGGTCGAGGACGGGACGCTGACGCTGATCGGGGCGACGACCGAGAACCCCTACTTCGAGGTCAACTCGGCCCTGCTCTCGCGGTCGCAGGTCTACGAGCTGCGGCCGCTGGAGCCGGCTCAGGTGGAGGAGCTGCTGCGACGGGCGCTGGATGATCCCGAGCGCGGCATCGCCGATCCGCCCGCCGTCGCCCCCGCGGCGCTGACGATGCTGGCGACCCGCAGCGGCGGCGACGCGCGGGTCGCGCTCTCGGCCCTCGAGCGCGCGGTCGAGCGGGCCGACGGCGAGGTCGACGTCGCCGCGGTCGAAGACGCGATGCAGCGCAAGGCGATCGACTACGACCGCGCCGGGGACCGCCACTACGACTTCGTCTCCGCCTGGATCAAGGCCACCCGCGGCTCCGACGTCGACGCCTCCCTCTACTACCTGGCGGTGATGCTGGAGGGGGGCGAGGACCCCCGCTTCATCGCCCGCCGGATGGTCATCCTCGCCTCCGAGGACATTGGCAACGCCGACCCGCAGGCGCTGCTCGTCGCCGATGCCGCCGCCCGCGCGGTCGATCGCGTCGGCCTGCCCGAGTGCGCGCTCAACCTCGCCCAGGCCACCGTCCACCTCGCCCTGGCGCCGAAGTCGAACGCCTCCTGCAAGGCCCTCTCCGCGGCGCGGGCCGAGGTCCGCGCCAACGGCGCCAAGACCCCGCCCGACTACCTGCGCGACGCGCACTACCCCGGCGCCGCCTCGCTCGGGCGCGGCGAGGGCTATCGCTACGCCCACGACGAGCCGGGCGCCGTCAGCGACCAGCCGCTGATGCCCGAGGAGTTGCGCGGTCGGCGCTTCTACGAGCCGACCGATCGCGGTTTCGAGCGGGCCCACGGCGAGCGGCTCGCGGCGTTAAGGAAAAAATTAGACAAGGCGTAAAACCGCCGCGCAACTTCTCGGTCCACACGGGGTTTCTAGGGTCGGCTCAACAAGCTATAGCCAGGGAGAGCCGACACCGGCCGGAGACCTGGACTGGGGGGCTCCGGCCGGGTTTTACATAGGGGGAACGAGGGCGTCGAGAGGACTGGGCTCGACGCCCTCCATTTATCCCCTATCTTGGGTTCGTGGCCCCCGATCAGTCGCAGAAGCTTCGCCTCGGCGGGATGGCGCTCCGCAACGGGCTGCTGATCCACGGGCCCACGCACTGGGCCGCGGCGGTGCGGCGCAAGGACGGCTCGCTCGAAGTCGCCTCCGAGCGCAAGCCGGAGCTCGCCCCTCGCCTGGTCGCCAAGCTGCCCGGCCTGCGCGGGCCGGTGAAACTCGCCGAGGCGATGGCGGTGCTGCCCCTCGTCCGGCGCCGCATGCCGGCGGCCCGGCTCCCGTTCGAGGACGCGCGGGTGCTGGCGGCGGTCGCCGCGACCCTGGCGACGACCTCGCTGCTGCGCCGGCGGGTGCGGGCCGGGGCGCTGCGGGAGGGAATCGCGCAGGCGATCGGCGCGCTGCCGGCGCTGGTCGCCCTCAGCGACCGCGACCTGGCCGCCTACCACGGCGTCGAGCACAAGGCGATCGCCGCCTACGAGCGCGGCGCCGACGACGTCGCCGCGGTGCCGAAGGAGCACGACCGCTGCGGCTCCAACCTGATCGTGCCGATGATGCTGCTCTCGGCCGGCGGCACGCTCCTGCTGGAGCGGATCGTCGACAGCCCGAGCCCGGCCGCCCGCGCCGGCGTCGGCCTCGGCGGCGCCTCCCTCGCGGTCGAGATGTTCGCCTGGAGCGACCGCCACCACGGCGAGCCGCTGGCCGAGGCCTTCCACACTCCCGGCCGCGAGATCCAGCGCCTGGTCGCGACCAAGGAGCCGACCCCCGAACAGCTCGAGGTCGGGATCGCCGCCCTGGAGGAGATCCTCAGGGCCGAGGCCTGAGCTTCGGTTGTTCCTTCTCGGTCCATAGCAACGAGAAGGAACAGGAGAGCGTTGGCCGCATAGACTCCGCGCCTTGTTCGGAAGGATCGACCACATCGGAGTCGCCGTCGAGGACATCGACGCCGCGATCGCCCTCTACGGCGAGAGCTTCGAGATGGAGCTCGCCCACCGCGAGACGGTCGAGTCGCAGGGGGTCGAGGCGGTCCTGCTCGACGTCGGCGACGGGCACGTCGAGCTGCTGGCGCCGCTCGGCCCCGACACCCCCGTCGGCAAGTACCTGGCGAAGAACGGGCCCGGCCTTCACCACGTCGCCTACGCGGTCGACGACATCGACGCGGCGCTGAAGGGCATCGCCGCCGCCGGCGTCCAGCTGATCGACTCCGAGCCGCGGGTCGGCATCCGCGACAGCCGCGTCGCCTTCCTCCACCCCCGCTCGACCGGCGGGGTCCTGACCGAGATCGTCGAACCCGCGGGAGGGCACTGATGGCAGAGGCGCAACGAGTCGAGATCGGCTTCGAGGGCGGCCAGGTGGTCTCCGCCCGGCTCGCCGAGGAGGACCTGAAGGACCTGCGCGCCCGGCTCGAGCAGGGGGGCTGGCACGACCTTCACACCGAGGACGGGACGATCGCCCTCCACCTCGGCAAGGTCCAGTTCCTCAGGATCGAGTCCAGCGAGCACCGCGTCGGCTTCGGCCTCGGCGCCTAGCGCGGCGATGCGCCCGCGGCACCTCCTCGGGGCGGCCGCGGCGGCGACGCTGGCGGCCGCGCTCTGGTGGCGCAAGAACCCCTCGGCCTGTCCCTACGGCCAGCGCTTCTGGGTCGAAGCCCCGCACCCGATCATCACCCGTGAGCGCCTGCGCTCGGTGCTGCGGCCGCAGCCGGGCGAGCGCCTGTTGGAGATCGGCGTCGGCACCGGCTACTACAGCTGCGACATGGCCGAATGGGTCGGGCCCGAGGGAACGCTGGAGCTGTTCGACCTGCAGCGGAAGTTCCTCGACCACGTGATGCGCGCCGCCGGCGAGCGGGGGCTCTCGAACCTGGTCCCGACCGAGGGCGACGCGACCTGGCTCCCCTACGAGGACGCCTCGGTCGACGCCGCCGTCCTCACCGCCGTGCTGGGAGAGGTACCGGACGCCCCCGCGGCGCTGCGGGAGATCCGCCGGGTGCTGAAGCCAGGCGGCCGCCTCGTCGTCGGCGAGCTCTTCGGCGACCCCCATTTCACCACCCGCGCCAGCCTCGAGCGGATGGGCGCCGAGGCCGGCCTGGCCACGGCCGAGCGCTCGGGCAGCTGGTTCGGCTACTTCGCCCGGCTGACGCCCCGCTAGCGACCAAGCCGCAGGCGGTGCCGCCAGCGCGCGGTCCGCGCCGCGTTGCCGCCGGGCCCGCCGTGCAGGCCGCCCCCCGGGTGCGCCGCCGAGGAGGCGAGGTAGAGGCCGCGGACCGGCGTCGTCGGCCGGCCGAGGCTGGGGAAGGGGCGGAAGATCGCCTGCTGGTAGAGCTGGGCGGTGCCGCCGTTGATCGCCCCGCCGACCAGGTTGCGGTTGTGGCTCTGCAGGTAGAGCGGCGTCTGGACGTGGCGCTTGAGGATGCTCTGGCGGAAGCCGGGCGCCAGCTGCTCGATTCCCGCCTCCATCCGGTCGGCGAAGCGCTCCGCCTCCTCCTCGCGGGCCCAGTCCCCGCTCAGCTCGCCGGCGGCGTCGGCGAGCGGGCTCTGCGGCACGTGGGTGTAGGCCCAGGCGGCCTCGGCGCCCTGCGGTGCGCGCGAGGCGTCGACCATCGAGTACTGGCCGACGACGAGGAAGGGCCGATCGGGGATCTTCCTCGCCGCCAGCTGGGTCGACGCCTCGGTCAGGCCGTCGATTCCCTCGGCGACGTGGACCGTGCTGGCGCGGCGAGCGTCGCCGGCGCTCCACGGAATCGGCCCGCGCAGGGCCCAGTTCACCTTGAAGGTCGAGTTGTCGTACTGGTAGCGGCGCAGGTCCTCGCGAATCCGCGCGGGCACCGTCTCGGGCGGCAGCATCTTCAGGAACAGCGCCGGGGCGTCGCAGTCGGCGAGGATCGCCCGCCGCGCCTCGAAACGCCGCCCGTCGGCGGTCAGCGCCGCCCGGGCACGCCGGTTCCGCACCTCGATCCGCTCGATCGGCGTCTCGCAGATCACCTCGCCGCCCCGCTCGCGCAGCCGTCGCACCAGGGCGCGGGTGATCGTGCCCGCCCCTCCCTCGGCGACGGGAAAGCCGTGCTGCTGGCCGAGTCCGCAGAGGAGCCAGCCGAACATCCCGCCTCCAGAGCTCTCCGGGGTCAGGTCGGCGTGCAGGGCGTTGCCGGCGATCAGCCAGCCGCCTCCCTCGCCGCGGAAGGTCTCGTCTGCCGTCCGCCGCGCCGGCAGCAGCGAGAAGCGGGCGAACTCGGCGAGGCCGCGCGGGCCAAGCGCGGCGAGCATCCCGGCCGCCGGCCGGATCGGCGGCAGCGGCGTCAGCAGCGCCCCGAACAGATGCGGCCCGGCCCGGCGCCAGAGGTCGAAGAGGCGGCGCCAGGCCTCGCCGTCGCCGGGCGCGAAGCGGTCGAGCGAGGCGCAGGTCTCGTCCAGGTCCATCGAGAGCAGGGCGCAGCGGCCGTCGGGGTGGGGATGGGCGACGACGCCGCGGGCGCTGAGCCAGTTGACGCCGTAGCGCTCCAGGTTCAGCGGGGCGATGTGCCGGGACGCGGGCGTGAGCGGGTAGAAGGCGCTGTAGAGGTCGTGGACGAAGCCCGGCTCGGTGACTTCGCCGCTGCGAACGGCGCCGCCGGGCTCCGGTTGCTCCTCGCAGACGACCACCTTCCAGCCGCGGTCGGCCAGATGGTTGGCGGCGACCAGGCCGTTGGGGCCGGCCCCGATCACGACCGCGTCGGCGACCACGCTCAGCCTCGCCCGATGCCCCGCACCGCGTCCCAGGCGCCGAGCGCCTTGACCGCGACGCTGGGCCGGCCACCGAACCCGCCCCGCGTCTCCCCTGAGCCCTTGCCGCCGGCCAGGCCGCCCTCCGTCGCCGGCCGGTCGCCGGCCGTGTGCTCGAGCCGGGCCAGCGTCCGCATCGCCCTCTTCGCCGTACCGCCGAAGAGGGAGTAGAAGAGCACCTGCGCCCGGGCCAGTCCCCCCGCGGTCAGCTCGTCGCGCGGATGGCGGATCGCGCCCAGCACCGCTTCGGCGACCGACTCGGGCGAGTAGACGGCGGGAAACGGAGGTTCGGGCGGCAGCAGCCCGGTCGAGCTTTCGAGGTTGCTCCACAGCGGGGTGTCGACGGCACCGGGATTGACCAGGGAGAGCGTCACCGAGGAGCCGCTCTCCTGCAGCTCGATCCGGACGGTGTCGAGGAAGCCGACGAGGCCGTGCTTGGCGGTGGTGTACGCGGCCATCCCCGGCAGCGGCATCCGGGCGGCGATCGAGCCGACCGCGACCACCGCCCCGCGCGTGCGCTCGAGGTGGGGAAGCGCCTCGCGGATCGTCGCGATCGTCCCCCCGAGCACGGTCTCGACCGTCGCCTCGAAGTCGGCGGGGTCGGTTTCGGTGAAGCGACCGAACGAGAGGCTCGCAGCCGAGGTGACGAGCACGTCGAGGCCGCCCAGCTCCGCCACCGCCGTCTCCACTCCCTCGGCGAGGGCCGCGCCGTCGGTGACGTCGGCGGCGACGGTGACCGCCTCGGCTCCGCGCTCGGCCAGCTCCCGCTTCGCGGCGGCGAGGCCCAGTTCGTTGCGCGCCAGCAGCGCGATCTCGGCTCCCTCGCCCGCCAGCGCCTCGGCGACGGCGAGCCCGATGCCGCTGCTGCCGCCGGTGATCAGGACCCGCTGGCCACGCAGTGGGCGCTCCTCGATCGGGTCGCCCTCAGGCACCCCCTCGACCAGCCGCTTCAGTCGGGCCAGCGCCTCGGCGTTGCGGACCCGCAGGGCGGCGTCGGCGAGCGGGTTGCCGGCGAGGAGGGAGGTGAGCCGGTCGCCGGGGACCTCCTCCATAGTCAGCACGGTGCCGCCGGCGCTCTCCGCCAGGTCGATCGCGATCGTCGCCGTGCCCAGCGGTCGGGCCTTCGCCTTCAGCACGATCCGATCCGGCGGCTCGACCGCGGTCACCTCGGTGTGGTCCTTCAGCCCCACCGGCCACGACCCGACCTTGTGGTGGAAGCGGGACCCGACCGCCGGGAAGTCCTCGTCGTAGTCGCGGATGCCGGCCGCTCCGACGACCCAGCGCGGGTACTGCTCCGGGTCGCCGAGGATCTCGAAGACCTTCTGCGGCGAGGCGTGGATGTGGACCCGGTTACGCGCCATCGCCACTCTCGGCGAAGGCCGCCACGCCCTCCTCGGCCCCGTCGCCGTCGCGGAAGAAGTCCCAGAGCTCGACCCGGTTGCCGGCCGGGTCGAAGAAGTAGGCCGAACGGTCGCCCCCCTCGTGCTCGACCGGCCCGTCGACCTCGACCCCGCGCTCGCGCAGCCCGGCGCTGAGCGCGTCCAGACGGTCGTGGTCGACCGAGAGAGCGAAGTGGACGTGGCGGCCGCCACGGTCGGCGTGCTCCTTCTCCCCCGGCGGCCAGATCCCCAGCCGGCAGCACTCGCCGGCCGCCAGCCAGACCCGGTCGTCTTCCTCCAGGAGCAGCTCCAGGCCGAGCCGGCGGTAGAAGCGCGCCAGGCCCTCGACGTCCTCGCTCTCCAGCACCAGCTCACAGATTCCAGACGCGGACATACTCGTCGCTTCCCGGTTCGAACTCGGTTCAAGCCTCCGCGGGTGACAAGAGCTGTCGCGTTTAGCCCGATCCCGGATCGGGCTAACCGGGATCAGAGAGAAAGCCAGAACGAGGAGGAGCGATGTCCACCATCGAGGAGTCGATAGAGGTCCAGGCGCCGTTACGCAGGGTCTATGACCGATGGACCCAGTTCGAGGAGTTCCCGCGCTTCATGGAGGGCGTCGAGGAGATTCGCCAGCTCGACGACACCAACCTGCACTGGGTCGCCGAGTTCGGCGGCTCCCGCCACGAGTGGGACGCCGAGATCACCGAGCAGAAGCCGGACGAGCGCGTCGCCTGGCGCAACACCGACGGCAAGGAGAACGCCGGGGTGGTCACCTTCCACCGCATCGACGACGCCACCACCCGGGTGATGGTCCAGATGGACTTCGTCCCGGAGGGGATCAAGGAGCGGATCGGCGACGCCCTGGGAGCGGCGGACCGCCGCGTCCACGCCGACCTCGAGCGCTTCAAGGAGCTGGTCGAGGCCGCCGGCGACGACGGCGGCTGGCGCGGCGAGGTGAAGCGCCCCGACGAGGCCTAACGCCGCCCGCCCGCGTCGCCCTCGGCGGCGCGGGCGATGTAGACGGCCTTGGTGTGGGCGTCCTCGTCGAATGGCTGCTTCGGGATCCCGTCGTGGTGGTGGCCGTAGACGTCGAGGCACTCGAGCCCGGCGGCCTCCAGCGCCGCCCGCACCTCGCTCTCCGGGAAGTGGCGCTCGTAGTGCAGCTCGGGCGGGATCGCCGGCCCCGCCGCCGGGTCCAGCGGCTCGGCCTCGAAGCTCGCTTTCGCGATCGACCCCGGTTCGGCCCCCGGGCTGGTCAGTCCCTTCCAGGTCATCCGCCAGCCGTCCCGCTCGACCACCACCTCTTCGGCGAAGAAGTTGCGGTAGGCCTCGAGCGTGTTGACGTCGAACATCAGCAGCCCGCCCGGGCCGAGGTTGCGGCGCATCCCGGCCAGCGCTCGCTCGAGCTCCTCGCCGCTGAGCAGGTAGTTGACCGCGTCGTCGAGGCAGAAGACGGCGTCGAACTCGCCGAAGACCGGCAGCTCGCGCATGTCCGCGACCGAGACCTCGGCCCGGTCGCCGACCTTCTCGCGGGCGATCGCCACCATCGCCGCCGAGATGTCGCAGGCGGTCACCTCCCAGCCCCGCTCCAGCATCGGGATGAAGCTCTTGCCGGTGCCGCAGGCGACGTCGAGCAGACGCTTGCCGGGTACACCGCGCTTCTCCAGCTTCGGCACCAGCTCCCCGAGCCAGAGGTCGTAGTCGTGGTGAGCGGTGAAGCCGTCGTAGACGGGGGCGATCGCCTCGTAGGCGATTTCCGCCGCGCGCGGCCGCTCCTCCCCTGGCTCCCCGGTCACCTTTGAGAAGACCTGCGCAAGTTCAGGACAGTTTCCGTTGCAGGGGTGGCAATCTCATGCACCGCTTATGTAGGTTCGTTCAATCAGCACTCCGATGGAGCATCGTCGCGGGAACGACGACGGCTGGGAGTGGGGTGAGGCACAGAGGGTCTGTCTTCGACTGGCGTATCGCTACGCGAGCAATCCGGGCGAGGCCGAAGACATAGCTCAGGATGCCCTGCTCCGGGCCTGGCGTCGGCGCTCGACCCTGCGCGATCCCGCCAGCCGCAACTACTGGCTGGCGACGATCGTCCGCAACGAGGCCTTCCGCCAGCACGCCCGGGTCCGCCCCGACCCGACAGCCTTGATCGAGCTCCGCGAGGGGGCCGAGGACGAGGCGGTCCTGGCGGCGGTCGAGCTCGCCGACCTGCACGCCGCGCTGGAGCTGCTCAGCGACCGCGACCGGCGCCTGCTGGAGATGAAATACGAGGAGGACCTGACCCAGGGGATGATCGCCAGCCGCCTCGGCATCCCCGAGGGGACGGTGAAGGTACGGCTGCACCGCGCCCGCAACAAGCTGCGGCTGCTGTACGCCGGGGCGAGCGCGGCGGGCTGAACTTAGGACCGCTGTACAACGACCGCGCGGCGGCGGGGGGCGACCATCTCTTCATGGAGATGGCAGCCCGTCAGATCGTCGCCTTCGGCGGCGGCGGCTTCTCGATGGAGTCGGGCAACCCCCTGCTCGACGACTACGTGCTCGGGCTGACGAGGGCGGAGCGGCCGCGGGTCTGCTTCCTGCCCTCCGCCAGCGGCGACGCCGACCACTACATCGTCCGCGTCTACCGCGCCTTCTCCGCCCATCGCTGCGAGCCGACCCACATCTCCCTCTTCCGCCGCGAGCAGGGCCCGGAGGACCTGCGCCGCCACCTCCTCTCCCAGGACCTGATCTACGTCGGCGGCGGCAGCGTCGTCAGCCTGCTCGGGGTCTGGCGCGCGCACGGGATCGACTCGATCCTGCGCGAGGCCTGGGAAGCCGGGGTGGTCCTCTGCGGCCTCTCGGCGGGCTCGCTCTGCTGGTTCGCCGAGGCGGTCAGCGGCTTCCACGGCGAGCCGAGGCGGCTGCGCGGGCTCGGGCTCCTGCCGTTCAGCAACTGCGTGCACTACGAGCGCGGCTCGAAGCGGGGGGAGGCCTACCACCGGTTCCTGCGCGAAGGGATGAGCGGCGGCTACGCCGCCGAGGACGGCGCCGCCCTCCACTTCCGCGGCGAGGAACTGAGCCGGGTCGTCGCCTCGCGCCCGCAGGCGCGCGGGTACCGGCTGGACGTCGCCGGCTCGCGGGTGGTGGAGATGCGGATCGCGACCACCTTCCTCGGCGATCGCGAGGCCCCGCCCGCGGCACCGCTGCCGGAGGCGCTCTCGACCGCCCCGGCCGCCTGATGGCAGCCGAGCGGGGCGTGTCGACGGCGACGCCGGTGCGGCGCATCCTCGCCCTCGGCGGCCACGAGTTCAGCTCCCGCCCGCCGGATCGCGCCGTCTGCGAGCTGCTCCTGCGGCTGGCCGGCGAAAGGGGCGCCGGGCGGCCGCGGATCTGCATCCTCCCGACCGCCAGCGGCGACACCTCCGAGCAGATCGCCAGCTTCTACTCCGCCTTCGGCGAGCGCCACTGCGAGCCCTCCGACCTCTCGCTCTTTCGCCTCGGCCGGCGGCCGATGGCGTTGCGCGACCATCTCCTCTCCCAGGACCTGATCTACGTCGGCGGCGGCAGCCTGGTCAACCTGCTGGCGGTCTGGGAGGCGCACGACGTCGCCTCGATCCTCAGCCTCGCCTGGCGCCAGGGAATCGTCCTCGCCGGCCAGAGCGCCGGGGCGATGTGCTGGTTCGAGGCCGGGATCACGAAGTCGTCGGGCCGGCCGCTGGCGGCAGCCGGCCTCGGCCTCCTCGCCGGCAGCCTCTGCGTCCACTACAACAACGAACCCGAGCGCCGCGCCGCCTACCTCGACGCGGTCGGCGAGGGGATGCCGGCCGGCTACGGCCTCGACGACTACGCCGGCCTGCTGTGGGAGGGGGAGGGGTCTCCCTCGGCGCTGACCGCCCGCCGCGGCGCCCGCGCCTACCGCGTCAGCCACCGCAAGGGCGAGGTCGCCGAGTCGCCGCTGCCGGCCCGCTTCCTCCCCGCCCCCGCCCCGGCCGCCCTGCGCGAGGACATCGCCGAGTTCCGCCGGATCAAGACGATGCGCAGGCGCGCCGGCTGGCTTGGTTAGAAGAATTATTACGTACCCAAAACGGACCGAAAGGAGTAAGCTAGACATACGCGTGCGGGTGACGAAATGCTCGCGCGGAGATAGATCCAACTGCTAAATGCAGGGATTTTTCAGGGTAATCAGCTGAAGCGAGGTTTCAAATATGGGGACACCTGCGTCGGTCCTTGAACCTTTGGGGAAAGCAGCAAATGATCTCCGTGCAATTTTGGCTGCGTTCTTACCATCAGGTCCGTCCGTCCCGCAGCGGTTAGGGAGCCCGTGAAACGCGCGGGGGCGGTCGCCCTATCCCTGCTTTCGGCACCGCTGAACGTGCATCTGCTGAAGGCGCTCGAGGACGGGCCGCTGCCGCTGATCGAGCTGCGGCGGGCTGTCGGCTCGCCGCCCCAGAGCACGATGCGGGTCTACTCGCGAACACTGGTCGACCTCGGCACGCTCGAACGACAGCGCCAGGCGGCCTTCCCCGGGACGGTCGAGTACGGCAGCACCGAAGCCGGCAAGGCGCTGCTCGGAATCGGCGAGGTGCTCGAGAGCTGGTTGCGCGAAGCTCCGTCGGGCCCGATCGCCCTCGGCAGCACCGCCAGCAAGAGCGCGACCAAGGCGCTGGTCGAGGGCTGGTCGACCAACATCATCCGGGCGCTCGCCGCGAAACCCCTCTCGCTCACCGACCTGAACCGGCTGATCCCGCGGATCAGCTATCCCTCGCTCGAGCGGCGGCTCGGGGCGCTGCGCCTCGCGGACCTGGTCGAGCCCTATCCCGGCGACGGCCGCGGCACCCCCTACCGGGCGACCCCGTGGCTGCGGCGGGCGATCGTCCCGCTCACGGCGGGGGCCTGGTGGGAGCGGCGCCACCTGGCCGACCCGCCGCTGGTCGGGCGACTCGACGTCGAGGCGGCGTTCCTGCTCGCGATCCCGCTGATCGAGCTGCCCGACGGGCTGAGCGGCCGCTGCCGGCTCGCGGTCGAGATCCAGGGGGGCTCCTCCCCCGTCTTCGCCGGGGTGATGATCCGGATCGAGGAGGGCAGGGTCGTCGGCTGCTCCTCGCGGCTGGAGGGAGAGGCCGACGGCTGGGCCTCGGGCAGCGCCGGCAGCTGGACGCGGCGGATGAGCAACCAGGACGGCGACCTCGAGGTCGGCGGCGACGCCGAGCTCGTGCGCGAGATCATCGACTCGATTCGTAAGAGCGCCCTGGTCAGGATCTGACCGGGCCGCT
Organism: Solirubrobacterales bacterium; assembly: GCA_035712025.1. Lineage (GTDB taxonomy): Bacteria > Actinomycetota > Thermoleophilia > Solirubrobacterales > 70-9 > VAYN01. Next base: position 18,659 of record DASTBO010000004.1, read on the forward strand.
CCGTAAGTCGGCGCCCCCTCCGAGTTGCACACGCGCGTTGCTGACGATCCGCAGATGCAGGTGAAAAGCCGCCCTTCGCCAGGAATTAGGTACGCCAGGAGTTCTCAACACGGCGTCTTGTTGAGCGGCGCGGCGAAGAGGAGGACGCTACGGCCGGGTACTGGAAGGTGGACGAGACGCCATCTTCCCTCCTTGGAGAAAGACGTCCACGGCGTGGACGTCTTTCTTTTGCCCTCAGCCCTTGTCGGCCGGCGGCGGGGCGGTCGGGTCCGAGCCCTCCTCGCCGAGTTTCTCCCGGGCGATGTAGTCCTCGGCCAGCAGCAGGTTCTCGCGTGAGCGCTCGACCACGTTGAGGAGGTCGCCCATCAGCGCCACCTCCTCGACCTGCTCCTTGACGAACCACTGCAGGAACTGCTCGGCGCGGTAGTCCTTCAACTCGCGGGCGAGCTCGAAGAGGGCGAAGATCTCGCTGCTGACGCGCTGCTCCTGCTCCAGCGCCATCCGCACCGGAGCGGTGCCGTCGGCGAAGCTGGTCTGCTGGGCCTTGATGTCCGGAATCCGCACCTTCTCGCCGACGTCGAGCAGGTACCGGATCATGATCATCGCGTGCTCGCGCTCCTCCAGCGCCTGGCGGTAGAAGAAGGCGGCCAGGCGCGGCAGCGTTTCGGCGTCGTAGTAGACGGCCGCGGCGACGTACTGCTGATGGGCCGCGAACTCGTTCGCGATCTGCTCGTTGAGTGCGTCTGGGAAGGACTGGTCGGGCATTTGGTTCCTTTCGGGGGAGGCGCTCAACCTAGAGCTTCCAGCGGAAGCCGATCTCCTCGATCGCGGGTTGCAGCGGGCTGGCCGGCAGCCCCGGCTTCGTCGCCTGCTCGGGGTCGTTGTAGCCGCCCGGCGCGACGTCGTTGGGGGTGTCGGGATGGAAGATCGAAGCGAGGTACTGGATCTGCCCCCGTCCCTGGCCGAGCTCGGTCTGGCCGCCGCCGTAGGCGCCGATCCCGCGCTCCTCGCAGTAGTCGTAGGCGGCGAAGAGGTTGCGGATCGGGCCGAAGCGGGAGGGCTTGACGTTGACCGTCTTCGGCGGCGACCACGGCATCGCCTCGATGTCGGCGATCGAGTGGATCGGCGCGTCCCAGGTGACCCGCTCGGAGACCGGGTCGAGCAGCGGCCGCGTCTCCTCGGTGACGTCGGGGTCCTCGAGCCAGGCCTCCGGGAAGGTCTCGATCAGCTTCGCGTACAGCTCCGGGTCGGTCTCGACGTCGACCGGGGTGCCTTTGTAGAACCCCTTGAGGTCGAGCGAGTCGATCGCCCCGGTCTCCGCCAGGGCCTCGATCAGCTCGTCGTCCCAGTCGTTGGCCGGGTCGAGCTTGAAGCGCAGGGTCGGGTAGGCCGCGAGGCGCGCGAGCAGCGGCTCGATCGAGGAGCGGGCGCCCTCCTCCCAGCCGGCGAGGCGCACCGAGTTGACGAAGTTCACCGGCCGCGGCTCGCGGCCGAGGGCGGCGGCGAGGTTGGTGCCGGCCTGGCGCAGCGCCAGGTCCAGCGCCGCCGACTCGAAAGCCCAGCGGCGGTAGTCGCGGGAGACGTCCTCGCGGACCGGCTCGCCGGCGGGGAAGAGGTCGATGCCGTCGAGGCGATCGGAGAGCTCGGCGAAGGTGAAGCTGCCGGCCAGGCCCTCGGGCGGACCGTGGTCCTGCTGGCCGATGTGGTCGACCACGTCGTAGACGACGTCCTCCCCGATCCCCTCCTGGCCGCCGCCCCGCAGCTTGACGATCGTCGTCAGCCGCTCGAAGGAGCCGGCGTCGAGGCTCAGCCCCTCGAACTCGCAGGACTCGATCTCGAGCGGCAGGTCGGCGATCGCGTCGAAGCTGGCCATCGTCGCCAGCCTACCCTTCGCCTGTTCCTTTTCGTTGCAGAGGACGCGAAAGGAACAGGCGAATGCTCAGCGGGCGACGCGCAGCGTCTTCAGCTCGCGGTCGGAGCCGCCGCGGACGTAGCCGCCGTGGTCGAGGCTTTCGCGGATGAACTCGAGCGTCTCGGGGGTGAGGCGCTCGCCGGGGAGGACGTTCGGGATCCCCGGCGGGTAGGCGGCCAGACCCTCGGCTGCGATCCGCCCCGCGGCCGCGTCGAAGGGGACCACCTCCTGCGGTCCGAGGAACGCTTCCCGCGGCGTCAGCACCAGCTCGCCCCAGGGCGGCGCCGGGGCCAGCTTCTCGTCCGGGGCCCCGGGCGTCTCCTCCAGCTCGGCCACCGCCCGGCGCAGTCCCTCGACCAGCCGCTCGCCGCTCGCCTCGGCTTCCTCGCCGACCCCGAAGATCGCCACCACCACGTTGCCGGAGTAGAGCTCGAGGTCGATCTCGCTGACGTGGAACGCGGTCTTCCAGAGGCGCTGGGCGCTGGAGCCGGTGCCGCGCACGTCGATCCCGAGCCGCAGCGGATCCCACCCGGTGACCCCGGGACGGCCGACCATGCGCTCGTCGAGCACGTCCAGACCGGCGATCCCGCGGATCCTCTCCCGCGTCTTCGCCAGACCCGCCAGCGCCTCGCTCAGCATCTCCTCGCCGTGGACGTACATGTGGCGGCGGGCGGCGTCGAGCGAGCCGGCGAGCAGGCCGCTGGGGCTGGTCGTCTCGACCAGGCTGACGCAGCGGTCGACCACGGCTCCGTCGATGCGGCCGCCGCGGCCGAGGTGCAGCATCGCCGACTGGGTGAGGCTGCCGACGATCTTGTGGGTCGAGGAGGTGACCAGGTCGGCACCCGACTCCAGCGCCGCCGCCGGCAGCTCGGGATGGAAGTGGAGGTGCGCGCCCCAGGCCTCGTCGACCACCAGCGGCACGCCGCGCGCGTGCGCGACCTCGGCCATCCCGGCGACGTCGGCGCAGGCGCCGAAGTAGGTCGGCGAGACGACCATCGCCGCCACCGCCTCCGGCGTCTCGTCGAGCGCCGCCGCCAGCGAGGCCGGCGTCAGCCCGTGCGCGATCCCCAGCTCGGGGTCGAGCTCGGGGGCGACGAAGGTCGGCCGCATGCCGCTGAGGACGAGGCCGTCGATCACCGAGGAGTGGACGTTGCGCTGGACGACGACCCGGTCGCCGCCATGGGCGAGCGCCATGCAGGCGGCGTGGTTTCCCTGCGAGGCGCCGTTGCCGAGGAACCAGGTGCGCCCCGCCCCCCAGGCCTCGGCGGCGAGCTGCTGCGCCTGCTGGAACGGAGTCGGCTCGGGCCCGACGTCGACCCCCTCGGTCACCGAGGGGATGTCGTTGCGCAGTCCCGCCTCGCCGACCAGCTCGCGCATCGCCGGGTCGGCGCCGATGCCGCCCTTGTGGCCCGGCACCTGGAAGCGCCCGGGGTCGCGCTCGGCGTAGGCGAGCATCGCGTCGACGTAAGGAGTAGCGGCCTGACCGTCTCCTGGCATCGATCCGAGTCTACGGGTCGGGTTCGGGGCGGTTGGACAATTCCGCGCCCGATCTTTGGACAGAGCCGACGGGCCGGTTGCTGGAGAATCCAGCGATGCGGCACACGCGGCTCGGTTACTGGATCGAGGAGGCGGGCGAGGTCGAGCCCCGCCCGCCGCTCCGCGGCGAGCGGGAGGCCGACGTGCTGATCGTCGGCGGCGGCTACACCGGGATGTGGAGCGCCTGGTACGCGAAGCAGCTGGAGCCCGGGGCCCGGGTCGTCCTGCTCGAGGCCGAGCCGGTCTGCGGGCGCGGGCCGAGCGGCCGCAACGGCGGCTTCTGCAACGCGATGTGGTTCTCGCTCGCCTCGATGCGCGAGCGCTGGGGGGACGCGGCGGCGCTGGCGACGGCGCGGGCGGCCGAGGAGGCGGTGGCGCGGATCGGCGGCTTCTGCGCCGAGCACGGAGTCGACGCCTGGTTCCGGCCGGCCGGCTACCTGCAGGTCTCGACGACTCCCGCCCACGACGGATCGTGGGAGCGGGCGGTGCGGGCCTGCGCCGAGCTCGGCGTGCCGGAGATGCTGCGGCCGCTGAGCGCCGACGAGGTCGCCGAGCGCTGCCAGTCCCCCGCCTTCCGCGCCGGCGCCGTCTCGCCGACCTCGGCGACGGTGCAGCCGGCCCGCCTGGCGCTCGGCCTGCGAGCGCAGCTGCTGGCGGCCGGGGTCGAGGTCTTCGAGTCCTCGCCGGTGCGCTGGTTTCACGAGGACGGCGAAGGCGTCGAAGCGAGCACCGACGCCGGCACCGTCAGTGCCGGGCGGGGGGTGCTGGCGATCGGCAGCGCCGCCAAGGCCGGCCCCCTGCGCGGCAGCCTCACCGTCGCCTCCTCGCACATCGTCCTCACCGAGCCGGTGCCCGACGTGCTCGCGGAGATCGGCTGGACCGGCGGCGACTGCATCACCGACTCGCGCTCCCTGCTCCACTACTTTCGCACCACCCCGGACGGCCGCGTCGCCTTCGGCTGGGGCGGGGGCCGGATCGCGGCGGGGGCCCGCACCGGCGGCCGCTCCGAGGTCGACGCCGAGGTGATCGCCGCCGCGACCGAGCACCTGCACGACTACTTCCCGGCCCTCCGCGGCCGCCGCGTCACCCACGCCTGGGGCGGCCCGATCGACGCCTCGCCGACCCACCTCCCGGCCGTCCGCACCCTGCCCGGCCGCAACGCCTGGGTCGCCGCCGGCTACACCGGCAACGGCGTCGGGCCGAGCAACATGGTCGGCCGCACCCTCGCTGCCCTCGCCTTCGGCCACCGCGACGAGCACACCGGCCTCGCCTTCGTCGACCCGAAGTCCCCCCGCGTCCCGCCCGAGCCCTTCCACTGGCTGGGCGGCGAGGCGATCCGCCTCGGCATCCTCAAGAAGGAGGAAGCCGAGATGTCCGGCCGCCGGCCCGGCCGCGTCGCCTCAGCCGTGGCGAAGGTCCCCGAGTTGATCGGGTTTCACATCGGGCGCTGAGGGCCGGGTCACTGCGCCGCGGCGGTGCCGGGCAGGGGGATCGGGCCGCCTTCCGGCTCGGGCTGCACCGCCGCCATCTTTTCCGCCCGCCGCTGCTGGAAGAGAACGAGGGAGACGGCGACGACGGCGACGAGGAAGAGCAGGGTCGCCAGCGCATTTACCTGGACCGGGATCCCGCGGAGGCTGACGCCGTAGACGTAGAGCGGGAAGGTGACGGTCGTCCCCGAGTTGAAGTTGGAGATGACGAAGTCGTCGATCGAGAGCGCGAAGGCGAGCAGGCCCGCGGCGACGACTCCCGGAGCCAGCAGCGGCAGCGTCACGGTGCGGAAGGTCGTCAGCGGGCTGGCGCCGAGGTCGGCCGCCGCCTCCTCGAGGTTGCGGTCGAAACCGATCAATCGAGAGCGGACGACGACGACGACGAAGCTGATCGAGAACATCACGTGGGCGATCAGCAGCGTGGTGAAGCCGAGCGCGAACGAGTAGTAGATGAACATCGAGAGCAGCGAGGCGCCGATCACCACCTCCGGGGTCGCCATCGGGATCACGATCAGGAGGTTGGCCAGGCGCTTGCCGCGGAAGCGGTGGCGGACGAGGGCGATCGCCATCGCGGTCCCGATCGCGGTCGAGATCAGGGTCGCGAAGAGGGCCAGACGCAGGCTGGTGAAGAGAGCGTCGTTGAGTTCCGGGATCGAGAACATCGATTGCCAGTACTCGGTGGTGAAGCCGTTGTCGAGGGCGAAGGTGAGTTTGCCTTTTGGGGTCGCGCCGAAGGAGAAGATCGCGACCACCGCGATCGGGATCAGCATGTACGCCACCGCCAGCCCGGCGTAGATCGGCAGCGCGTTCCGCCGCAGCCACGCCCAGGCCCGTGCCGGCGCGCTCATTTCAGGCCTCCTCCTCGACCTCGTCGCCCATCAATGCCTCGGTCCCGGCGAAGCGGATGTAGAGGAGGACGATGGCGAGGATCAGCGCCATCATCAGGAACGAGAGCGCCGCCGCCTCGGGATAGTTGCGCTGGGTCAGGTAGAGCTGCTGGATGACGTTGCCGATCATCGCCTGGCCGGTGCCGCCGAGAAGCTGGGCGTTGATGTAGTCGCCGAAGGCAGGGATGAAGGTGAGCAGGACGCCGGCGACGATTCCCGGCATCGTCAGCGGCAGAGTGACCTTGAGGAAGGCGGTGCGCGAGGAGGAGTAGAGGTCCTTCGCCGCCTCGACCAGCCGCAGGTCGAGCCGCTCGAGGTTGGCGTAGAGCGGCAGGATCATGAACGGCAGGAAGTTGTAGGTGAGCCCGGCGATCACAGCGCCCGAGGTCGCCAGCACGCGTCCGTCCCCCGGCGTCAGCGAGAGGGTCTGCAGGACGCTGACGATGGGACTGTCGTCGCTGAGGATGGTTTTCCAGGCAATCGTCCGGATCAGGTACGTGGTGAAGAACGGGGCGATCACCGCGAACAGCAGCAGCGACTTGTAGCGGCCGGAGCGGAAGGCGATCGCGTAGGCGAGCGGATAGCCGATCGCCAGGCACAGCAGCGTCGCCGTGCCGGCGTAGAAGAACGAGCGGAAGATCTGCTCGGTGTGCCCCGAGAGGGCGTCGGGGAAGTTGGACCACTCGGAGGTGAATTCGAACCCGCCCGTCGTCAGCGAGCCTGAGTACAGCGCCAGTTCGCCCATGAAGTACATGGGCACGACGAAGAAGAAGAGGAGCCAGAGCAGGCCTGGTCCCAGTAACCAGTACGGGACCAGGCGCTGTCTCCAACTCGTCATGGCTCAGCCGGTGAGGGCTTCGGCCCAGGCTTCGCTGACCTTGTCGACGTCAGGCGGCGAGACCTGGGTCGAGCAGTTCTTCTGGAAGTCCTCGCTGGGGAAGACCAGGGGGTCCTTCGCCAGTTCGGGCTTGACCAGTTCTTTCACCCCTTCGACCGGTGAGACGTAGGTGATGTATTCGGTCAGGCCGGCCGCGACCTTCGGCTGGTAGACGAAGTTCATCCAGTCGAGTGCCGCCGCCGTGTTCGGGGCTCCGACCGGGATCACCATGTTGTCCGACCAGAGGACGCAACCCTCGGTCGGCATCCGCCATTCGGCATTCGGGTTTTCGATGATCGAGGCGTCGCCCGACCAGCCGATCGCCGCGACGATGTTGCCGGCGGTCAGGTCCTCGGTGTAGTCGTTGCCGGTGAAGCGGCGGATCTGACCCGAATCGGCGGCCGACTTGACTTTGTCGATCGCCTTTTCCCAGTCGGCGCCGCTGGCGTCGGTGGGATCGACCCCTTCGCCCTTCATCACCAGTGGGACGCTGTCGCGCATCTCTTCCAGGAAGGTGATCTTGCCCTTGTATTTCGGGTCGAAGAGGTCGTTGACCGATTTGATCTCCGGCGCCTTCGCGGTGTCGACCCAGATCCCCGTCATCCCGCTCTGCCAGGGGATCGAGTACTTGCGGCCCGGATCGAAGGACGGGTCCCGCAGGTTCGGCGTCATCGTTTCGAACACCGTCGCCAAGTCGGCCTGGTCGAGCTCCTGCAGGTAGCCGAGATTGTGCATCTGTTCGGCCATCCAGTCGGTGACGACGAAGATGCTGCGGCCGCCAGATTCGCCCTGCTCCAGCTGGGGCTGCAGCTTCCCGAAGAAGGAGTTGTTGTCGTTGACGTCTTCGATGTACTGGACCTTGACGCCGCTGGACTCTTCGTACTGGGCGACCGTCCCTTCCTTGCCCGGCTCGATGTAACCCGGCCAGTTGGAGATCGTCAGCTCGCCTTTGGCTTCTCCTCCTTCGGCCACCGTGGTTTCGCCGGAGCCGTTCGCCCCGCCACCACCGCCGCCGCAGGCAGCGAGCCCGAAAGCCAGTGCCACCGCGGCGACCAGGACGGCGATTGCCGCCGTCGCCCTGCGCTCATTTCCTTCGCTGCTCACCATCTCGGGATCAACCTCCCTGGCTCGTTTCCAGTTGCGACTGGTGGGTGGCGTTGCCGCCGTTTCCTTCCGCGGCCCCGGCGGGGGATTCGCGGACAAGGTGCATGTGCTCGGGCTCCCAACTGAGCGCGACGCGAGCGCCGCCGCCGGGCAGGCGCTGGCGCTCTGCCTCGTCGGCGTTGGGGACCAGGACGGTCATCCTCACGTTCTCGCCGAGGTCGACGGCGATCTGGGTCGCGGTTCCGAGGTAGAGCGAGCTGGCGACGACCCCCTCGACCCGGGGCAGGCCCGCGGCAGGCCCGGAGCCGTTCCCGCCGACCTCGACCCGCAGCTTCTCCGGTCGCACCACCGCGTGGCAGCGCTCGCCGGAGTCGAACCCGCCGGTCGGGGTCGAGATCGTCTGGCCCTGGTCGAGGCGGACCTCGCCGTCGCCGGCCACGGTCCCCGGCATCAGGTTGGAGACGCCGATGAAGCCGGCGACGAAGGTCGTCGCCGGGCAGTTGTAGACCTCCTCGGGGGCGGCGATCTGTTCGACCCGGCCGCGGTTCATCACCGCGATCCGATCGCTCATCGTCAGCGCCTCCTCCTGGTCGTGGGTGACGTAGACGAAGGTGATCCCGACCTCGCGCTGGATTCGCTTCAGCTCGACCTGCAGGCCCTTGCGCAGTTTCAGGTCGAGGGCGCCGAGCGGCTCGTCGAGGAGCAGCACCTTCGGCAGGTTGACGAGCGCCCGCGCCAGCGCCACCCGCTGCTGCATCCCGCCGGAGAGCTGCGAGGGCTTGCGCTTGGCGTGGGAGGAGAGGCCGACCCGCTCGAGCTCGGCCCGGACCCGCTCGGCGATCTCGTCCTTGTCGACCTTCTTGCGCTTCAGCCCGAAGGCGACGTTGCTCTCGACGCTGAGGTGGGGGAAGAGCGCGTAGCTCTGGAAGACGGTGTTGGTCGGGCGCCTGTGGGGCGGCAGCCCCGCCACGTCCTCGCCCTCGATCCGGATCGCCCCCTCGGTCGGCTGCTCGAACCCGGCGATCATCCGCAGCGTCGTCGTCTTGCCGCAGCCGCTCGGTCCCAGCAGGGTGAAGAATTCCCCCTGGCCCAGCTCGAGGCTGAGGTCGTCGACCGCGACGAACTCGCCGAAGCGCTTGGTCACGCTTCGCAGCTCGACGCTGACGGTCTCTCCGTGGGCATCCATCGGTCCGGTCCGGGCCTCCTGTAGGTGTCGAGCCACTACCCGAATGTGCGGCTACCTACCGCGACCGTAAGCCCCGGTGGAATACGGCGCAAGGGGCGAATGTCCTAAAAGCACAGGATGGACTTGTACACCACGTACAAGCTAGCCTCCAGTCCTTGACCCAAAGACCACTTGCGATTGTTGGATTGTCGTTCTAGCTTTGTCCATAACGTCGTAATCCGAGGAGGAGGGCCGCATGGCCACCGCGTCGCAAGCTCCCGCAGGAACCGATCTCCAGCAGCTGGCCCGCCAGCACCTCTGGATGCACTTCTCGAGGATGGGCGCCTACGGACCCGACCACGAGGTGCCGATCATCACCCGGGCCGAGGGCTGCTACGTCTACGACGACCACGGCAACCGCTACCTCGACGGCCTCTCCGGCCTCTTCTGCGTCAACGCCGGCCACGGCCGCACCGAGTTCGGCGAGGCGGCCACGCGCCAGGTCGAAGAGCTCGACTTCTACATCCTCTGGTCCTACGCCCACCCCAAGGCGATCGAACTCGCCGCGCGGATCGCGGCGCTGGCGCCCGGCGACCTCAACCGGGTCTTCTTCACCTCCGGCGGCTCGGAGGCGGTCGAGTCGGCGTTGAAGCTGGCCCGCAACTTCCACCGGATCCACGGCAAAGGCCAGAAGCACAAGGTGATCGCCCGCGAGGTCGCCTACCACGGCACCTCGCTGGGGGCGCTCTCGGCGACCGGCATCACCGAGCTGCGCAGCCAGTTCGAGCCGCTGACGCCCGGCGGCTGCCACGTGCCGAACACCAACATCTACCGCTGGCCCGAGGATCGCGACCCGCTCTGGGCGGCCGACGCGATCGAGGAGCGGATCGTCTTCGAGGGCCCCGACACCGTCGCCGCGGTGATCCTCGAGCCGGTGCAGAACGCCGGCGGCTGCTTCGTCCCGCCCGACGGCTACTTCCAGCGCGTACGCGAGATCTGCGACACCTACGACGTGCTGATGATCTCCGACGAGGTGATCTGCGCCTGGGGCCGCCTCGGCCACTACTTCGGCTGCGAACGCTTCGACTACCAGCCGGACATGATCACGGTCGCCAAGGCGCTGACCTCCGCCTATGCGCCGATGGGCGGCCTGATCGCCTCCGACCGGGTCGCCGAGCCGTTCATGAAGGGCGACGCCTCCTTCTCCCACGGCTTCACCTTCGCCGGCCACCCGGTCGCCGCGGCGATCGCGATGGCCAACCTCGACGTCTTCGAGCGCGAGGACCTCTGCGGGCACGTGTTGCGCAAGGAGGGCGAGTTCCGCCAGATGCTCGAGTCCCTGCACGACCTGCCGATCGTCGGCGACGTGCGCGGCGCCGGCTACTTCCACGCGGTCGAGCTGGTCAAAGACAAGGAGACGAAGGAAAGCTTCAACGACGAGGAGTCCGAGAAGCTGCTGCGCGGCTTCCTCTCCGGCGAGCTCTACAAGCGCGGGCTGATCTGCCGCGCCGACGATCGCGGCGACCCGGTGGTGCAGCTCTCGCCGCCGCTGATCGCCGACACCGAGCAGTTCGAAGAGATCCACGACGTCCTCCACGCCGTCCTCGGTGAGGCGTG
>DASTBO010000005.1:0-19312 GCA_035712025.1 Solirubrobacterales bacterium
GACGACGAAGGACGGCACTCCGAAGCGGCTGAAGAGGAAGCCCTGGAGGAAGCCGATCGCGACCCCGACCAGGACCGCGGCGACGATCGCGAGGTAGGGGTTCCAGCCGTGCTTGACGTTGAGGACCGCCATCACCGCCGCGGCGAGGCCGCTGACGGCGCCGACCGAGAGGTCGATCTCCCCCAGCAGCAGGACGTAGACGATGCCGACCGAGATCAGCCCGACGGCGGTGATCTGCAGCCCGAGGTTGGTCAGGTTCTCGGCCGAGAGGAAGCGGTCGTTCTCGAACTGGAAGATCGCCCAGATCACCGCCAGGCCGATCACCACGCGAAGCGAGGCGAGGTCGCCCTGGACGATGCGGCGGATCGTCTCGCGCCGGGCGCTGCGCTCCTTGCGGTCTCCCGCGCCCTGCGCTTCGGCGCTCTCGACCGTCTCGCTCATCCCTCCTGCCCCCGCTTCTCGGCCTCGAGCTCGGCCTCCTCGGCGCGCTGCTCCGCACCGTTGCCTTTCTCGCCGGCGCCGGTGATCGCCCCGACCACGTGCTCCTCGGTCGTCTGCTGGGCGTCGAACTCGCCGCCGGCGCGGCCGAGCCGCAGGACGAAGATCCGGTCGGCGACCTCGAAGACGTCGGCGAGGTTGTGGCTGATCACGACGACGCCGAGGTCGCGCTCGCGCAGGCGCCGGATCAGGTTGAGGACCTGCTGGGTCTGGGCGACGCCGAGCGCCGCGGTCGGCTCGTCGAGGAGGACGACCTTCGGCTCGCCGAGCAGCGACCGCGCCACCGCGACCTGCTGGCGCTGACCGCCGGAGAGCGTCCCGACCTCGCTGCGCAGGCTGGGGATCGTCACCGCCAGGTTCGAGAGCAGCTCGCTGGTCTGGTGCTCCATCCTCGCCTCGTCGAGCTGGCGCGAGAACCGCCCCGGGCCGGGCGAGACCTCCTCGTGGCCGAGGAAGAGGTTGGCGACGACGTCGAGGTTGTCGCAGAGGGCGAGGTCCTGGTAGACGGTCGCGATCCCCAGTTCGGTCGCGTCCTGGGGGCCTTTGATCTTCACTTCCTCGCCGTCGAAGCGGATCGTGCCCTCGTCGGCGCTGTGGATGCCGGCGATCGTCTTCACCATCGTCGACTTGCCGGCGCCGTTGTCGCCGACGAGGCCGACCACCTCACCGGCGTGGACGGCGAAGTCGACCCGGTCCAGAGCCTGGACCGGGCCGAACCGCTTGCTGACTTTCTCCAGCTCCAGGAGCGGAGCGCCAGACGCCACCTACATCACCCGGAGATCCCGGCTTCTTTGCAGGCCTGCGCGTAGGCGCTGGTGCACAGTTCCTTCGCAGTGACGAATTCGTCGGCGACGACGGTGTCCTTGACGTTGTCTTTGGTCACCGCGATCGGCTTCAGCAGCACCGACGGGATGTCGGCGGCGCCGTTGTTGACTTCTTCGGTGACTTTGTCTTTGGGAACTTCTTCGCCTTCGGCGAGGGCGATTGCGATTTCGGCCGCGACCGTGGCCTCCGGCTCGATTTCCTTGTAGACCGTCATGAACTGCTGGCCGGCGAGGATCCGCTGCAGGCCGGCGACCGTCGCGTCCTGGCCGGTGACCGGGACTTCGGCCGGGTTGAGGCCGGCGCCTTTCAGCGCCGCGATCGCGCCGCCGCCGGTGTCGTCGTTGGCCGCGTAGATCCCGGCGAAGCCGCCGTCGCCGAGGGCGGTGATCGCCTGCTGGGCCTCGCGCTGCGCGTTTTCGGCACTCCAGCCGGGGGTGTCGTATTCCTTCGCGATCTGGACCCCGGCCTGTTCGAACGCCTTCTGGGCGCCCTTCTTGAACTGGGCCGCGTTGGGATCGGCGGGGTCGCCGTTGATCATGATGATCGGCCCGCTCGGGCTGCCGTCTTCCTTCAGTTTCTGCGCCAGGGTTTCGCCCTGCAGTTCGCCGACTTCTTCGTTGACGTAGGAGACGTAGGCGTCGATCTCGGCGTTTTCGATCAGCCGGTCGTAGCTGACCACCGGCACGTTCTGGGCCTTGGCCTTTTCGGCGATCGCCGCCGCCGATTTCGCGTCCATCGGATCCACGACCAGGACTTCCGCCCCCTGGGTCAGCGCCGCTTCGGCCTGACTCTGCTGTTTGGAGGCGTCACCGCCGGCGTTGCTGTAGAGGACTTCGCAGTCTTCGCACTTTTCTTCGACCGCCTTTTCGAAGTCCGGGCGGTCGTCAGACTCGTAGCGCGGCGTTTCGTTTTCGGGGAGCAGGAGGGCGATCTTGGTCCCGCCTCCGTCTCCCCCGCCGCCGCAGCCGGCCACCAAGAGGCCTACCGCCAACAGCGAGCAACCGATCGCTAGGAGCCGCCGCAACAACGCTGGGTTCGACATGACCCTCCTCCTCGGGGTTTGGCATTGGCCAGTTACCCCTTGGCGGCCATTTCATTCACTCGGGAACCCTCGAGTGAAGATCCTGGCCGCGCGGTCCCAGAGGAAGCTGCGCGGTTGGACTAGGCGGCCACCGGCTCGCGCCGGCGGCGCTTCAGCTTCGCCGGCTGGACCAGCTCGGCGAGGAAGCGGCCGGTGTAGGAGCCGGGCACGGCGGCAACCTCCTCGGGGGTGCCGGTGGCGACGATCTCGCCGCCGCCTTCGCCGCCCTCGGGCCCGAGGTCGATCAGGCGGTCGGCGGTCTTGATCACGTCGAGGTTGTGCTCGATCACGACCACGGTGTTGCCGGCGTCGACCAGGCGGCCGAGCACCTCGAGCAGCCTGGCGACGTCGGCGAAGTGGAGGCCGGTGGTCGGCTCGTCGAGGATGTAGAGGGTGTCGCCGGTGGCGACTTTGGAGAGCTCGGTCGCGAGCTTGACCCGCTGCGCCTCGCCGCCGGACAGCGTCGTCGCCGGCTGGCCGAGGCGGATGTAGCCGAGCCCGACGTCGTTGAGGGTGCGCAGGCGGCGGGCGATCTTCGGCACGTTCTCGAAGAACTCGACCGCTTCCTCCACCGACATCTCCAGCACGTCGGCGATGTTCTTGCCTTTGAAGCGGACCTCGAGCGTCTCGCGGTTGTAGCGCTTGCCGTGGCACTGCTCGCAGGGCACGTAGACGTCGGGCAGGAAGTGCATCTCGATCTTGATCTGCCCGTCGCCCTTGCAGACCTCGCAGCGGCCGCCCTTGACGTTGAAGCTGAAGCGGCCCGGCTTGTAGCCGCGCGCCCGCGCCTCCTGGGTCTGGGTGAAGATCTGGCGGATGTGGTCGAAGAGACCGGTGTAGGTCGCCGGGTTGGAGCGCGGCGTGCGGCCGATCGGCGACTGGTCGATGTTGATGATCTTGTCGATCTGGTCGAGGCCGTCGATCCCGTCGTGGGCGCCCGGCCGCAGCTTCGCCTGGTGCAGGCGGTTGGCGACCGCGTGGTGCAGAGTCTCGTTGACGAGGGTCGACTTGCCCGAGCCGGAGACCCCGGTGACGCAGCAGAAGACCCCGAGCGGGACCTCGACGTCGACGCCCTTGAGGTTGTGTTCGCGGGCGCCGCGGACGACGAGCTCGCCGATCGGCCGGCGACGCTCCGGCGGGACCTCGATCCGTTTCTTGCCGGAGAGGTACTGGCCGGTGAGGGAGCTCGGGTTCCGCTTCACCGCGGCGGGGGTGCCGGCCGCGATCACGCAACCGCCGTGCTCCCCGGCGCCGGGGCCGAGGTCGACCAGGTGGTCGGCGGCCATCATCGTCCCCTCGTCGTGCTCGACCACGATCACCGTGTTGCCGAGGTCGCGGAGGCGGTCCAGGGTCGCGATCAGCTTCTCGTTGTCGCGCTGGTGGAGGCCGATCGAGGGCTCGTCGAGGACGTACATCACCCCGACCAGGTGCGAGCCGATCTGGGTCGCGAGCCGGATCCGCTGCGCCTCGCCGCCGGAGAGCGAGCGGGCCGAGCGGGCCAGCGCGAGGTAGCCGATGCCGACGTTCTCGAGGAAGGAGAGCCGCTCGGTGATCTCGCGCACGATCAACCGGGCGATCGCCTTCTCGGTCTCGGTCATCTCCAGGCTTCGGATCCACTCGGCGGCGGCGTGGGCGGAGAGGTCGCTGTACTCGGCAATGCTGAGGCCGCCGACCCGCACCGCGAGGCTCTCCGGCCGCAGCCGGGCGCCCTCGCAGGCGGGGCAGGGCTGCTCGGCCATGTAGCCCTCGATCCGCTCGCGGTTGGACTCCGAGTCGGTCTCCTCGTAGCGCCGCTGCAGGTTGTTGACGATCCCCTCGAAGCGCACCTTGTAGGAGCGCTTGCGGCCGAAGCGGTTGGTGTATGAGACGTGGTGGCGCTCGTCGCCGGTGCCGTAGAGGAAGATCTCCTTCTCGCTCTTGGTCAGCTGCGACCACGGCTTGTCGGCGTCGACGTCGTAGTGGGCGGCGACCGAGGCGATCAGCCGCTTCCAGTAGGCGGTGATGCCGCGGTTCCAGGGCTGCAGCGCCCCCTCGGCGAGCGAGAGCGTCGGGTCGGGGACGACCAGCTCGGGGTCGATCACGCGCTGGAAGCCGAGCCCGTGGCAGCGGTCGCAGGCGCCGTGGGGCGAGTTGAAGGAGAAGATCCGCGGCTCCAGCTCGGGGATCGAGGTGCCGCAGTTGAGGCAGGCGAACTGCTCGGAGAAGAGCATCGTCCCGCCGGGATGCTCGGAGCCCTTGCTCCCGGCGGCGCCCTTTCCCTCGACGATCTCGACTTCGACCAGCCCGGCCGCGAGCCCCGACGCCGCTTCGACCGACTCCGAGAGACGGCGGCGCAGGTCCGTCTTCATCACCAGCCGGTCGACGACGACCGAGATGTCGTGTTTGTACTTCTTGTCGAGCTCGATCTTCTCGTCGAGGCGCAGCAGCTCGCCGTCGACTTTGACCCGCGAGTAGCCCTCGAGCCGCATCTGGTCGAGCAATTTCCCGTACTCGCCTTTGCGGCCGCGGACCACCGGCGCCATGACCATGAACTTGGTCCCGTCCTCGAGCGTCATCAGCCGGTCGACGATCTGCTCCTGGGTCTGGCCGGTGATCTCCTCGCCGCACTCGGGGCAGTGCGGCGTCCCGATCCGCGCCCAGAGCAGGCGCAGGTAGTCGTAGATCTCGGTCACGGTCCCGACCGTCGAGCGCGGGTTGCGCGAGGTCGTCTTCTGGTCGATCGAGATCGCCGGCGAGAGCCCCTCGATCGAGTCGACGTCGGGCTTCTCCATCAAGCCGAGGAACTGCCGCGCGTAGGAGGAGAGGGACTCGACGTAGCGGCGCTGGCCCTCGGCGTAGATCGTGTCGAAGGCAAGGCTCGACTTGCCGGACCCGGAGAGGCCGGTGATGACGATCAGCGCGTCCCGGGGCAGCTCGACGTCGACGTCCTTGAGGTTGTGCTCCCGGGCGCCGGAGATGACGATTCGCTCAGAGGCAGCCACTCACGTCGATTCTAGCCAACCGAACAGATGTTCCCCTAGTGACAAGCGGGGACAGAGGTCCGCGAACGACTCAGCGGTGGGACTTTTGGACCGAGGGGGTCCAAAAATCCCACCGCTGTGGAGTCGGGGTCGGGGCCGGGCTAGGCGGCGCCGGCCTCGGGCTCGGGCTCGCGCAGGCGCGGGAGCCAGCCGAGGAACCGGGGCAGGTACCAGTTGCGCTCGCCGAGCAGCTTCATCGCCGCCGGCAGCATGATCGCCCGCACGATCGTCGCGTCGATCAGGACCGCGACGGCGAGGCCGACGCCCATCTCCTTCATGTCGAGGATGCTGAGGGTGGCGAAGACGGAGAAGACCGCCACCATCACCACCGCGGCGCTGGTCACCGTGCCGGCGGTGGCGGCGATCCCGCGCTTGACCGCGTCCTCGGTGCTCATCCCGCGGTCGACGTACTCGCGGACCCGGCTGAGGATCAGCACGTGGTAGTCCATCGAGAGGCCGAAGAGGATGACGAAGAGGAACATCGGCAGCCAGGAGCTGACGCCGCCGTTGGAGTGGAAGCCGAGCAGCGACTCCCCCAGCCCGTTCTGGAAGACCAGGACGAGGACTCCGTAGGCCGCCCCCACCGAGAGCAGGTTGAGCAGGATCGCCTTCACCGGGACGACGATCGAGCGGAAGGTGACCAGCATCAGCAGGAAGGCGAGGCCGAGGACGAAGGCGAAGACCAGCGGCAGGCGCTGGGCCAGCAGGTCGCCGAAGTCCTTCGATTCGGCCGCCTCGCCGCCGACGTTGACCTCGGCTCCGCCGACCCCGGCGAACGCCGCCGGCACCAGGTCGTCGCGGACAGCTTCCATCGCCCGCGTCGCGGTCGCGTCGCTGCCGCTGCCGACGGTCGGGATCTGGACCGCGGCGACGGTGCGCTCGCGGCTGGCTTCGACCTCGACCGGGCCGCTGACCTGCGGATCGGCCTCCGCCCGAGCGACGAGGTCGTCGATCGCCGCCGCCACCGGCCCGGAGGAGACGTCGTCCGCCTCGACCACGACGGTGGCGCCGGCCGCTTCGCCCGGGAAGGCGGCGGTGATCCGGTCGTAGGTCTGGACCACCGGGATGTCCCGCGGCAGGTCCTCGGCGCCGCTCACCTTCGACTGCATCGAGAGCGCCGGGATCGCCAGGGCGACCAGGAAGGCGGCGGAGATCGCCAGCGAGAGCGCCGGCCGTCGCATCACGCGCTCGACCACCGCGGCCCAGGCCGAGCGGCCGGAGCGGCGTCGGCGGATGCGGGCGAGGAACGGGACCCGGCCCCGCTCGACCTTGTCGCCGAGCTTCGAGAGCACCGCCGGCAGGACCGAGATCGAGGCGAACATCGCCACCGCGACCACGGTCATCGTCCCGACCGCGAACGAGGTGAAGGTCGGCGAGCCGCTGATCAGCATCCCCGCCATCGCGGCGATCACGGTCAGGCCGGAGACCAGCACCGCCCGTCCCGAGGTCGCCGCCGCGGCCTCCAGCGCCGCCGACTGCGAGCGCCCGGCACGGCGCTCCTCGCGCTCGCGGCGCATGTAGAACAGCGAGTAGTCGACGCCGACCGCGAGACCGACGAGGACGACGACCGAGGCGACGTTGGAGTCCATCGGCACGATCTGGCTCGGCAGCGCCAGCAGGCTGACGGTGGCGAGCACCGCGGAGAACCCGATCAGCAGCGGCACCAGCGCCGCCACCAGGGCGCCGAAGGCGAGCAGGAGGATGACCAGGGTGATCGGCAGCGAGGTCGTCTCGGCCTTCTGCAGATCCTCGGCGAAGACCCCTTCCAGCGCCTTGTTGGCGCTGGCGCCGCCGAACTGCTCGACCCGGAGGTCGGGGTTGGCGGCCTGCACCGCGGCGGTCGCGGCGAGGCTGGCGTCGACCCTTTCTTCGGCCTGGTCCGCGTCGCCCGGGATCTGGAATTCGATCAGGGCGGTGTGGCCGTCGGCCGAGACCTGGCCGCCGCCGTCGGCCGGCGAGCCGATCGCGGTCACCGACGGCAACGGCGCCAGCTTCCGGGTCGCTTCCTCGACCGCGGCGTCGAAGGCGGGATCGCCGGCCTCGAGCTCGTCGCTCTGGACCAGGACCATCTCGTCGTTGGGGGTGAGGCCGGCCTCTTCCAGCGCCTGCTCGGCGCGGCCGGAGTCGCCGGCGCCGGCTTCGGCGTCGGTCAGCTGCTTGGTGCCGATCGCGCCCCCGAGGACGACGGATACTGCGACGAAGGCGATCCAGCCGAAGATCGCGATCTTCCTGTGGGCCGCGCTCCAGCGGGCGGCGCCGGCGGCGATGTTGTGCTTGGCGTGCATGGGGTTCCTTTCGGTCGGGTTGGGTGATGCCAATCCAGGCTCCCAACGCGCAGGCCCCGCTCCAATGCGGCTGGCTGGCGTCCCGAGGTGCGGGAGGCCGCGGCGAAAGGTGTGGAAAACCGAACCCCCGAGGGCCCGCATTTGCAGGAGAATCGAGGCGTGCCCATCTCAGTCCTGATCGTCGACGACCACTCCGGCTTCCGCGCCAGCGCCCGCCGCATGCTGGAGGCGAGCGGCTACGCGGTCGTCGGCGAGGCGCCCGACGGGGCGGCGGCGGTGGCCGCGGCCGGGGAGCTGGCCCCCGACCTGGTGCTGCTCGACGTGCAGCTGCCCGACGGCGACGGCTTCGAGGTCGCGGCGCGGCTGCAGGGCCTCGACCGCGCCCCGGCAGTCGTCCTCACCTCGAGCCGCGACCGGGCCGACTTCGGCGACGCCGTCGCCGAGAGTCCCGCCCGCGGCTTCATCGCCAAGGCCGAGCTGAGCGGCCGAGCGCTGGCGGAGCTGGTCGGATGATCGGCCTGCGGCGCGCGCTCGTCGCGCTCGGCCTGCTCGCCTTCCTGCTTGGCCTCCTCTCCGCGGCGCTGGTCCTGACCAGCGACCACGCCAGCCCCCGCGGCCTGCTGCTCGCGCTCGTCCTCGGGGCCGGCTGGAGCTTCGCCTTCACCGGCCTCTACACCTGGGACCGGCGACCGAGCAACAACACCGGCCCGCTGATGACCGCCGCCGGCTTCGCCTGGTTCTTCCAAGCGCTCTCCGCCTCGAACAACGAGTGGGTCTTCGCGCTCGGGATCCTCGGGCAGAACCTCCCGTTCGCGATCCTCATCCACCTCCTCGTCACCTTCCCCGCCGGCCGGCTGCGGACGCGGGCCCAGATCCTCGCCGCCGGGCTCGCCTACCTCGCGACCGGGCCGTTGAACCTGATCTGGGCCCTGTTCACCGACCCGACCACGCAGAGCGGCTGCGAAGGCTGCCCGGACAACCCGGTCCTGATCGGCGGCGGCGAAGGGGTGGCGAACGCGATCAACGCGCTCCAGGTGATCGGCGGCAGCGTCGCGATCGCGATCGCGATCGGCATCCTCTACCGCAACTGGCGGCGCAGCTCCGACGCGGAGCGGCGGGTGCTGACGCCGGTCATCGCCACCGGCGGCACCGCCTTCGCGATCCTCCTGGTGCAGCTGATCGCCAGCGAACTCGGCGCCCCGAACACGTTCCAGGCGATCGCCTTCATCACCTCCGTGGCGATCTTCGCCTGCCTCCCCTTCGCCTTCCTGGTCGGGCTGCTGCGCTCGCGGATCGGTCGCGCCGAGGAAGCCCGCACGGCCCTGACCGCCGAGAACGAGGAACTGAACGCGGAGCTGGAGGCCAAGGTCGAGGAGCTGCGCGCCTCACGACACCGGATCGTCGAAGCCGGCTACGCCGAACGGCGGCGGGTCGAGCGCGACCTCCACGACGGCGCCCAGCAGCGGCTGATGGCGCTGACCATGACCCTGCGGCTGGCGCGCGAAAAGCTCGACGCCGAGCCGGCGGCGAGCGCGGAGCTGCTCGACGAGGCGATGGAGGAGCTCTCGGCGGCGACCGCCGAGCTGCGCGAATTCGCCCGCGGCATCCACCCGGTGGTGCTCAGCGACCGCGGCCTCGCCGCCGCGCTCGGCGGCCTGGCGGAACGCTCGCCGGTCCCGGTCGAGATCGCCGCCGCCCCCGACGAGCGGCTGCCGACGCCGGTCGAGTCCGCCGCCTACTTCGTCGTCGCCGAGTCGCTGACCAACGTCGCCCGCTACGCCGGGGCGGAGCTGGCGACGGTGCGGGTGGAGCGCCGCGACGGCGCCCTCGAGGTGGAGATCAGCGACGACGGCGCCGGCGGCGCCGACCCCGAGGCGGGCTCCGGCCTGCGCGGTCTGGCCGACCGGGTCGCGGCCCTGGACGGCAGGCTCGCCGTCCGCAGCGAGCCCGGCGAGGGGACGACCGTGGAGGCGTGGATCCCGTGCGGGTAGTCGTCGCCGACGACTCGACCCTGCTGCGCGAGGGGGTGGTGCGGCTGCTGGAGGAGGCGGGGATGGAGGTCGTCGCCCAGGCCGGCGACGGCGAGGACCTGCTGCGCAAGGTGCGGGCGCACAAGCCCGACGTCGCGCTGGTCGACGTGCGGATGCCTCCCACCCACACCGACGAGGGCCTGCGGGCGGCGCAGGAGATCCGCGCCGAGCAGCCCGAGGTCGGGGTCCTCGTCCTCTCCCAGTACGTCGAAGTCGCCTACGCGCGGGAGCTGCTGGCCGAGAGCGCCGAGGGCCTCGGCTACCTGCTCAAGGACCGGGTCGCCGACGTCGAGGCGCTGACCGAGGCGGTCCGCCGGGTCGGCGAGGGCGGCTCGGCCCTCGACCCGGAGGTGGTCTCGCAGATGCTCGGCCGCCAGCGCCGGGACGACCCGCTGGCCGAGCTGACGCCGCGCGAGCGCGAGGTCCTCTCGCTGATGGCCGAGGGCCGCTCCAACGGCGCCATCGCCGCCGAGCTGGTGGTGACCGAACGGGCGGTCGAGAAGCACGTCACCGGCATCTTCGCCAAGCTCGAGCTGACCGCCAGCGGCGAGGACCACCGCCGGGTGCTGGCGGTTCTCCGCTTCCTCGACCAGCCCTCCTGACCCGGCTTACGGCGACCGCGGCAGAGGTTTTCCATCCATAAGAGGTAAAAGCTCTGCCGCGGTTGCTCAACCGAGGGCGCTGGAGAGCTTGCGGCGATAGGCGCGGGCGGCTGGGTCGGCGGGATCGAGGTCGGCGAGGATGCCGACGACGGCCTGGCGCAGGCGCTCGCGGGTGTCCGAATCCGCTGCGGCAAGCTCGGCGAGCAGCGCCTCGAGCGCCGCCTCGCGCTCGCCGCGGTCGAGGGCGGCGAAGGCCTCGGTGCCGACGCCGGCCCTGGCGAGGCGGATGCGGGCGGCGATGCCCGCCGCGGCGAAGTCGCCCTCGTGGGACTCGACGGCTTCCAGCGCCTCGTCCTCCGCCCCGCGCTCGAGGCGCGCCTTGGCCAGGGCGACGGCGAGGTCGGCGCGGCCCGGCTCCAGCTCGGTCGCCTCGCGCAGCGAGAGCTCGTCGCCGGCCGCCAGCAGCTCGTCGGCGCGCGAGGGCAGCAGGCCGTCGAAGAAGGCCTCGACTTTCGCCGGCGGCAGGGCGCCGACGAACTCGTCCACCACCTTGGCGTCGCGGAAGGCCTTCACCGCCGGGATCCCCTGCACCTGGAAGAGGGCGCCGAGGCGCTGGTTGGCGTCGACGTCGACCTTGGCGAGGGCGACCTTCCCCTCCCGCGCCGCCTCCGCCTTCTCCAGCGCCGGGGTCAGCTGCCTGCACGGGCCGCACCAGTCGGCCCAGAAGTCGACCACCACCGGCAGCTGCCGGGAGCGCTCCAGGACCTCAGCCTCGAAGGTCGCCTCGGTGACGTCGACCGGCATCGCCGCTCAGGTTCCCGCCGTCATCCCGTCCAAATCGCGCCGCAGCTCGCGCAGCTCGTCGCGGATCCGGCCCGCCTCCTCGAAGCGGAGCTCGTCGGCGGCTGCCAGCATCTCCTCCTCCAGGGCGACGATCGTCTTCTCCAGCTCCTCGGGGGTCTCGAAGTCGTCGCCGCGCCGGCGCCGCCGTTTGCGCGGCGCCCGGTCCTCCATCGCCAAAAACTCGGACATCTCGGAGATGCCTTTGCGGACGGTCTCCGGCGTGATCCCGTGCTCCTCGTTGTAAGCGAGCTGGATCGCCCGGCGGCGGTCGGTCTCGCGCATCGCCGCCCGCATCGCCTCGGTCTCCTTGTCGGCGTACATCAGCACCCGGCCGTTGACGTTCCGCGCGGCGCGGCCGATCGTCTGCACGAGGCTGGTCTCGCCGCGCAGGAAGCCCTCCTTGTCGGCGTCGAGGATCGCCACCAGCGAGACCTCGGGCAGGTCGAGCCCCTCGCGCAGGAGGTTGACGCCGACGAGGACGTCGTACTCGCCGAGCCGCAGGTCGCGGACGATCTGGATCCGTTCCAGGGTGTCGACCTCGGAGTGCAGGTAGCGGACCTTGACCCCGTACTCGAGCAGGTAGGCGGTGAGGTCCTCGGCCATCTTCTTGGTCAGCGTCGTGACCAGGGTCCGGTCGCCCTGCTCGGCCACCTTCTTGACCTCGTTCATCAGGTCGTCGATCTGGTTCTTGGTCTCGCGCAGCTCGATCTCCGGGTCGACGATCCCGGTCGGGCGGACGATCTGCTCGACGGTGCGGGTCGCTTCGGCCTTCTCGAACGGCCCCGGCGTCGCCGAGACCATCACCAGCTGCTTGACGCGGTCGAGGAACTCGTCGAACTTGAGCGGGCGGTTGTCGATCGCCGACGGCAGGCGAAACCCGTAGTCCACGAGCGTCGTCTTGCGCGAGCGGTCCCCCTCGTACATGCCGCCGATCTGCGGGATCGTCTGGTGGGACTCGTCGACGAAGACGACGAAGTCGTCGGGGAAGTAGTCGATCAGCGTGTGCGGCGGGCTGCCGGCGGGCCGGCCGTCGAGGATCCGCGAGTAGTTCTCGATCCCCGAGGTGAAGCCCAGCTCTTTGATCATCTCCAGGTCGTACATCGTCCGCTGCCGCAGCCGGTGCGCCTCCAGCTGCTTGCCCTCGGCCTCCAGTTCGCCGGTCCGTTTTTCCAGTTCGGCGCGGATCTCTTCGACCGCACGGTCGACCGTCTCGTCCCGGGTCACGTAGTGCGAGGCCGGCCAGACCGAGACGTGGTCGATCACGTCGAGGACTTCGCCGGTCAGCGGGTCGAAGTGCTGGATCCCCTCGATCTCGTCGCCGAAGAGGGCGATCCGGTAGGCCGACTCGGCGTAGGAGGGCATGATCTCCAGCACCTCGCCGCGGACCCGGAAGGCGCCGCGCCCGAGGACCTGGTCGTTGCGCTGGTACTGCATCTTCACCAGCTTGCGCAGCACGTCGTCGCGGTCGATCGACTCGCCGACCTTGAAGAGCTGCATTTTTTCGTTGTAGACCTGGGGAGAGCCGATCCCGTAGATGCAGGAGACCGAGGCGACGATGATCACGTCGCGGCGGGCGAAGAGCGCGGCGGTGGCGGCGTGGCGCAAGCGGTCGATCTCGTCGTTGATCGAGGAGTCCTTCTCGATGTAGAGGTCCTGCGCCGGGACGTAGGCCTCCGGCTGGTAGTAGTCGTAGTAGGAGACGAAGTACTCGACCGCGTTGTCGGGGAAGAACTCGCGGAACTCGTTGCAGAGCTGCGCCGCCAGCGTCTTGTTGTGGGCGATCACCAGCGAGGGCCGCTGCACCTCGGCGATCGTCGCCGCCATCGTGAAGGTCTTGCCGGTGCCGGTGGCGCCGAGCAGGGTCTGGAACCGGTCCCCCTCGCGCAGCCCCTCGGCCAGCCCCGCGATCGCCTTCGGTTGGTCCGCCGTCGGGGTGTAGGCGGGGTTCAGCTTGAAATCCGGCACAGCGAGAACATAGCTGGCGCATATGCTGGGCCTTGTATGAAGCTCTCGCGCGCGGCCCTTGCCGCTTTGTTCACCTTCACCGGGACGATGCACTTCGTCCGACCGCGCTTCTTCGAAGCGATCGTTCCCCCCGCGATCGAATCGCGAAAGCAGGACGCCGTGGCGGTCAGCGGCGTCGCCGAGATCGCCGGCGCGGCCCTCCTCCTCCACCCCGCCTCCCGCCGGATCGGCCGCTGGTGGCTGCTGGCCCTGCTGGTGGCCGTCTTCCCCGCCAACGTCCACATGGCGGTCAACCCGGAGCAGATCCGCGGCCTCGACATGCGCAAGTTCCCTCGCTGGGCGCTCTGGGCCCGCCTTCCCCTGCAGCCATTGGCGATGATCTGGGTCTGGCACACGACCCGGCCGAAGTAATAGAATGTTTTGTCTGAAATGAACCACCGCGACCGCTTCTCAGCCAACCTCCGCCGCGCCCGGCAGACCGCCGGCATCTCCCAGGAAGTGCTGGCCGAGCGCTGCGAAATCCACCGCACCGAGGTATCTCTGCTCGAGCGAGGCGGCCGCGAACCCCGCCTCGGCACCATGGTCAAGCTGGCAACCGCCCTGGGAACCACCCCCGAAGAGCTCTGCTCGGGAATCACCTGGGACACCAAAAAGCGCGACTACAAGGTTCAGGACCCGAGCTAAGAGGGCGTTGCGGCAGGGGACGGTCGGGTGCCCCTCCCCCAAAGACCGTCGCGCAGCTGGGCGAACTTACGGGCGCCACCGTGACTTCTTGAGCCTTTGTGGGAGGGGCACCCAACCGTCCCTCGGCAGAAGCTCTCGCTCCGAAGAAAAACCGACCCACTGCCGACAGCCGGAGCTCGGCGCTCGCTCGCTCCCCCGATTACGGCCCGAGCGGCAGGAACTGTTCGAGGAGACCTTGGGCGGGGCCGAGGAATCCTTCGGCGTTGTCGAGGAAGCCCTGGGCGTCGTTGACGATTTCGATCGCCTGCTCGAGCGGGATGCTCTGGACAGCTTGGCGCAGCGGGACGGTGATCAGGGGGCTGAGGGCGCCGGCTTCTTCGGCGTCGTCGACGGCGCGGACGAGGCCGGCGCGGATCGCCCTGGCGAGCTTCTCGTCGTCGATTCCGTAGCGCTCGGTGAAGCGCTCGCGCGCCTCCGGGGTGGCCAGGGCCCGGGCCAAGGTCTCGCGTGAGACGCCGAGCTGGCAGGCGGCGCCGTCGAGGGCGGAGATCGTGAACTGGTTGGCGATCTGGCCCAGCGTCTGCGGGTCGCTCCAGGGGCGCGGCTGGCAGGGGTCCTGGACCTTCTTCGGCTCGTAGCTGGCGCCGCCGGCCGCCAGGTAGGCGCCGACCAGGACCAGCGAGACGAGGATCGAGCCGATCACCAGCGCCCGGCCGCTCCAGCGCCCCTCGCCGCTCACAGGTCGACCCTCCGCGAGAGCCCGATCGGGAACAGCGCGATCAGGCCGAGCAGCGCCGCGAGGACGAAGGAGGTGCTGAAGGCGTGGGTGGCGCCGCGGTCGAGCTGGTCCTGCAGTTCGCCCTGCAGCTGCTCGACTTCGGCCCGCTCGACCGGGTCCGACGGCTTCGGCTCGAAGGCCGGCTCGATCGTCGGCACTTTGCCCCTCTCGGTTTCCAGCTGGTCGCTGACCCTCTGCGCCAGGTCGAGCTTCAGCAGCGGGTTGATCGGCGAGTCGAGGATCACCGCGGTGCCGGCGTCGATCGCGTCGTGGCGCTGCTGGTCGATGTCGGCGGTGAAGATCGGCGTCAGCGCCAGGAGGCCGATGACGACGCCGGCATGGCGGGAGGAGATCGTCCAGCCGCCGTGGATCGCCTGCGGCGAGCGCCCGTGCAGGGCCGTCTCGGTCAGGGCCGAGAGCACCAGCGCCAGGCCGAGCCCGACCAGGATCTGGGGCGGCAGGGTGAGGGCGATCGTCGCCTTCGGCAGGAAGGCGAGGCCGGCGAGGCCGCCGGAGACGAGGATCGCCCCCGCCGCCGCCCGCGAGCGGGTGTCCCCCACCCGCTCGGCCAGCCGGCTGCCGAGGATCGCCGCCAGCGGCATCACCGAGACCACCACCGCGGCTTCGATCGGGCTCAGGCGCCAGCCTTCGATCAGCAGCAGGACGAGGAGGAAGAGCGCCGCGGCGATCGCCGCCGAGACCATCGCCAGGGCGAGGTTCGCCCAGAGGTGCGGCTTGCCGGTGCGGCGCACCTCGGCTTCGATGATCCCGGTCGCCGCCTCGTCGCGGGCGACGGAGAGGATCGGCACCGCGGCGGCGAGCGCCACCGGCACCTGGATCAGGAAGATCGACTGCCAGGAGACGAGCTCGGTGAGCAGGCCGCCGACCGCCGGCCCCAGCGCCGCCCCGGTAGCCCCCGCCGCGGCCCAGACCGTCGCCGCCCGCCGCTCGGAGCCGACCGTCGCCGGCAGCAGCTCGAGCGCCGCGGTGACGGCCGCGGCCCCGCCCAGCGCCTGCAGGCAGCGGGCGAGGATCAGGGTCGAGAGCTCGTCGGCGAGCCCGCAGGCGAGCCCGGCGCCGGCGAAGACCGCGAGACCGACGGCGGCGGTCCGCGCCGGCCCGGCCCGGCGGGCGATCAGCGCCGCCGGCACCGCCGCCAGCGCGATCACGAGGTTGAAGGAGATCAGCACCCAGGTGACGCCGGCGATGCTGGTGTCGAGTTCGCGGTAGATCTCGGGCAGGGCCAGGACGACGATCGAGGAGTCGGCGAGGACGACGCCGACCGCCAGAGCCAGGGCTGCGACCCGCGGCCTAGCCGATTCCGCCATAGCCCAGCTCCGATGCGTACTCGCGGCGGTACTCGTCGCGCTTCTCCAGCACCTCTTCGACGTAGGCGCGGGTTTCCGGGAAGGGGATCTCCGCCACGGTCAGGTCCGCCCCGCCCCACTTGTCGGCGTTTCCCGGCCCGGCGTTGTAGGCGGAGAGCGCCGCCGCCTCGTCGCCTTCGTAGCGGTCGAGCAGTTCGCGCAGGAGGAAGGTCCCGTAGCGGATGTTCAGTTCGGGGTCGGACAGGTCGGACAGCTCGAAGGTCGTGCCGCCGCTCTGCTTCTCGATGTAGTCCGCCGCTTCAGGAGTGATCTGCATCAGCCCGCGCGCCCCCGCGCTGGAAGTCTGGTCGCTGAACTTGGACTCCGAGTAGATCACGGCGGCGATCAGCGCCGCGTCGACCCCCTTCTCGTCCGCCTGCTGGCGGATCACGTCCTCGTGGCGCAGCGGCAGCGTCAGCTCCTTCAAGGCGCTGTCGAACGTCCCACTCGCGACTAAAGCGCCGGCAAAGACGCCGATCAGCGCGGCGACGCTGCAGAGGGCGACGAGACGGCGGCGGCGCAGCTTCCGCTTCATCGCCGCAGCTTGTCGAGCAAGGCGGACAGCGCCCGCTCGAGGTCCTCCACCGAGCCGTCGTTGACGACCGTGTGCTCGGCCCGCTCGGCCTTCTCGTGCTGGGGCAGCTGCCGCGCCTCGCGCTCGTCGACCAGCGCGTGCCCGCGCGCGGCGGCGCGCTCGCGGCGGACCGCGTCGGCGGTGACGACGGCGACGGTCGTGTCGAAGGCCTCGTGGTTGCCGGCCTCGAACAGCAGCGGCACCTCGACCACGGCGACCTCGGCGTCGGCCGGCAGCGACATCAGCCATTCGGCGGTCCGCCGCTGGACCAGCGGGTGGATCTGCGACTCCAGCCAGGTCAGCTGCTCGGGGTCGGCAAAGACGATCTCGCCGATCTTCGCCCGCTCGATCTTCCCCCCGGGGGCCACCTCCGGCCCCCAGCGCTCGACCAGCGTCTCGCGCAGCTCGTCGCTTTCGAGCAGTTCGTGGACGACCGCGTCGCTCGACAGCGTCGCCGCGCCGAGCCGGTCGAACGCTTTCAGGGCCTCCGACTTGCCGGCGGCGATGCCGCCGGTGAGGCCGATCTTCAGTGGCGCCATCGGCAGGCGCCGATCAGGCTTGCTCGGACTCGCTCGTCTGCGCGTCGTCGTCCGAGGACTCGTCGCCCGACGCCTCGTCGACGTCGTCGGGGGAATCCGGTCGCTCCTGCACCGATTCGCCCTCCTGGTGCTCGCCCGGGTCCTCGGTGGTCCCGTTCTCCTCGGCGACCGGAGCGGGGTCGGCCTCCTCGGAAGCCTCAACCTCAGCGGGAAGCTCTCCGGGCGCCTCTTCGGTCGGCTGCTCCTCGACGGCGGCGTCCT
Organism: Solirubrobacterales bacterium; assembly: GCA_035712025.1. Taxonomy (GTDB): domain Bacteria; phylum Actinomycetota; class Thermoleophilia; order Solirubrobacterales; family 70-9; genus VAYN01. Next base: position 17,353 of record DASTBO010000005.1, read on the forward strand.
CGGCAAGAACCTCCTCGCCGGGCTGCTCCTCCGCGGCGGCGGCCTCCTGCGCGTTGGCCTCCTGGACGGAGGCGGCATCTGCGAACGCGTCAGCCATCAGTCCCGAAGGCGGATCCGCCTGAACCTCGGCCTCCTCGCCCTGGCCGCCTCCGGCCTGCGCGATCTGGGCTCCCAAGTCCTGCATCGGCATGTTCTGCCCCTCGACCCGCTTGATGCTGAGCGAGAGGCGGCGGCGCTCTTCGTCGATCTCGAGGATCTTGACGTTCAGCTTCGAGCCGGGCTCGACGACTTCGCTCGGGTTCTCGACGTGGTGATCGGCGAGCTCGGAGATGTGGACCAGGCCCTCGACCCCCGGCAGGATTTCGACGAAGGCGCCGAAGGCGACGACCTTGGTCACCGTGCCCTCGAGCACGTCGCCGGAGCGATGGGTGCTGATCACCCGCTGCCACGGGTCCTCCTGGGTCTGCTTGAGACCGAGGGAGATCCGCTGGCGGTCGCGGTCGATGTCGAGGACTTTGATCCGCACGGTGTCGCCGATCGCCACCACTTCGGAGGGGTGGTTGACGTGGCTCCAGGAAAGCTCGGAGATGTGGATCAGGCCGTCGATCCCGTCGAGGTCGACGAAGGCGCCGAAGTCGACGATGTTGGAGATCTTGCCCTCGACGACCTGGCCGGGCTCGAGGCGGCCGAGGATCTGCTCGCGGACCTCCTTGCGCTCCTCCTCCAGCACCGCGCGGCGCGAGAGGACGACGTTGTTGCGGCTGCGGTTGAGCTCGATCACTTTGCACTCGAGCGTCTGGCTCATGAACTCGTCGAGGTTGTGGACGCGGCGGATGTCGACCAGCGAGGCGGGCAGGAAGCCGCGGACGCCGAGGTCGAGGATGAGACCGCCCTTGACGACCTCGATGACGCTGCCTTCGACCGGTTCGCCCGAGTCGGCGGCGACCTCGATGCGGCGCCAGGCCTTCTCGAAACGGGCGCGCTTCTTGGAGAGGATCAGGCGGCCCTCGGCGTCCTCCTTGGTGAGGACGAGGGCGTCGACCTCCTCCTGCAGCTCGACCTCTTCGTGCGGGTCGACCGACTTGCGGATCGAAAGCTCGTTGGAGGGGATGACCCCCTCGGCCTTGTAGCCGATGTCGACGAGGACCTCGTCTTTGTCGATCCGGACGACCTTGCCCTTGACGACGTCGCCCTCCTCGAAGGACACCATCGTCGCCGCGTAGTTGGGGACGATCTTGCCGTCGATCTGCAGCAGCAGGCCGCCCGAGCCCTCCACGGGGGTGGCGCTCGGCGCAGGCGTCAGGGTCTCGGTCGCGGACACGGCGGCGAATGATGGCAGAATCCGCCGCGATGCCGGTTCGAGCCACCAAGCGCGGGAGCGAACGCACGCCCCTGAGCGGCGAGCGCGACGTGCTGATCTGCGGCGCCAGCTTCGCCGGGCTGACCGTCGCCCGCGAGCTGGCGGGCTCCGGCGCCGACGTCCTGATCGTCGACCGCTACGAGATCGGCGAGCGCCAGACCTCCGCCTGCGGGATCCCGACCGACTGGCTGCGGCGCCTCGACCTGATGGACGCCGAGCGCCAACGCTTCGACACGCTGGTCATGCACACCCCGCACGGGACGACCCGCTACCGCCTCCCTTGGACCTTCTCCACCTTCGACTACCGCGAGATCTGCCAGCTGCTCTGGCGCGACTGCGACGCGACCTTCGAGACCGCCAAGGTCCACGGCCGGGCCCCTGTCGAGTTGCTCTCGGATAGCGAGAGGAACTCGACAGGGGCGGTCGCGGTCGAGACCGACCGCGGCACGATCTCGGCGCCGCTGGTCGTCGACGGGCTCGGCTGGCGCCGGGTTCTAGCCAGCGGCGACGGCTACCAGCCGCCTGACGCCCCCCTCTCGCGCGGGCTCGAGGTGCACCCGCACGGCAGCGGCGACGACCTCGAGATCTGGATCGACCGCC
>DASTBO010000006.1:0-17854 GCA_035712025.1 Solirubrobacterales bacterium
CGGTCTTCGCGATCCAGGCCTTCGTGATCATCGGCGGCGTCACCAGGGTGATCCCGCTGACCGGCGTCACCCTGCCCTTCATCAGCTACGGCGGCAGCTCGATCGTCGCCAACTTCGTGCTGCTGGCGCTGCTGCTGCTGATCTCCGACCGGGCCCGGCGTGAGGCGGAGCAACCGGCCGGCCGCCTGGCGGCGATGGGAGCGCCGGCGTGAACCGGCAGATCGTCAAATTGTTCGCCTTCATCGTCGTCCTCTTCGGGGTCCTGGTCGGCTTCACGTCCTACTGGGCGGTCTTCGACGCCGAAGCGCTGAAGGAAAAGGACGCCAACAAGCGGCCGCTCCTCGAGCAGCAGCAGGTCCCGCGCGGGCGCATCCTCACCGCCGACGGCACCCTGATCGCCAAGTCGGTGCCGAAGGGGAGGGGGTCGGCGAAGCGCTACGTCCGCCGCTATCCGGAAGGCGCCCTCTTCGGCCACCCGATCGGCTACAGCTTCGTCCGCTACGGCGACTCCGAGTTCGAGCAGTTCCACAACGATGAACTGGTCGGCGAAGGGTCGGAGTTCAGCTCGATCCTCGACGAGCTGCTCGGCGAGCGCCAGGAAGGCAACGACATCGTCACCAGCATCGACAGCGAAGCGCAGCGGGTCGCGCTGAGCGACCTCGAGGAACAGGGCTTCGGCGCCGTGGTCGCGATCGAGCCCAGCACCGGAGCGGTGAAGGTGATGGCCTCCAACGCTCCCTACGACCCGAACCGGGTGCCCTATGACCTCGAAAAGTGGAACTCGGACGAGATCGAAAGGCCGCTGGTCAACCGGGCGACGCAGGGGCTCTACCCGCCGGGCTCGACCTTCAAGGTGGTGACCGCCGCCGCCGGCCTCGACAGCGGCGCGATCACGCCGGAAACGGCGATCGACGCGCCGGGCTCGCTCGAAGTCGAAGGGACGCCGCTGGAAAACGACTTCGGCGAGGACTTCTTCGGCACCACCCTGGACACGGCGCTGACCAACTCGGTCAACACCTGGTTCGGCCAGCTCGGCCAGCAGCTCGGCAACGACACGCTGTTCGAATACATGGAACGGTTCGGGTTCAACGCCACCCCCGCGATCGACCTGCCCGAAGACGAGCTCGAAGTGAGCGGGGTCTGGGACCTCGAAGACAACGAAGTGCTGACCGCCAGCGACCCGGTCGACCTCGCCCGCCTCGCGATCGGCCAGGAGCGGCTGCTGGCGACCCCGCTGCAGATGGCCCAGGTGGCGGCGGCGGTCGCCAACGGCGGCAAGCTGATGAAGCCGCAGATCTGGAAGCGGGTGGTCGACCCCGACGGCCGCACCGTCGACACCATGGACCCCTCGGTCTACAGCGAGGCGGTCAGCGAGGAGACCGCGGCGGAGCTGACGACGGCGATGGAAGGCGTGGTGACCGAAGGGACCGGGACCAACGCGGCGATCTCCGGCGTGTCGGTGGCCGGCAAGACGGGAACCGCGGAAACGCCCGGAAACCTGGCCTGCGGCGGCGGCGAAAACGAGAACCAGGCCTGGTTCATCGGCTTCGCCCCGGCCGACGATCCGCAGATCGCGATCGCCGCCTCGGTCGAGTGCACGGAACAGTTTGGCAACGACGTCGCGGCGCCGATCTTCGCCGACGTGGCGGAAACGATCCTGAACGGAGAATGAGGAGGAACGGTGGCTGAGGTCAGCGAGGGAAGCGTCGTCGACAACCGCTACCGCGTCCTGCGGCGGCTGGGGAGCGGCGGCATGGCCGACGTCTGGCTGGCCGAAGACACGCACCTGCAGCGGCAGGTGGCGCTGAAGGTCCTGCACCGGCGGTTCATCCAGGACCGCGAGTTCGTCGCCCGCTTCCAGCGGGAGGCCGAGCACGCCGCCGGGCTGCAGCACCCGAACATCGTCGGCGTCTACGACCGCGGCGAGGACGACGGCGTCAACTACATCGCGATGCGCTACGTCGAGGGGCCGACCCTGAAGGAGCTGATCGACCGCGGCCTGACGCCCGACCAGGCGGTGGCCCTGGTCCGCCAGGTGCTCGAGGGGGCCCGCTTCGCCCACCGCAACGGGATCGTCCACCGCGACCTGAAGCCGCAGAACGTGATCGTCGACGAGGAGGGCAAGGCGGTCGTCACCGACTTCGGGATCGCCCGCGCCGGGGTTTCGGAGATCACCCAGACCGGTTCGGTGATGGGCACCCCGCAGTACCTCTCGCCCGAGCAGGCACAGGGCTTCGAAGTCACCCCGGTCTCCGACCTCTACTCGATCGGGGTGATCCTCTACGAGGCGCTGACGCGGCGGGTCCCGTTCGAAGCCGACAGCGCCGTGGCGATTGCGATGAAGCAGGTTGCCGAGACGCCGCAGCGGCCGAGCTCGATCAACCCCCAGGTCTCCCCGGCGCTCGACGCCGCGGTGATGCGGGCGCTGGAGAAGGAGCCGGGCCAGCGCTTCCAGAGCGCCGACGCCTTCATCGCCGCCCTCGACGCGGCGCTCAAGGACCCGGGGGTCGGGCAGAGCACGGCCGCCTTCGCCGCAGCCCCGGCGGTGGTCGGCGTGCCGGAGGAGGTCGAGGAGGAGCGCAGGCGCAACTGGTGGCTCTGGGGCGCCCTCGTCGCCGCGATCCTGATCGGGATCCTCGTCGGCCTGGCGCTGACCCGCGACACCACGACCAGGGTGCCGGGCGTGACCGGCAACCAGCTGAACGTCGCGATCACCCTGCTCGAGCAGGACGGCTTCAGCGTCGGCGAAGTGATCCGGGTCGAGCGCGATGCGCCGGCCAACGAAGTGCTCGAGCAGGACCCGGCGGCCTCGCCGCCGGCCGACCAGGCCTCCGAAGACTGCGCCTTCATCGCCTTCTTCTGCTCGAAGCCGGACGTGACCCTGACCGTCAGCTCGGGTCCCGGCAGCGGCCAGGTTCCCTCGGTCGCCGGCGACAGCGAGGAGGACGCGACGCGCAAGCTCGAAGCCGCCGGCTTCGAAGCAGCGGTCGAACGGGTCAACTCCGACGCGGTCGAACCCGGGCTCGTCGTCCGCTCCGAACCGGGCGGCGGCAAGACGGCGACCAAGGGCTCGACGGTGACGCTCCTCGTCTCCCGCGGCCCGAAGCTGGTCGCGGTGCCGGTCGCGGTCGGCAGCCAGCGCGAAACGGCGGTGCAGCGGATTCGCAGCCGCGGCCTCGAACCGAGCGTCTCCGAAGAGGAAAGCTCCGAACCGAGGGGGCGTGTGATCCGCCAGGCGCCGGACGCGGGCAGCAAGGTCGAAGCCGGGGCGGCGGTGGCGATCGTCGTCTCCAGCGGCGAAGAAGAGGAAACGGCGAAGGTGCCGAACGTGATCGGCAAGGAACGCCGCGAAGCGGTGGAAGCGATCCGCGCCGCCGGCCTGACCCCGAGCGTCGAAGAAGAAGAAACCGAAATCGCCGGCCAGATCGGCCGTGTGGTCGACCAGTTCCCGCCGCCGGGCTCGGAGCAGGAACCGGGCGCGACGGTGACGATCACGGTCGGCAAGCCCGCACCGCCGGCCGAAGAAGAAGGCGAAGGGTGAAGGTCGCGGTCCTCGCCGGCGGCCGCTCCTCCGAGCACGAGGTCTCCCTGCGCTCCGGCGCGGCGGTCGCGGCGGGCCTGCGCGAGGCGGGGCACGAGACGATCGAGGTGACGATCGGCCGCGAGGGCGGCTGGAGCGCCGCCGACGGCACCGTCGAGCTGGTCCCGGCCGCCGGCCTGCTCGGCGCCGACGCGGCGTTTCCCGCGCTGCACGGCGCCTTCGGCGAGGACGGCAGCGTCCAGGGGCTGCTCGAGTGGCTCGACCTCCCCTACGTCGGCTCCGACGTCCTCGCCTCGGCGATCTGCATGGACAAGCTGACGCTGAAGCGGCTGTTCGCCGAGCACGGGGTGCCGCAGGTCGCCTTCACCGCGGTGGAAGGCAACGACTGGTGGGGGCGCTGCGAGCGGATGGGGCTGCCGCTGTGGGTGAAGCCGTCGCGGATGGGTTCCAGCGTCGGCATCACCCGGGTCACCGATCTCGCCGAGCTCGACGCTGCGGTGGAGCTGGCCCTGCGCCACGATCCGCGGGTGATCGTCGAGGCCTCGGCCGCCGGCCGCGAGGTCGAGTGCTCGGTGCTCGGCAACGACGATCCGCGGGCCTCGCTGCCGGGGGAGATCGTCGCCCACGCCACCTGGTACGACTTCGAGGCCAAGTACACCGAGGGCGGGATGGAGCTGCGCGTCCCGGCCCCGATCGGCGACGAGGCGCTGGAGCGGGTCCGCGAGCTGGCCGTCTCCGTCTTCAGGCTCGCCGGCTGCTCGGGTCTGGCCCGCTGCGACTTCTTCGTCGAGCCCGACGGCGCAGTGCTGGTCAACGAGATCAACACCATGCCCGGCTTCACCGACACCAGCGTTTACGCAAAACTCTTCGAGGCGACCGGGATCGCCTACCCCGAGCTCTGCGACCGCCTCGTCGAGCTGGCGGTCGAGCGCCACCGCCAGGCACGGTCCTTCGAGTTCTGATTCGCCGCCCAGAGCAGGGGGTACCCGAGGAGGGCTGTCATGTCGACCGGCCTTCCAGATACCGAGGCGCATCCCTCCGCGCGCGACGACGCCTGCGTCGAGGGCGCGTCGGCGGCCGACACCCTGCGCCTGCTCAGCACCGGCGCCACCGGCGCGATCCTGATGGCGCTCGGGAAGGGGCCGCTGCGGACGATGGAGCTGACCGAGAGCGTCCCCGGCTACTCGGCGCGGACGATCTACCGCTACGCCGGCCGGCTGGCCGAGCTCGAAGTCGTCTCGCGCGAGGAGGAGCCCGGGGTGCCCTCGAAGGTCGTCCACGCCCTAACCGACGAGTGCGGGGCGGAGCTGTACCAGCTCGTCAACCGCTTCGCCGACGCCTCGCTCACGCGCCTCCCCGACGGCAGGCTCGACGCCACCGCCTGGGCCTCGCTGGGGCTGCTGGCCGACATCTGGGAGGCGGGGATGGTCGCCGAGCTCGCCTGCGAGGGGCGTTCGGCGACCCAGCTGGCGCAGGGAGGGCACGGGCTCAGCTACCACCAGGTGCAGCGCCGCGCCAACCTGTTCAAGGCGAGCGGCCTGCTGACCATTGCCCCCGGCCAGGGCAACCGCCGCTGCTATCAGCTGACCGAGAAGACGCGGCGCAAGATGGGGCTGCTCGCCGGCATCGCCCGCTGGCGCAGCCGCCACGTCGCCGACGACGACGAAGAAGGGATGACCGCGGCCGAGATGGCGACGGTGCTGCGCACCGCCCTGCCGCTCGCGACGCTGCCCGACCGGCGGGGGAAGTGCCTGCGGCTGAGCGTGCGCAGCGAGGACGATGCCGAAGCGCAGACCGAGGAGCTCTGGGTGGAGGTCGACGCGGAGGGGCGGGTCCAGAGCTGCGCCGATTCCCCGGCCGACCCGGACGCCAGCGGGCACGGCACGGTGAGGGCGTGGACCGCCGTGCTCCTCGACGGCGAGGCCACCGAGATCGCGATCGGCGGCGACGAGAGGCTGCTCTCCGCCTGTCTCGACTCCCTCTACGAGACCCTCTGGAGCCCGGCTCCCTTCTAGAACCGCGCCGCGGGCAGGCTCAGTAGGCGGTGTTGCGGGAGCGCGGCCGCGGGACCGACTTGTAGCGGCGGTCGCCGCCCCGGTTCCAGAGCAGGCCGTCGATCTCGGCGGGCGGGAGGGCGTCCGCGGTCGCACGGGAGAGCAGCTCGACCGCGTGGACCGCGCCGGCGCGCAGCTCGACCTCCTCCGGCGAGCCGTGCGCGAGCAGCACCCCGGCTTCGATCGCCGCTGCCAACCCGGGGTCGAGCTCGAGCACCCCGTCGACCCGCAGCACGTGGGGGACGAGGTTGTCGGCGAAGGCGGTGAGCCGGTCGATGCCCGGCCGCTTGGCGATCCCGGCGCGGTGCAGGTCGGCGGCGGCAAGCTGGGCGCGCTTGAAGAACGGGACCTCGCGCCCGTCGTAGGTCGAGACGTCGGCGAAGGAGTCCCAGCCGGCGAACGTCGCCGCCAGCTCCGGGATCGAGCCCGCTCCCTCGGCCACCGCCAGGAAGCGGCTGCCGTGCTCGCCCAGCAGGCGCTCGCCGACGTCGCGCAGCGCCGCGGCGAACAGCTCCATCAACGGGTGCCCCGGGTCCTGACCGAGCACCCCGGCGATCCCGCCCGCGTCCATCTCCGCCAGTTCCGCCGCGCTCCAGGGACCCTCGGCCCGAAAGCGGTCCTCGACGCCCGCGGCCATCGTCGCGTAGCCGCTCATCCCCGGTCGCTTGCGGACCGTCGGCCACCAGCCGGAGCCGAAGTTGATCGCGTTCATGCAGATCGCGAACGCGGCAGCGGCTTCGGAGCTGCTGTCGGCCCGCTCCCCGCCCCCCGCGGCCTCGGGCAGCTCGGCGGCATAGGCCCCGATCCGCTCCTCGTCGACCGAGACGGAGCGGGCGCGCTCGACGACCCAGGCGCAGGCCGCGCGCACTTCGTCGGGAAGGGAGACTGGGGACATGAAAGAGGCAGAGATACAGATTCGCGAGGCCGGCGTCGAGGACGCCGCCGCGATCGCCCGGCTCCTGCACGACTTCAACACCGAGTACGAGGAGGAGACGCCGCCCGTCGGCGAGCTGACCCGGCACGCCGAGAGGATGCTGCGCGAGGGCGAGATGACGGTGCTGCTGGCGGGCGAGGGGACCGACGGCCTGGCGCTGCTGCGCTTCCGGCCGTCGGTCTGGACCGAGAAGCAGGAGGCCTACCTGCAGGAGCTCTACGTGGTCCCCGAGTTGCGCGGACGCGGCATCGGCCGGGCGCTGATGGAGGCGGTCCTCGCCACCTGCCGCGCCCGCGACGCCGCCTGGATCGAGCTCAACACCGGCGAGACCGACGTCGCCGCCCGCGGGCTTTACCGCAAGTTCGGCTTCACCAACGAGGAAGGGCCCCAGCGAGCCTCGATGCTCTACTACGAGCGCGAGATCTGAGCCGTCAGCTCGGCGAAGCCGATCCCCGCCGGCGGCCGCACCCGCTCGGGGTGGAGGAGGTGGCCGAGCAGCTCGACGCCGTCGACCAGCCGCGGCCCCGGGCGGGAGAAGGTCGAGGCGGCGTCGACGGCGAAGATCCGACCGGCGCCGAGCGAGTCGAGCCGCTCGCGGTGCTCCAGCGCCTGGGCGCGCGAGTCGTCGAGGTACCAGCCGCAGGGCATCGCGACGACGACCGCCGGATCGAGCCCGGCGAGCTGCTCCCACTCGACCTGGGGCGACTTCCGGCCGGGGCGCCCGACCACGTCCTCGCCGCCCGCGAGCTCGATCATCTCCGGGACCCAGTGGCCGCCGAGGAAGGGTGGGTCGAGCCACTCGAGGGCGATCACGCGGGGGCGGGGCTCGCCGGCGACCGCGGCGCGGACCGCCTCCAGGCGCTCCTCCAGTTCGCGCCTGACCGCCGCGGCACGCCCCTCGATCCCCGCCGCGACCCCCAGCCGGGTCAGGTCGTCGAGCACCTCGGCGAGGGTGCTCGGGTCCTGTTGCACGACCGGTGGCTCACCGGGCAGGCGCGCCGCAACCGCGACCACGTCCTCGTAGGAGACGGCGCAGACCTCGCAGACCGCCTGGGTGACGATCAGGTCCGGCTCCAGCTCGGCCAGCCTCTTCTCGTCGAGCTCGTAGAGGGCCCGACCTTCGCCGACGACCTCCTTCACCCTGGCGTCGATCTCGCCGGCGCTGAGGCCGGCCGGCAGGACCGTCCGCGTCAGGTGCGGCAGGCCCGCGGCCGCGGGCGGGTGGTCGCACTCGTGGGTGACGCCGACCACGTCCCCGCCGAGACCGAGCCCGAAGAGCATCTCGGTCGCGGAGGGGACGAGGCTGGCGATCCTCATGCGCCGACTATTTCACCGCCGCGAGGAGGGCGTTGGCGCCGCCGACCATCCCCGCTTTGTTGGGATGGATCGGCGCCGCCGCGTTGGTCGGCACCAGCGGCTCCACCCAGCGGGTCGAGCTGCCCTTGCAGGCGTCGTGGCCGATGCTGGCGCCGTACCAGTTGACCAGCGTCGCCCCGTTCGCCGCGGACTGGGCCGCGAGCATGCTGTTCAAGCGCTGCTCGGTCGCCCGCAGGTAGGGGACGTCCTGAAACCCGATCGGCATCTGCGGCCAGCAGCCGAAGCCGCTCTCCGGGAAGATCGCCGGGTAGTTGAGGACGTAGATTTTCGCCGCGGGCGCGCGGGCGTGGATCCCCTGCAGGACCGCCGCCACCTTCGGCGCCGTCGCTTCGATCCGCGCTTTCAGCTGGTCGACGCCGCCCGAGTTGTATTTGTCGAGGCAGGGATGGCTGAAGGGGTTGACGGTGACGCAGCTTTCGGCGACTTCGGAGAAGCCGATGTCGTTGCCGCCGATCGTCAGCGAGACGACCGTCGTGGTCGAGTCGAGCGAGTTGAGCTGGGGCGGATTCGGTCCGTCGGGGTCGACGTTCTGCGGTTGGGTCATGTGGTTGGTCTTGGCGCCGCTGCAGGTCGCGTCGCGCAGCGTCAGGCCGACCCCCGGCGCCGCCAGATGGGCGTAGTTGTTGCTCGACTTGAGGCAGCCGAGCGGCAGCAGCGGGTTCGGGATCAGCGGCCCGGCGGCGTAGGAATCGCCGAGCGCGGCGTAGTTGGCCGCCGCGGCGCCGCCGGCGAGCCCGGCCAGCAGCCCCACCGCGACGACGAGGGCGAGCAGCCAGAGCCGAAGCCGCTCCAGCACGGTCGTGGTTCTCATGTTTTCTCCTCCCGGGTTTGGGGAACGACGAGCTACGAAAGCTCAAGTATCTTTACAGTAACTTTTAAGTAGGCAGCAGGCAACGGGAGGAATGGCGATGCGGCGGACGATGGCGGTGCTGGTGGCGACGGCGGTGGCGATGCTCGGCCTGGGAGCGGGGAGCGCGCAGGCGGACCTGCCGGTGATCTGGAACGGCGTCTACGGCTACGCCCACACCAGCCCGACGGCGAGCCCGCCCGGCGCCAACGACTGGAGCTGCAAACCGACCGCGGCCCACCCGCGCCCGGTCGTCCTCGTCCACGGCACCTTCGCCGACATGTCGAACAGCTGGCAGGCGATCTCGCCGCTGCTGAAGAACAACGGCTACTGCGTCTTCGCTCTCAACTACGGCGACTACAACGGCAGCGGCGCGGTCGGCGTCTACGGCGTCGACGACATCCCGACCTCCGCCGGCGAACTGAGCGCCTTCGTCGACAAAGTCCTGGCCGCGACCGGCGCCGCGGAGGCCGACCTGGTGGGTCACTCTCAGGGTGGGATGATGCCGCGCTACTACCTCAAGCACCTGGGCGGGGCGGCGGAGGTCCACACCCTCGTCGGGCTCTCGCCGTCGAACCACGGCACGACCCTCGACGGCCTGTTCATCCTCAGCAACTTCTTCCCCGGAGCGAACCAGTTCACCGGCGCCCTCTGCCCCGCCTGCGAGCAGCAGCGGGTCGATTCGGCCTTCATCACAAACCTCAACGCCGGCGGCGAGACCGTACCGGGGGTGGAATACACGGTGATCCAGACCCGCTTCGACCAGGTCGTCACCCCCTACACCTCGGCCTTCCTCTCGGGGGCGAAGAACGTCCTGCTCCAGAACCAGTGCATCCTCGACCTCGGCGACCACCTCTCGATGCCGTACGACCACATCGTCGGCGCCGACGTCCTCACCGCGCTCGACCCGGCCCACCCGCGCGGCTTCTGGTGCACCCCGATCGCCCCCGTCGCCGGGGGTTAGAAGCGCGGCTCAGGCAGCCGAGCCGTTCCCGTTGCTCTCCCCGCGGTAGGGCCCCGGCTTCGGCCGGGGCTTGCCGCCGGGGAGGGCGAGGCGCAGGATCGTCCGCTGCACCATCCCCAGCTGCTGGCTGAAGGGGCCGCTGTTGTAGGGGAGGCCGTAGCGCTCGCAGACGTCCTTCACCTGCGGGGCGATCTCGGCGTAGCGGCTGCTCGGCATGTCGGGGAAGAGGTGGTGCTCGACCTGGTAGCCGAGGTTGCCGCTGGCGATGTGGAACATCGGCCCGCCCTCGATGTTGGCGGAGCCGGTGAGCTGGCGGACGTACCAGCCGCCGCGGCTCTCGTCCTCGACCTCCTTCTGGGAGAAGGTGTAGGTCTGGTCGGGGAAGTGGCCGCAGAAGATGATCGCGTAGGCCCAGACGTTGCGGACGATGTTGGCGGTGGCATCGGCCTTGGCGGTCGCGCGGAAGGTCCGGCTGCCGCCCTCGAGCGCAGCCTGGACCACCGGTGCCCAGCGACTCTGCCGCTTCCGCTTCACCCGTCCGAGGAGACCGCGTGGCTGCTTGCGCTGCCGTCGCGTCTCCACCGCCACGTCGACGGCCGTCGCCGCCAGGGCGCTGACCAGAGGCCAGGCGATGTAGTCCTTGACGACCTGGCTTTTGGCCTTGCCGGCGATCCCCTTCAGCTCCCGCTTCACCTGGTGCATCGGCTTGTGGCCCTTGCGGATCGCCTCGAAGTCGAGGTCGTGCAGGGCCACGCCCCACTCGAACAGCGCCATCAGGATCAGGTTGTAGACCGGCTGCGCGAGGTAGACCGGGTTCCACTTCTGCGCCGGGTCGATCCGCATGATCTCGTAGCCGAGGTCCTTGTCTTTGCCGCGGATGTTGGTGTAGGTGTGATGGACGTAGTTGTGGGAGTGCTTCCAGGCCTCGGCCGTCGAGGCGGTGTCCCAGTCCCAGGTCGAGGAGTGGATGCGGGGGTCGTTCATCCAGTCCCACTGGCCGTGCATGACGTTGTGGCCGATCTCCATGTTCTCGAGGATCTTCGCCGCCGAGAGGGCCGAGGTTCCGGCCCACCAGCCGGCCCGGTTGCGCGAGGCGAGCAGCAGGATGCGGCCGAGGACGGCGAGGCGGCGCTGCATCTCGATCATGCTCTCGATGTAGCGGCGGTCGCGGTCGCCGAGCTCCTCCATGACGCGGTCGCGGATCGCGTCGAACTCGCGGGCGAGCTCCGCCAACTGCTCCTCGGAGAGGTGCGCGAGCGGGCTCTGCTCCTGGGTGTCTATCGGTGGCGTGGCGGTCGTGCTCATCTGGCTTTCGGTGCCTTTCTCATAGAGCGATTGCAACGTCGCCTTCTGGCGCATTGACGCAGGTTCGGACCATTTCTCCCTTTTGCCCGTGGACCTCTCCGGTCCGCAGGTCCCGCACTTCTCCCTTGCAGAGCTTGCCGATGCAGGTGTGGCAGATCCCCATCCGGCAGCCGAACGGCAGCTCGGCGCCGGCTTCCTCACCGGCGACGAGGATCGGCGTGCCGCTGCCGCACTCGGCCTCGATCTCGCTGGAGAGGAAGCGGATCGTGCCGCCCTCCCCGGCGAGGGCGTCGCCGCCGATCACCGGCTGGAAGCGCTCCATCGCCAGCCGTTCGGGGTCGCCCTCCTCGCGCCAGTGGCGGACGAGGGCGTCGAGCATCTCGCCCGGGCCGGAGACGAACGCTTGGCGCTCGCGCCAGTCCGGGCAGAGCCGGTCGAGGTCGGCCGGGGCAACCCGCCCCGCCTCACCGGTGAGGCGCAGGTGGGGGCGGTAGCCGGGTCGCCTCGCGGCGAGGGCCCGCCACTGCTCGCCGAAGATGATCCCCTCTGCGGTGCGCGAGGAGTGGACGTGAACCGCATCGTCCAGCGCCCCGTCGCGGTCGAGGCTGCGCAGCATGCTCATGATCGGGGTGATGCCGCTGCCGGCGCTGATGAAGAGGAGGCGCTTCGGCGGAGGGTCGGGGAGGACGAAGGTCCCTTCGACGCCCCCCAGCCGGACGATGTCGCCAGGGCGCGACTTGTGCACGAGGAAGGGCGACACCTTTCCCGCGTCGACCAGCTTCGGGGTGATCCCGATCAGCCCGTCGGGCCGGCCGGGGTCGGTGGTCAGCGAGTAGGCGCGCCAGTGGTGGACGCCGTCGACGATCACGCCGATTCGCAGGTACTGGCCGGGCCGGTGGCCCTCCCATTTGTAGCCCGGGCGGATCAGGACCGTGACCGCGTCCGGCGTCTCGCGATCGATCCGCTCGATCCGGCCCCGCAGCTCCTGGGTCGACCAGAGCGGGTTGATCAGTTCGAGGTAGTCGTCCGGCAGCAGCGGCGTGAACAGCGAGCGGACGGCATGGAGGGCGCGCTGACGCGCTTTGGGAACGTTGGGTACGGCGCCTCGCTCTGCCATTGTCAAATGTTACACGGATCGATGTAAAGGTCCCGTGAGAACGGTCACTCACATACCCGCGATGGCCCCGCTTCAGTCGATCAGCTTCACGTCGCTGATCTTGACCTGGTAGCGGCCTTCCTGTTCCTGGGAGGGGGCGGCCCTGGTGAACCAGAGCAGGAAGTACTTCGCCGGCGAGCCGAGGTGGAGCTCGATCTCCTCGTTCTTTTCGGCGTCGGTCACCTCGCCGACCGGTTCGCCCCATTCGGAGAGCTCCTCCGGCGGCCCCGAGGGCGAGGCGAAGACTTCCGCGTCCCAGCCGGGGGAGGGGGAGCGGACGATCATCTCGCTCGGGGTAGTGGTCGACCTGCTGACCACGTAGAGGCCGACCCCGGGGTTGGGCCCGGTCTTGGTGCCGGCGAAGTCCTCGGTGTCGTAGTGCTCGCTGCTCCAGGCCGTGGTGGTCGGGTCGCCGTCGACCGCGAGGCTGACGGTTTCGGGGTCCTCGGAGTCGTCTCCCTGCGGGTCGTAGTCGGAGGCTTCGGCGAGCGCCACCGGCGAGCCCTTGCCCTTCAGCGCCCCGCCGCCCCCGGGCCCGTTGCCGCTGCCGATCAGCTGCACGGCGAGCAGGACGGCGGCGCCGAGGAGGACGATCGCGCCGATCGCCAGCCAGGAGCGGCGACCGCGGCGGCCGGGGAGCTTGCGCTCGGCCGGCGCCACCGCGTCGAGGATGCTGGTCGCCTCGCCGGTGCTCCCGCCGGCCCGTGCGGCCTCGACCTCGAGCGCGGTGGCGAGGTCGTCGATCAGCTCGCCGACCCGCTGGTAGCGCTGATCGGGATCCTTCGCCGTCGCCCGCTCGACCACCATCGCCGCCGCGGCGGAGAGCTCCGGCCGGCGCTGCTGGACGTCGGGCAGCTCCTCGTTGACGTGTTTCATCGCCACCCCGACCTGGCTGTCGGCGTGGAACGGGACCTGGCCGACGAGCATCTCGTAGAGGACGACGCCGAGCGAGTAGACGTCGGAACGCTGGTCGACCGGGTGCCCCATCGCCTGCTCGGGGGAGACGTAGTCGGTGGTGCCGAGGACCCGGCCGGTGGCGGTCATCCCGTCCTGCTCGAGCTGGCGCGAGATCCCGAAGTCGGTCAGCTTGGCCCGCCCCTCGGCGTCGATCAGGACGTTCTGCGGCTTGATGTCGCGGTGGACCATGTTGCGGTTGTGGGCGACGGTCAGACCGCGGGCGACCTCGATCGCGTAGGCGAGGGCCTCCTGCGGGTCGAGGGCGCCGACGCGGGCGATCCGCTGCTTGAGCGTCTCGCCCTCGACGTACTCGAAGACGATGTAGGGGTGGCCGCCGTCCTCGCCGGCGTCGATCACGGCGACGACGTTGGGGTGGGAGAGCTTCGCCACCGCTCGCGCCTCCTGGCGGAAGCGCTGCAGCTGGTCCTCCTGCTCGGACATCTCCCGGTGCAGGATCTTGACCGCGACCTGGCGATCGAGCGTCGTGTCCCGCGCCAGGTACACCGTCGACATCCCGCCACTGCCGAGCTTCGCCTCCAGCTTGTAGCGGCCGGAAAGCACGGTGCCGATCATCTGAGAGCTGGTGGAGGGCCGGTTGCTCACTTACGCGCCAACGTTACGACGCATCGCCCGCCGAGGCGGCTTAGAGGATCCTGCGTGGTCCATCGGTTGCGCGGCCGATCCGCTTCGCCTCCGGATAGTGGCGTCTGAGCAGCTCCAGCGCGCCCCCCTCGTCGCCCGCGGGGACCACGACGCAGAAGCCGCAGCCCATGTTGAAGACCTCCTGCATCTCCTCGTCGGAGACGCCGCCCTGCTCCTGGATCAGGTCGAAGACGGGGGGAACGGGCAGCGGGTCGTCGATCTCGTAGCCGACCTCGGCGGCGAGGCGGAGCAGGTTCTTGGTGCCGCCGCTGGTGATGTGGGCGAGGCCGCGGACGTCCACCGGGGAGCGCAGCAGCTCGACGATCGGCTTGACGTAGATCTCGGTCGGCTCGAGCAGGACGTCGCCGAGCGGGCGGCCGAGGCGCTCGTCGTCGAGCGGAATCGCCGCCAGCGCCGAGCGGGCCAGGGTGTAGCCGTTGGAGTGCAGGCCGGTGGAGGGGAGGCCGATGACGACGTCGCCGGGCTCGACCGCCGAGCCGTCGACGATCGCGTCGAGGGCGACGGTCCCGAAGCAGGCGCCGGAGACGTCGACGCCGCGGACCAGCTGCCCGAGCTGGGCCAGCTCGCCGCCGGGGATCTCGATCCCGGCCTTCTCCGCGCCGCGCGCCAGGCCGACGCCGATTTCCTCGCAGACCGCGGGGTCGGCCTTCTCGATCGCGATGTAGTCGAGCATCGCCAGCGGCTCGGCGCCGACGCAGATCACGTCGTTGACGTTCATCGCCACGCAGTCGATCCCGACCGTGTCGAAGCGCCCCAGCTGCTCGGCCAGGACCAGCTTGGTGCCGACGCCGTCGGTCGAGAGCGCGATCCCCAACCGCTCGTCGAGCCTGATCACGCTCGCGTAGTGCCCGGGCAGCGGCACCTGCGCCGACGGCCGCCCGAGCTGGATTGCCCCCAGGGCCCGCACCAGCCCGGCCACGGCCGAGTCCGCCGCCCCCTGGTCGACTCCGGCCTTCGCATAGGCGTCGCTCGCGCTCACCTGCCGGATTCTCTCATCCGACTCACCTGTTCCTTTTCCTTGCCCGGCAACAAAAAGGAACAGACGAATGGCGACGGCTGAGTTTGCCGAGGACGACGCCCGCGAGGCCAGCCCGATACGCCGCGTACGGCCAGAGCGCGCGGTCGCGCTCGACCAGGCGGATCAGGCGCTGGGAGGCGAGGGTGGAAGCGAAGGAGGCGGCGACGCCGACCGCAAGCGCGCGCCGCACCTCGGGCGTGGTGCCGCGACGGGCAAGGCGCGTGCCCTTGAGGGCCGTTGCGCCGACGATGATCGGCAGGGCGATCGTGCGTGAGAGCAGGTTGGCCTGGTCGCGGGAGAAGCGGCGCCAGCGGGCGGCGGCCAGGGTGACGCCGTTGCGCGAGACGCCGGGTGCCAGCGCCGCCGCCTGGGCGATGCCCAGGGCGAGGCCGTCGACGGCGGTGGCTTCGCCGCGCCCGCGTCGCTGCGGTCGGCGGTCGGCGAGCAGCATCGCCGCGGCGCCGGCGAGGAGGCCGTAGGCGGTCGTCCGCGGTCCGCCGAGGTGCTTCTCGATCGGCCGCTCGAGCGTGTAGCCGACCACCGCGGCCGGCAGGAAGGAGAGGCCGAGCAGCAGCACCCGGCGGCCGTCGAACTGGCGCAGCTCCTCGCCGATCAGCCGCCGCTGGCCGATCAGCAGCGCCGCCGCCGCGCCGGTGTGCAGGGCCACCTCGAAGCTCTTGCGCAGCTCCGGATCGATCGCCTCCCAGTCCCAGCCCGCCAGCCAGGGGACGAGGACGATGTGGGCGGAGCTGGAGACGGGCAGCAGCTCGGCCGGGCCCTGGACCAGCCCGAGGGCGACCGCGCGCGCGGCCGGCAGGGCGCCGTCGCTCAAGCCGGGGGGGCGCCGGCGGGCTCGGGGGTGCCGGCCGGCTCGCCCTCGCCCTCGCCGGGACCGCCGCCGCGCCGCCGGCGGATCAGCAGGTAGACGCCGAGGGCGAGGATCCCGACGACGACCAGGTAGTCGAGGTAGTGCAGGTGGTCGCGCCACTCTTCCCAGTTCTCGCCGACGCTCTTGCCGACCAGCGCCAGCATCAGCACCCAGGGGATGCAGCCGAGCGTGGTCAGCAGGGTGAAGCGCCAGAAGGGCATTTTGGCGACGCCGGCCGGCAGCGAGATGAAGGTGCGGATGATCGGCAGCATCCGCGAGAAGAAGATCGTCGCGTCGCCGTAGCGCTCGAACCACCGGTCGGCCCAGGCCAGGTGCTTGGGGCTGATGTGGATCAGCTTGTTCTTTTCCAGCAGGTCGATGCGGCCGTAGTAGCCGACGGCGTAGGCGATCCAGGAGCCGACCAGGTTGCCGAGCACGCCGGCGGCGACGACCCCGAACAGGGTCAGTTCGCCGGCGGCGACGCTGGAGCCGGCGAAGAGCATGATCGCCTCGCTCGGCACCGGCAGGCAGGCGGACTCGAGCGTCATCAGGATGAACACGGCGGGCAGGCCGGCGCTGCTGATGAAGTCGGTTCCCCAGTTGACGATCGGGTCGAGGAAGAAATCGGTGACGCTGGCAAGGAGGAGGGGCGGCATTCGTGAAGGCGGCATTGTAGGGAGAGAGCGGAGCAGCAACTAAACTCGGCTGTTCATGCGCCGGTTGAACCACCCCGTCTACCGCAACCGGGTCCTGCAGGTGGCGGCCGACGCCGTGCTCGTCGCGCTGGCCTACTTCCTCGCCTTCCAGCTGCGCTTCCTCGACCAGCCGCACGGCTGGCCGCACCGCTACGAGGTGCTCTTCGCCCAGTCGGTCGGGTTCGTGGTCGCCGGCAAGCTGATCGTCTTCGCCGCCTTCGGGCTCTACCAGAAGTGGTGGCGCTACGTGAGCGGCCGGGACTTCATGCTGATCCTCCGCGCCGTCGCCGTCGCCAGCGCTCTGCTCGTCGTCGTCTTCGCCGTCGCCAAGCCCTTCGAGCACACGCTGCCGCGCTCGGTCGAGGTGATCGACTTCATCCTCACCCTGATCCTGATCGCCGGCGCCCGCCTCGCCGTGCGGCTGATCGTCGAACGGCCCAGTCGCGGCTCGCGGGTGCCCAAGCACGAGGTCCTCGTCGTCGGCGCCGGCTCCGGCGGGCAGATGGTGGTCCGCGAGCTGCAGCTCAACCCCAACCTCGGCGCCACCGCGATCGGGTTCGTCGACGACGACGCACGCAAGCGCGGGATGCGGATGCTGGGGCTGAAGGTGCTCGGCTCGACCAAGCAGATCGAGAAGATCCTCGACGAGACCAAACCGGACGAGGTGGTGATCGCGATCCCCTCGGCGCCGGGGACCCTGCGGGCCCGGATCGTCGCCGCCTGTCGCGACCGCGAGATCGCGGTCCGCACCCTGCCGACCGTCTTCGAGCTGCTGCGCGGCGGCGTCCAGCTGAACAAACAGCTGCGCGAGGTGCGGGTCGAGGACGTGCTCGGCCGCGAGCCGATCGTCCGCGAGCTGGACCGCGTCGGCGCCTACCTGCGCGACCGCCGGGTCCTCGTCACCGGCGCCGGCGGCTCGATCGGCTCAGAGCTCTGCCGCCAGATCGCCCAGGTCAAGCCGCGCCTCCTGGTGATGCTCGACCACGCCGAGGACAACCTCTTCCAGATCGACCGCGAGATGGTCGAGGAGCGGCATTTCAGCAGCGTCGAGTCGGTGCTCGCCGACTGCAAGGAGCCGGCGCGGATGCTGGAGGTGATGCAGCGCTTCAAGCCCGACGTCGTCTTCCACGCCGCCGCCTACAAGCACGTGCCGCTGATGGAGTCCAACCCGCTGGAGGCGGTCCGCAACAACGCGATCGCCACCCGGGTCACCGCCGAGACCGCCGCCGCCTCCAAAGTCGAGCGCTTCGTCCTCATCTCCACCGACAAGGCGGTCAACCCGAAGACGGTGATGGGGGCCTCGAAGGCGATGGCCGAGTGGATCGTCCAGGCCGCCGGCGTGAAATACCCGGAGACCCGCTTCGCCTCGGTCCGCTTCGGCAACGTCCTCGCCTCCTCCGGCAGCGTGGTGCCGATCTTCCGCAGCCAGATCGAGCGGGGGGGACCGGTCACCGTCACCCACCCGGACATGACCC
>DASTBO010000007.1:0-52436 GCA_035712025.1 Solirubrobacterales bacterium
AGTCACTCCGGCCGAGATCCCGAACTGACTGACGAATTCGCCGCTGGAGTTGAACTTCTGGACGCGTTTATGACCCGTGTCGGCGACCCAAGCGTTGCCGCCGGCGTCAATTGCGACGTCGCGTGGCGCGGAGAGGCGCCCAGGGCCGGATGCCTCATCTCCGAAGTCGAGGAGGAATTCGGGCGTTAGATTGAACTTCTGCCCCCGATTGTTGCCCGTGTCGGCAACCCAGAGGTTTGAGCCCGAGATTGCAATTCCGCGCGGTTCGATGAACTCACCCGGGTTTGGCCCGTAGATTCCAATCTGCGCTTGGTACGAGCCTTTGGAACTAAATCGCTGAATCCGGCTGTTACCCGAATCAGCAACCCATACGCGGCCTTCCGAGTCGACGGCGATACCGCGAGGTGATTCGAACTGGCCGTTGCCGGTGCCGGCACTGCCAACTTTGCGGACGAATTCGCCGGCTGAGTTGAATTCTTGGTAGCGGTTGTTTCCCGTATCAGCGACTAGCAGGTTGCCTTCCGAGTCGACGGCGATGGCTTCCGGTAATTTGAATTCGCCGTTGCCGGTTCCTTCTTTGCCGAACTGACTCTGATAGACGCCGCTCGAGTTGAACTTTTGGACGCGAACGGCGGTGCCGGCCGAGCCTTTGTCCACAACCCAGATACTTCCCGAGGCGTCAACTGCGAGATCCTGAGCACTTTTGAACTGGCCATTACCGGTTCCTTCACTCCCGAATTCGCTCAGCAGTTCCCCATTCGATTTGTACTTCCGGATCTTCGTCGCCGTCGCGACTAAGACATTGCCGCTGGCATCAGTGGTTATGCCGTTGACCCCGGTGAGGCTGGTCAGGCCGAATTGACTGACGAATTCGCCGCTGGAGTTGAACTTCTGGACGCGTTTATGACCCGTGTCGGCGACCCAAACGTTGCCGCTCGGATCGACGGCAACATCTCGAGGAAGCGATAGCTGACCCGCCCCAGTGGAGGTGTCGCCAAACTCGAGTTTGTATTCGCAAGCGAAAACTTGACTAACCGGGATGAAGAGGGCCAGAGCGATCAGCCCTAGGATGGTCCCCCCCAGTCGTAAGTCCTTGCGGAAGCGCATGGCTCGCGACCTTAGACCCATGAAGCAGGCGGGTCAGCCCCAAAACTTAGTTATTTTTTGAACAGTAAGGTTCTTTAAGTAGCCGCTAGGCCGCGACGCGCTCCGGGGAGCCGTTGATGCTGCCGTTGAGGAGGTCGAGGATGACGCCCTCGCGGAGGCCGCCCTTGCCAATCTGGAGGGGCTGGCCGAGGAGGTCGGAGAGCTTCTCGAGGAGGAGGACTCCGGTCGGGAGGATGCGGACGCGGGTCGGGTCGAGCTCGAAGCGGCGGCCGACGTCGGCGGCGGGGTCGCCGCAGAGGACGCGGATGCCGCGCTCGAGGGTCTCGTACTCGAGCACGGCGCCGACCAGGCGCCGGAGCGAGGTGGCGGAGCCGCCGACGGCCACCGCTTGGGCGGGGGGCTCGATCTCGACTCCCTCGAAGATGTCCTCGATGCGGTCGCGGGCGCGGCGGATCTCGGCCGCCGAGGGCGGATCGGAGGAGATCAGCTCGTCGGCGAGGTTGCCGGAGCCGACCGGCCAGGAGCGGACGCTCTGGACGCCGTCGGAGACGGTGCCGAGGATCACCTCGGTCGAGCCGCCGCCGATGTCGACGACGCCGATCAGCCCCTCGGCCGGGTGGCCGAGCGTCTTGGTCGCGCCGAGGAAGGAAAGTCGCCCCTCCTCCTCCTCGGGCAGGACCTCGATCGGCACGCCGGCCGCCGCGCCGACCGCCTCGGCGACCTCTTCGCAGTTGCGCGCGTCGCGCACCGCGGCGGTGGCGACGGCGCGAATCTCTTCCGCGCCGAGCTCGCGGGCGAGCCGTACCTGGGTGGCGACGACCTCCCCCACTTCCTCGACTTTCTCGGCCGTGATCCGTCCCTTCTCGTCGACGGCCTTGCCGATCCGCGTGTACGCCCGCTGCTCCATCACCTTCTTCAACTGCCCGTCGACGGGCTCCGCGACGAGCAGTCGCGTGGTGTTCGAGCCGATGTCTATCGCGGCGCAGAGGGTCATGGCGCAATCCTCCGCATGTTCCCAGGCACCCCGGATCTCAACCCGGGTGCCCGGCGTTAAGACGGGTGCGACGCGTCCTCGAACTCCCGGAACAACCCGGTGACGACGAAGGCGACCTGCTCGCCGATGTCGACGGCGTTGTCGGCGATCCGCTCGATCGCCCGCGCCGCCAGCAGCATCGTCATCGCCCACTCGCGCCGGTCGGCGTCGTCGCCGATCGCCAGCGCCAGGTGGAAGCATTCGCGGTTGAGGTTGTCGACGACGTCGTCGCGGCGCACCAGGTCGCGCGCCATCTCCACGTTGCGCTCCTCGAAGGCCCGCTTGGCCTGCGAGATCAGCGTCTTCGTATGGCCGCCCATCGACAGGATCAGCCTCACCATCTCCGGATCGGCCGGAGCCTCATGGCCGGAGAGCGGAATCAGCTTGCAGACGTTGACGCACTGGTCCCCCATGCGCTCGATGCTCTTCAGCACGTGCAGCAGCGAGGAGATCAAGCGCAGATCGGTCGCCACCGGCGACTGCGTCGCCAGCAGCGTGATCAGGCTCTGGTGCACCTCCAGGTAGCGGCCGTCGATGCGGTCGTCGTCGGCGATCACCACCTGCGCCAGCTCGACGTCTTGGTGCTCGACCGCTTCCATCGTCCGGGTCAGCGCGGTGTTGACCAGGTCGAGGCCGCCGAGGGCGCTTGCCTCGAGGTTGTCGAGTTCCTCCTGGTAATGCACGCGGACGCTCTCGGGCATCAGCCCACTTTCCCGGAGACGTAGTCCTCGGTGCGCTTGTCTGCGGGGTTGGTGAAGATCTTCTCGGTCACGTCGTACTCGACCAAGCGGCCCCAGCGATTGTGCTCCTCCGCATCGAGCTCGACCATCAGGAACGCGGTGCGATCGGAGACCCGCGCCGCCTGCTGCATGTTGTGAGTGACGATCACGATCGAGTACCGCTCTTTCAGCTCGATCATCAGATCCTCGATTTTTCCGGTCGAGATCGGGTCCAGCGCCGAGCAGGGCTCGTCCATCAGGATCACGTCGGGCTCGACCGCGATGCAGCGGGCGATGCAGAGGCGCTGCTGCTGCCCTCCGGAGAGTCCGAAGGCGTTGTCCTTCAGCCGGTCCTTCACCTCGTCCCAGAGGGCGGCGCCGCGGAGTGCTTTCTCGACCACCTCGTCGAGGCCGTCCTTCCGCCCCAGGACCCGGGGGCCGAAGGCGATGTTGTCGTAAATCGACTTGGGGAAGGGGTTTGGTTTCTGGAACACCATCCCGATCAGCTTCCGCACCTGGACCGGGTCGACGTTCGGGCCGTAGAGGTCCTCGCCGTGGTACAGCAGCTCGCCCTGCACTTCGGCGTTGGGAATCAGGTCGTTCATCCGGTTGAGGCAGCGCAGGAGGGTGCTCTTGCCGCAGCCGGAGGGGCCGATCAGGGCGGTCACCTCGTTGTGACCGATATCCATCGAGATCCCTTTCACGGCGGAGACGCCGCTGTAGAAGACCTCCATCCCCTTCAGTTCGAAGACGGTTCTCTCGAAGTCGGCGGCGGTGCCGGAGCGGAACTCGGGCCGCACCGCGATCGCCGCCCGCTCGGCCGCCGCTTCCCGCGTCTCCCGTGCCGCCTCAGGTCTAATCTCGTCCTGGGCCATCTGTCCACTCACAGTAGATCACCTACCACCTTTGCTCGTAACGATTTCGTAGCCAGATCGCGAAGCTGTTCATCGCCAACAGGACGATCAGCATCACGATTACCCCGGCGAAGGCGAGGGTCTGGAACTCGTCCTGCGCCTGCACCGCGTAGTTGAAGATCTGCACCGGGACGGCGGAGTAGCCGTCGCTGCCGAAGGGCGTGGGGTCGAAGGTGACGAACACGGTCGCGCCGACGAGCAGCAGCGGCGCCGTCTCTCCGAGCGCCCGGGAGACGGCGAGGATGACGCCGGTGGCGATGCCGGGGATAGAGGCCGGGAGAACCTGCCGGCGGATCGTCTGCCACTGCGTCGCCCCCAGCGCCAGCGAACCCTGTCGGATCGAGTCGGGAACGGCTCGCAGCGCCTCCCTGGAGGCGATGATCACCATCGGCAGCACCAACAGCGCCAGGGTCAGCGAGCCGGCGGCGAGGATGAAGCCGAGGTCCAGGGGCCCGCGGACGATGAAAGCGAGGCCGAGGATTCCGTAGATGATCGAGGGCACCGCGGCCAGGTTCTGGATGTTGACCTCGATCAGCTTGTTCCACCAGCGGGTCTTGTCCGCGTACTCCTCCAGGTAGATCGCCGCCCCCACCCCGACCGGGACGACGAAGAGCAGGACGCCGGCGATCAGCTGGAGGGAGCCGATGATCGCCGGGCGGAACCCGCCCTGCTCGGGATTGATTTTCGACGGCGGGTTCAGGAAGAGGTCGGGCCCGAGCGCCGCGGACCCTTTGACGAATGCCTGGATCACCAGTGCCATCAGTCCGGCGAGGGCGATGAGGATGGCGACCAGGAGCATCCCCGCGAAGAGGGTGTTGCGGATCACGTCGCCGCGGGGCTGACCGCGGAGCATCGCCTGGGTGGAGGCGCGGGCGCCGGCGACGGCCAGCCGGTTCCGGGACGCGCTTGCGCCTCCGGCCTCCATCACTCGTAGACCTCGCGGTACTTGCGAACCAGGCGGATGCTGATCACGTTCATGACCAGCGTCATCACGAAGAGGACGGTGCCGACGGCGAAGACCGATTTGTAGTCCACCGAGCCGGTTGAGATGTCGCCGGTCGCGGTCGTCGCGATGTAGGAGGTCATCGCCTGGATCGATTCGACCGGGTTGAGGGTCGCGTTGGGGGTCGAGCCGGCGGCGAGGACGACGATCATCGTCTCGCCGATCGCCCGTGAGATCGCCAGCACGATCGAGGCGACGATGCCCGAGAGGGCGGCGGGGAAGATCACCCGCGTCGCCACCTTGGCTTTCGTCGCGCCCAGCGCGTAAGCCCCCTCGTGCAGGCCCCGCGGGACCGCCCGCATCGCGTCGTCGGAGAGCGAGGCGATGATCGGGACCACCATCAGGCCGATTCCCAGGGAGGCGGCGAGGGCCACGAAGGGCTTGCCTTCAGCGCCGCCGAGGAAGTCCCCGGGCCAGAGCGGGACGATGACGTGGGGAAGGAGGAAGCTGACGGCGAAGATGCCGATCGCGACGGTGGGGATGCCGGCCAGGACCTCGAGCATGGGCTTGAGCGTCTTGCGCACCCGCGGCGAGGCGTACTCGCTGAGGTAGAGGGCCGAGGCGAGCCCGATCGGGATCGCGAACAGCATCGCCCAGATGGTGACGTTGAGGGTGCCGAGGACGATGCCGAGGACGCCAAAGCTCGGCGGCTCGAACTGCGGGGTCCAGTCGATCCCGAAGAGGAACTCGTCAGCCGGGACGATTTCGAAGAAGCCGATCGTCGGGCCGATCAGGGAGATGACGATCGCGGTGGTGGTGAGGACCGAGAGGATCGCGCAGAAGGCGAGCAGCCATCTGATCGCCCGCTCGCCGTAGCGCTTGTTCTGCGCCTGCAGCCGACCGGGGGGTCCCCCGGTCGGCTGTCGTGCGCTTGTCGTCTCGTTGCTCACGCGTCGTTCTTCGCGGTGCCTAGGCGCCGATCTTTTCGGCGGCTGCTTCGGACTCGGCCAGCTGCTCGTCGGTCAGCGGCACGAAGCCGAGCGACTCGGCGGCCGAGTTGACGTTTTCGAGGTAGTACTCGATGAACGCCTTGACCTCCGGCTTCTGCAGCGCCTTCTCGCTCGGGTACATGAACAGCGGTCGGCTCAGCGGCGCGTAGCTGCCGTCCTGGGCGGTTTCGACTGACGGCAGCACGCAGCCCTTGCCGTTGTCGACTTCCAGCGCTTTCAGGCTGCCTTCGTTCTCCGTGTAGTAGGAGAAGCCGGCGTAGCCCATCCCGCCGGGCGAGCCCTCGACGCCTTTGACGGTGGCGTTGTCGTCCTCGCCGACGTTGTTGTAGTCCTTGCGGCTGACGCCCTCTTCGCCGTTGATCGATTCGGTGAAGTAGTCGAAGGTGCCCGAGTCGGTGCCGGGGCCGAACAGCGCCAGCTCCTGGTCGAATTCCTCCTTGACGTCCGGAATTTCACTCCAGTTGTCGATCTTGGAGTCCGGGCCCCAGATGTCCGCCAGCTGGTCGACCGTGAGGCAGGAGACGGGGTTCTCGTTGTTGATCATCACCGTCAGCGCATCGGTGGCGACGTGGACGTCCTCGTAGCCGACGCCGTTCTTCTTGCAGGCTTCGACCTCTTCGGGCTCGATTTCGCGCGAGGCGTCGCTGATGTCGGTCTCGCCGGCGCAGAATTTTTCGAAGCCGCCGCCGGTGCCGGAGGTCCCGACCGTGACCCGGACGCCCGAGTTCTCGGCCATGAATTCCTCCGCGACCGCTTCGGTCAGCGGGGCGACGGTGCTGGACCCGTCGATGCGGATCGAGCCAGAGAGGTCTCCGCCTCCGCTGCTGCTGGACGTGTCGTCGCTGCTGCCGCAGGCGGCAACGCCGATCGCGAGGATCGCTGCGGCGACAATCGCCACGAGCCACTTAGAGCTAGTCACTCTGTCTCCTTAGGGTGGGTTTCACAGACTTGGCGGCAGCGTCGCAGCGGCCAATCCGCAGCTTGTTACGTCGGTGTGTCGAGGTTGTGAAAAAGATGTAAAAGGAGTCGGAATGGCCAGTTTCCGCCGGCGCCTCAGTCGTCCGGCGAGAAGCGGTAGCCGATGCCGTTGTGGGTGTGGATCAGCTCCGCCTCGGGGATCGCTTCGCCCAGCTTCGCCCGCAACCGGCTGACATAGACGTCCACGGAGCGGTCGTCGCTGCGCGGACGGCCGCCCCAGACCTGGGCGAACAGCTCGTCCCGGGTCATGATCCGCTGCGGGTGCTCCGAGAGGGTGACCAGCAGCTGCAGCTCGCGGACGGTCAGGCTGAGCGGCCGACCGTCGACCAGCGCCGCGTGCTCGCTTGGCTTGATCTCCAGCCTTCCCATGCCCGCGAGCATGGCGAGGAGTCAGGAGCCGACCGTTACCTCGTCGTGAAGCTGTTGTGAACGATCCGTGAAATCGGCCTCGGCGGCGGGTCGGATCTCGGCCTCGACGATCCCCGCCGGTTCGGGTTCGAAGCGGTAGCCGACGCCGAAGTGGGTGTGGATGTAGGACCAGCTCGACGAGCGCCTCTCGAGCTTCTGGCGAAGCTTGCGGATGAAGACGTCGACCGAGCGGTCGCCGTGGGCCATCGCGTAGCCCCAGACCCGCTGGTAGATCGTCTCCCGCTCCAGAACCTGGCCTTTGCTGCTGGCCAGCAGGTGGAGAAGCTCGAACTCTCGGCGGGTCAGGTCGAGGCTCTCGCCGGCGGCAAAGGCCTGGAACTGGTCCGGGCGAATCTCCAGCTCGCCGGCGGTGACCGGCTCGGGCCCGCCGTCGCCACTGCCGCGGCGGTGGCGACGGGAGACCGCCTCGACCCGCGCCATCGCCTCCTCGGGATGACAGGGCTTGGTGATCCAGTCGTCGATGCCGAACCGCAAGCCGCGGACGCGCTGGGCGACGGTCGAGCGCCCCGTGCAGACGATCACGCCGAGATCGGGGAGCTCGGTGCAGATCCGCTCCAGGTAGCTCCAGGCTTCCTCGCCGAGGACGGCGGGGTCGACCAGGACCGCGTTCAGCTTCATCGCCACCAGTTCTTGGGGCGGGACCGCACCGGTCGCCTGCCGCAGCTGCCACCCGGCCGCCTCGGCTCGCTTCGCCAGGACGGTGACGAAGCCGCTGTCGGTGTCGAGAACCGCGAGCTTGATGGTCTGCTGAGAGTTCAAGGAGTTCGACCGCGCCGGTGGCTGTGAGGGGGCGCGCTGAGTCGGTGACCGGATTGTATGCACAACCGGAAGCGCCAATTTGCCTGCGTTTACACGATTTTCACAGGTCGGGAAGGTCGTACCCCGAATTTGCGGCAAGCGGGCCTCAGAAGTGCGTCAGCGCTGCAGGTCGCCCTGCGCGAGGCCGGTGTCTTCGGCGCCCTCGGTCCCCTCGTCGCTGGCCAGGCCGGCGAGTCTGAGGGTCCCGTCTTCGGCGGCGGTCGCGGTGGCCACGACCGAGTCGCCGATCCGCAGCGCCGTCACCTTCAGCTTCGGCGGCACCGCCAGCAGCAGGTCGGCATCGCTGGCGCGCAGGTCGTCGGCCGAGATCAGCAGTTGGCCGGTCGCGGGGCAGATGCCGCTGAGGACGCCGCTGAGGTCGAAGTAGGTGGCGGGCTCCGGTTCGGCCTTCAGCGTGCGCTGGACGACGATCCGCTTCGGCGCCGGGGGCGGCTGCAGGCCGGGGTCGGGGGCGCAGGCGGGCGGTTCGGTCGCGGCGGCCGGCGGCGCCGGTTCGGCGGCCGGCGACGGCGGCTCGATGCCGACCCCGACGGTGGCGTAGGCCCCGAGCTGCGGCAGCTCGGCCGAGCCCGCGGGGAGATGGACGAGGATCGAGGAACCGCGGCCGGAGAGGGTGTAGGCGGGCGCGGCCGGGTCGGGGTCGACATAGGTGACGACGCCCCGCGCCGTGGCCTGCGAAGCCGTCCCGGTCTTTTTCCGCTCGGCCTCGGCGAAGGTGTTGTTCTCGAGCGGCTCGGCTTCGACCGCCAGCTTCTCCCCGGCGGTCGGCAGCTTCGCCGCGTGGACCGCGACGAGTTCGCCGCCGGCGATCGCCATCGCGTAGCTGCCGGCGGCGGTATTGGCGTGGACCACGGTGCCCTTCAACTGCTGCCTTTCGCCCGTTTCGGTTTCTTCCGGCGCCGGTTCCTCCCTCGGCGGCGTCGTTTCCTCCGGCGCCGGTTCGGGGCTCGGTTCCGGCAGCAGCGCCGGTTCGGCGAGACTCGGTTCGAGCGCTTCGGGTTCCGCCGCCGGGAGCTCTTCTTCCGGTTCGAAGCTGGAACCGCCACCCGCTTCGGCCGGTTCCGCCGGCCCACCGTCGTCGCCGCTCGGTGCGACGGCGATCACCTGGCCCGCTCCGGTGGCCCGCGACCCCGCCGCGCCGGGCCCGATCGCGACGCCGAGGAAGAGGCCGAAGCCGAGCGCCATCGCGCTCAGCGGCGCCGCCCAGCGGCGGTCGGTGACGACCAGGGCGAAGGCCCGGAGGACGCTGTCGAGGTGCCTCATCCCACCACCGAGGCGCCCTGCGTCTGCGGCATCAGGTCCTTCCCGCACTGCCAGCAGAAGACCGCGCCGCGGGCGTAGAGGGCGCCGCAATCGCCGCAGGCTCCGGCGGCGCCCGCCTGGTCGAGGCGCAGCAGCCGCTCGACCTCGGCCAACTCGGCGTCGACCTGCTGCAGCTTGGCCGCCTGGCGGGTGAGGACGTCGAGGCGGAAGTGGTCGCGGATCGCCATCTCGTAGGCGATGCCGCCGAGGTCCCACTGCAGCTCGGCGAGCTGCGCCGAGAGGCGCTCGCGCTGCTGCTCCAGCTGCGGCGTGGTGCGCTCGCCGCTCATTCGATCGTCACCCCGCCGCTGCCGCCCCCGGGCGCCTTGCCGTCGGTTGGCGGCGCCTCGCCCGGCGTCGCGATTTCGTCCGGCAGCTTGGCGCTTTCTTCGGCGTATTCCTGACCCGTCTTGCCCTGCAGCGCTTCGAGCTGCTGTTCGCTCGCGATCGGCGCGTCGCCGGTGTCGGTGCTGCCGCCTGCGGCGGCGTTCTTCTTCTTGCCGCCCTTCTCCTTGCGGCTCTTTTTCCCGCCCCCGGCCGCCGGTTCCTCGGCGCCGCCTTCGCTCGCGCCCTGAGCGACCGTGACGACCTGGGGCGCGGGCGCGGAGGCCTGATCGGAGCCGGTTCCGCGGCCGATCAGGACCCCGATCAGGAGCATGATCCCGAGCACCGCGATCCCGCCGGCGGCGGCCAGCGGCGCGTAGTCGCGCTGGCGCCTGTCGGGCGGCGCCGCGGGGGGAGCACTCGCGGGCGCCTCGACGTCACGGTCCCGGTCTGGGCCGCTGGCGTTTGCCGCCCTCTTCGCCGGATCGAGATGGCGCTGGAAGTCGACCCGCGGCTCACCCTGCCGCTGACCGCAGTTGAGGCAGTAGCGCTGGTCCTCAGCGAGCGCGGCTCCGCAGCTCGGGCAGGTCATCGATCCACCCCCGGCAGGGTCGGGAACGAGACGACTTCGACCGCTCCGCCTCGCGGGTCGCCGATGAAGTAGACGTTGTAGGGAAGCGGCTTCGGCTCCGGCTTGATCCTTTCGATCGCGCCACGGCCGGCGGCGATCACCTCGCCGCCCTTGCGCGCCACCGCGTAGAGGAGCAGCCGGTCGATCTTCTCCCCGCTCTCGTTCTCGGCCTTGCCGCCGGCAACGACGCCGGAGTAGGGATCGCCTTCGAGCTTCGGCGCCGAGACCGCGATGCCGGGGACCTCGCCGCTGAACGGGGTGCCTCCCTCCCCCACCGTGACCTTCACCGTCTTCGGCTTGCCGGCGACGAGAACCTGGTCGTTGACCCAGGTCGCTTCCTGCCCCGCCGCGACGTACGGGATCGAGGTCAGCGCCGCCTCCAGGCCCGGAATGTCGTTCGAATAGACGCTCTTGCCCTTCGCGTCGAGGACGTCGATCAGGATCGGGACGTCAGCCAGGTCCCGGCCGGAGGTGTTGCGGACCCTGACGACGACCGCGCTGCCGTTGGCGTCGGAGAGCAGGGTCGTGGAGACGACCTTCACCGCCTTGCTCGGCTTGGAAATCTTCAGCCCCTGTTCCTGCTGGACCGGGCCGAGCTCCTCGCCGATCTGGGCGCTCTTCGACTGGGTCGACTGGCAGCCGGTGGTGACCAGCGCTACGCCGGCCAGCGCCACGGCGACCGGGAAGGCGCGCAGCGGCATCATCCGAACGCCCCCGCCACGTACTCGCGCGTGCGCTGCTCGCGCGGCGAGCCGAAGACCTGCTCGGCCGGGCCGTACTCGACCAGTTCGCCGAGGTACATGAAGCCGACGTGGTCGGCGATCCGCAGCGCCTGCTGCATGTTGTGAGTGACGATCACCACCGCGACCTCCTCGCGCAGGCGCAGGATCAGC
This sequence comes from Solirubrobacterales bacterium, assembly GCA_035712025.1. Classification (GTDB taxonomy): domain Bacteria; phylum Actinomycetota; class Thermoleophilia; order Solirubrobacterales; family 70-9; genus VAYN01. Next base: position 11,103 of record DASTBO010000007.1, read on the forward strand.
TCCTCGATCACCTGGGTCGAGCGCGGGTCGAGCGCCGAGCAGGGCTCGTCGAGGAGCAGCACCTCGGGCCGGGCGGCGAGGGCGCGGGCGATGCAGAGCCGCTGCTGCTGGCCTCCGGATAGGCGCAGGGCGGGGTGGTCGAGGGTCGAGCCGACCTCGTCCCAGAGTCCCGCGCGCTGCAGCGCGTCGGCAACCGGGTCCTGCAGCGACTCCCGGCGCGGGCGCCGCGATCCCTGTTCTCGCAGCGCGTAGGCGACGTTGTCGAAGACGCTCATCGGGAACGGGTTGGGCTGCTGGAAGACCATGCTGACCCGCTGGCGCAGCGCGGTCACCTCGATCGCGTCGATGTCCTCGCCATCGAGGCTGATGCGGCCGCCGCGGACCGCCGTCGGGGTCAGCTCGACCAGGCGGTTGAAGGAGCGCAGCAGCGTCGTCTTGCCGCAGCCGGAGGGGCCGATCAGGGCCAGCACCTCGCCCTGGCGGACGGGGATGGTCACCTTGTCGACGGCGAGCTTCTCGCCGTAGGCGATCGAGACCGCCTCGGCGCGCATCCGCTCGATCTTCGGCGCCGGGCTCGGTTCGGCGCGGCGGACGGCCGGCGCCGCCGCGATCCCGACCGCACCGTTGCCGGCGACGGTCCCGGTCGCGGGCGCCTGCACGATCGTCGGCTGCTCGTCGACGAGGATGCGACGGACCGGCGGCGGCGGTCGCAGCAGGTCCTCGTCGCGGCGGTCGAGCTCGGTCAGCGGGTCCATTGCGGCTTCCTTCCCCGCGCCAGTCGGGTGACGACGAAGTTGAGGACGATCACCAGGCACATCAGGACGAAGGCGGCGAAGTAGGCCTTTTCCGGCGCCAGGCCCTCCCCCGCCGGCGAGTTGAGGTAGATGTAGCTGGTCAGGGTGCTGCCGGTGCCGCGGAAGAGGCCGAAGACGCCGCCGTCGGTGCCGTTGATGATCTGCAGGGTCGAGCCGAGGAGGACGACGACGATCGCGGTGTCGCCGGCGACCCGCCCCATCCCCAGCGCGGTGCCGGTGCCGATCCCGGGTCGGGCGGCGGGCAACAGGACGCGGCGGATAGTCGCGGCCTTGGTCTTGCCGAGCGCGTAGGAGGCCTCGCGGACGTGGCGCGGGATCGCGTTCAGCGACTCGCGGGTGGCGCCGACCACGAGCGGCAGCGCGATCAGCGACATCATCGCCGCGGCGGCGATGAAGGAGCGGCCGAGGGTCGAGCCTTCGGCGTCGAAGGTGAGGAAGCCGAACCATTCCTGGAAGAGGATCAGACCGAACATCGCCAGCACGATCGAGGGGGTGCCGGCGACGATCTCGATCGCCGATTCGACCGCGCGGGCGAGGCCGGCGGGACGCCCGTACTCGGTCAGCCAGACCGCGATCGCCACGCCGAGCGGCGCCGCGATCAGGGTCGACATGACCAGCAGCATCGCGGTCCCGATCAGCGGGTCCTTGAAGCCACCGCTGGCGGATTGGTCGATCTCGGCGTTGGGGCTCTCGAGCAGCAGAGAGAGGTCGAAGTACTGGGCGCCGCGGTAGGCCATGTAGGCGACGATTGAGCCGGCGATCGCGAGCAGGGCGAGGCCCGCGATCCAGGCCAGGTAGTAGCCGACCTGGTCGCGGAGCGGCCAGGCGCGGACGCTGTCGCGGGGCGCGGTGGCGCGCGCGGGAAGGGCGGGGGGCCGCTGGGCGGTCGCGTTCACGGCTGCACCCCGTACCTGCGCATCGACTGCTTGGCGACGAACCCGGCCAGGGAGAGGAACATGCTGGAGACGAGGAGTACCGCGGCGAAGGCGAAGAGGGTCTGCCCGAAGGGGACGACGGTCAGGCCTTCGACGTTCTCGACCAGGGCCGAGGCAAGCGGGCGGGTCGGCTCGAAGAGGAAGGTGATGCCGTCGATCGGGTTCGGCGCGAAGCTGGCCGAGCCGGAGACCATCGAGAGCATGATCGCCTCGCCGAGAGCCCGGGCCGTAGCGAGGACCGCCGCGGCGACGACCGCCGGGCGCGCGGTGCGGACGACGATCGACCAGGTCACCCGCCAGCGGTTGACGCCGAGGGCCGAGGCGCCTTCGGTCCAGCTCCGCGGCACCGCCCGCAGCGCGTCGACCACGATCGCGATCATGATCGGCACGATCATGATCGTCAGGATCATGATCCCGACCCCGAGGCTGGCTCCGTCGAGCTGGATCACGTTGGCCACCGATTCCTTGCGATCGAGGCTGATCAGGTGCTCGCCGACCCAGGGGACGATGACGAGGATCCCGATCAGCCCGTAGACGACCGAGGGAACCGCCGCGAGCAGCCGCACCACCGGCTCCAGCAGACGGGAGAGCCGCGGCGGCGCGAACTCGACGATGAAGATCGCGGCGAAGAGCGAGAAGACGATGCCGATCAGGACCGCGCCAGCGGTGACGACGAAGGTCCCCCAGAGCAGCGGCCAGGCGTGCAGCTCGTAGACGTAGTCCGACGGGTTCGAAGGCGAGTTGAAGATGTCCTCGAGCTGGTGGTCGACGTCGCCGCCGCCGCCGAACCAGGCGAGGCCGTTGTGGGCGAAGGAGGGCCACGCCTTGGCGAAAACGAAGGCGATCATCCCGCCGATTAGCAGCAGGACCAGGCAGGCCACCGCGCCGAGCATGCGCTCGACGCGGCGGTCCGACCAGAAACCGGGCGCGGCCGGGTTGAACATCTAGTGGAGCGGGACCCAGTCGCTGGCGACGATCGCTTGCCCCGCGCTGGAGCGGGCGAAGGTGATGAACGACTTGGCCAGCCCCTTCGCCGCGCCGCGGCTGACGAGGAAGAAATTACGGCTGCCGGCGTACTGCCCGGACTTCGCGTTCCGCAACGTGCAGGGGACGCCCTGGTAGGGAATCGTGTGCAGGCCGCCGGTGAAGGCGAAGGAAGCGTAGCCGATCGCGTTCGGGTCGGACTTGATCGTCTGCGCCTGCAAGCCGTTGGAGGATTTGGTCGTCGCGCTGGCGGCGACTCGCAGGGTCGTCCCCATGAAGATGTTCTGGAAGGCGTCCTGGGTTCCCGAAGCGGCGGTGCGGACGACGAGGTCGATCGGACCGCTGGCCGTGGCGCCGGGCACCTGGCTCCAGCTGCGAATCCGGCCCGAGAAGATGTCCTGGACCTGGGCCTGGCTCAGGGTCGGGATCTTGTTCGAGGCGTTGCTGACGACGCAGACCGCGTCGCGGGCGAACTTGTTGAAGACGATGCCGCCGGGATCGGCCGGTTTCGGATCGCGCGAGGACATCCCGAGGGTGACGCGCCCGCGGGAGACATCGGTGATGCCGATGTCGGATCCCCCTTGGAGGATCACGACCTTGTTGCCCTTGCCCTTCGGCGAGCTGAGGAAGGCCGTGGCGAGCTTGGTGGCGAGCGGGGCGATCGAGGTCGACCCACTCATCGTGATCGTCGCGGCTTGGGTCGCGGTGGCCGCGCTCAGCGGCGCGCACAGAGCGAGCGCAGCCGCGGCGGCCAGGAGACGCTTACGTTTCATTCTGCTTTCGCTCCCTGGTGGCGGATTGATGGCTGATCGCCGTCAGTCTCGGCCCGGCCCGGTGCGGCTAAGTGAACGCGGCGTAACTGTCTGGATAAGAACTGGTGAACGTCGCCGAGGGATCTTCTCCACTTCGAAACAGGTTCTTCACCACCTCCGCGGCGGCGGCGGAGAGGCTGGCGGCGTGGCTTCCCCTCCTTCCCAACGGCAGGCCGTCGAGATCGCGAACCTCGAAGTCCGTCCCGACGAGATGCAGGTCCTCGTCGACGGCAGGCGCGCCGGCCTCACCGTACGCGAGTTCCAGCTCTTCTTCATGCTCGCCCAGCGTCTGGACAGCGTCGTCCAGCGCCCCCAGATCTACACCGAGATCTGGGGCGGGCAGATGCCCCGCCGCGACCGCTCCGTCGACGTCCTCGTTCGCAAGGTCCGCCACAAGCTCGAACTGGTCGCCCCCGACTGGAGCTACATCCACACCCACTTCGGCATCGGCTACCGCTTCAGCCCTGAACGCACCGCCTGAGTTCGCCGAGACCGTAAAAAAGCACCCTCAGGGTGCTTTTTTACGGTCTCGGCGAATTGCGGGCTATTTCAGCTCGCCAGCGTGGCCCTGGGCGAAGTTGAAGGCGCAGCGGAAGTTCTCGGGCTGGCCGACCGGCTTGGCCCCGGCGAAGCCGCCGTGGTTGGCGTTGTCGTAGACGGTGACGTACTGGAGGGTTTCCGGCGAGGGGTCGGCCGGCAGGGGGATCGGATCCGGCTCGCCCGCCTTGGGGTCGCCGCGGGAAACGTCGCTGACGCCCATCGAGCCGGCGGCGCGGCCGCCGGAGGCGGTGGTGGTCAGGGTCGCGCTCATCTCGCGCTTGTCCTTGAGGCCATCGGTGGGGTCGACGTCGGTCGAGGCGGTGACCTCGTTGTCGTCGACGCGTCCCGCCAGCTTCACCCGCTTCGCGGCGCCGATCAACTGCGCCGCGGTCGGCAGGTAGCCACCGAGGCTGGCGCACTTCTGGGTGGCGAAGAAGAAGTCGTTCTTGCCGATCTCGTCTTTTTCCAACGGATAGGGGTTGGTCATCATGCAGACCGTCCCGATCTTCACCGTCTCCGGCGAGCAGCGGTCGAAGACGCTGTTCGGGAGCACGCTGGGGGGAAACTTCCGCTTCGCGTTGAGCCGCAGGATCCCGAACTTCTTCGGCTGCACGCTCGGCCCGGGGAGCATCTTCGCGGCGAGCGACTGGCCGACGCCGGAGAAGACGAAGGCGGCGAAGGACAGGGCCAGTGCCGCCCAGGCGGCGTACGAGGTTGCTCGGTTGCTTCTCATCGGCGGCTCCTTTGTCTGATCACGGCAGTGGTTGCGGGGGCAGGTCGGTGGCGTTCGCGGCGACGGTGGCGCGTCCCCGGGCCGGGGCCCCCGCGCACCGAGGCGCCGGCGAGGGCGAGGATCAGGACGAGCGCCGGCAGGTAGGGCGGGACCGTCAGCCCTTCCCTGCCCTCTTCATGGCGCGAGAAGGCCTTCGATTCCTCGATCGCCGCCTCCTCTTCGCGCTTTTCCTCGACCTGGTAGGTGCGGGCCGGGGCGCCGCCGGGCGGCAGCGGCCGCACGACCGGCGGCGGGGGCGGCGGCACGATCGCCGGCACCGCCCCCAGGGCGAGCCCGGTGACGAGCGGGACGAAGGGGTCGAGCGGAGGCGGGCTGGGCGCCGGCGGCGGCTGCGGTGCCGGCGGCGCTGGTGGTGCCGGTGGCGCCAGGGCTGGCGGCTCGAAGCTGACCGGCGGACTGCTGGGCGGCGAGCTCGGCGGCGGAGGCGGAGCAGGGGGTGCGGCACCGGGCGCTGCCCGCTTGAAGCGGTCCGGGCGCAGCGGCCGGGTGCCGCAGGGCCGCTGGACGCTCCCCGGCTGGACTCGAACCTGCTCGGAGTAGGAGAAGCCGCCGGCGGCCACGGTCACCGTCGTGGTGCCGGCGTTGAACGGGCAGAGCAGGCTCGAGGTGTTGTCGGTGACGACCTTGTCGTTGGCATCGATATAGGGCTTGCGGAGGTTGGTCGAGTTGGGGTCCTGCTTGACGAAATCGGCGATGTCGGGGTCCGAGGAGGTGAACGAGTACTCGGGTGCGACCCGGGTGGCGCAGCCGGCGACCAGGCACTGGGCCGGCGGAAACAGGGTGTATGGATCGCCGCCGGCCGGATCGGGCACGCCGGAGCCCGCCGAGGCCCGCCCCCAGCGGTCCCCCCCGCGCGGCCGCCGGCCGAGGCCGCGGAAGAGCGCCGGCCACGAGCGGCGCAGCAGCGTGCCGTCGGTCGCCTCGAGCGAGAGCTCTTCGATCAGCGGCACCAGCCGCACCCCGACCGGGGCCCGGTTCGTCGCCGGGTCGCGCTGCGCGGCGTTCACCTCGAGCACCAGCAGGCCGGCGTCGCCGAACAGCGAGTCGGCCACTTCCTGGCCGACGGCACCGCTCACCTGCGAGCGGTAGCCGAGGCTGCCGACGCCGAAGCTGGGAAGCGTCTGCTGCGACGCGGCGGGGATCTGGATCACCCGGTTCTCTTCCGGGCGGTCGAACAGGTAGGCCGAGGCGCCGCCGGCGAGCAGCGCCTGCGCGACCTGGTTGCCGTCGGAGGCGACGTTGAGCTCCGGCGTGAAGTTGGGATTGAGGCTGCGATTGCCCATCACGACCGCCGGGACGCCGTCGGCGCGGGCGTCGGCGAGGACCGCTTCCAGCCACGGCAGCTGCGGCTCGGGCGGGTTCTGCTGAGGGTCGCTGGCGGCCAGCGAGCCCTGCGAGTTGTCGATCACGACCACCCGCACCGACCCGCCTGGGCCGGCGCTGTCGAAGGCGTAGTGGGTCCGCGCCCGCGAGGGATCGGCGACGGCGCCGGGAATGCCGGCGGTGGAGAAGCCGGCGGGCGGGCCGGCGCTTCCGAGCGGCGCCGGGAAGGCGGAGAAGGCGGCCTCGAAGGCGGCCGCGCCCGCGCCTCCGGCGACGTCGCTGGATCCCAGCGCCGGGAAGACCGGGATGCCTGCCGAGGAGCCGAGGAGCTGCGCGAAGCGAAAGGCGTCGGCTTCGCCCAGCCCGGTCTTCACCCGGTTGCCCGTGTAGAGCAGGGCGCGCGGACCGTTGCCACCGGCGAGCTCCGACGCGGTCCGCACCGCCGCGGCGAGGTTGCGATCGGGCCCGATCGCCTGGCGCTCGAGCTCCGAGCAGGGAGCGTCGCACTCGGCGTTGCCGGCGACCGCGAGGCGCACCGGGCCGGCGGGCATCGGCACCGCGGCGCGGCCGGCCGCCGGCGGCTCGGCGCCGCCGTCCCCGTAGCGGTAGACCGCCGCGGTCTGCACCCGTTCCCGCACCGCCCGGCCGCTGCCGCCGCGGGCCGAGGTCCCGCGCCCGACCGAGTCGGTGGCGCCGCTCCAGCCCCCAACCGCCCAGCCGTTGCCGCCCGGGTCGAGCAGCAGCGCCAGGACGGGGTCACTCTTCAGGGGTCGGTCGTCGCCGAAGCCGGCGAAGGCGGTGCGCTGCTCGTCGACCCAGCCGCTCGCCGTCTCGCGCAGCAGGTACCCGTCCCCGGGCAACGGGAACGGCGGCAGGATCGGCGGCGGCACGGTCGGGTCTTCGGGCGGCAGGTCGTCGGCGGGCGGGTAGACGACCTGGGGCACGACCGAGACGACCGCCCGCACCGATCCGCCGGCGCGGACCGCCGCGGCCGCGATCGCCGTCGCCCCCGGCAGAGGCTGGTCGGAGAAGCGCCAGGGCGCGCCGGGGCCGTCGCGCTCGATGACGATGTCGCGCCCGGCCGCGACCGCGCCGCCGTCGGGCAGCCCAGCCACCGCGTAGAGCTGCGGGCTGCCGGCGCGGACGCCGTCGAGCAGGGCATGGGCCGATGCGTCGACCCGCCAGCCGCCGCCGTCGTTGACCAGCAGGTCGCCGCCGGCGGCGACGATCGCCTCGCTGCCCGCGAAGGCGATCGAGGTGAGGTTGGCGCGCTCGAAGCCCGGCGGCAGCGCCACCTGGTCCCAGCTCTTGCCGTAGGCGAGGAGGGCGCCGCCCTTGCCGACGGCGTAGCCGCGGTCGGGATCGGCCGGGTCGAAGGCGACGTCCATCAAGTTGCCTTCGAATCCGATCGGCACCCCGGGGTCGGGCACCCAGAGACCGTCGGCCGCGTTCCACATCCACATCGCGCCGGAGTCGCCGACCGCGTGAGCGCGAGCCGGTTCCGGCCAGGCGACCCCGCGCAGGTTCGACTTGTTGACGCTGCCGCCCGAGGAGAGGAGGAACTCGCGCTGCCAGCCGCGCCCCGGCTCGTAGCGCAGGACGGCTCCTTCCGCCCCCACCGCGAGGGCCCCGGAGGCGGCCGAGGCGGCGGTGCCGCCGGGGGCGGCGGTCACGTCGGCCAGCGGCGCCCGCAGGGAGATCGGCCAGGGATGGAGGCGGCGGGGCTGCGCCTTGGCGGAGATCTCGACCGGTCCCTCGAGCCAGCCGCGGTCGGGCGAGGCGAAAGCGCCGCTGGGACGGAAGCTGGTCCCCGCACCCGGCAGCCGGGCGAAGGCCCCGTCGGCGAAGCGCAGGTAGGTGCCGCGGTTGGTCTCGTCGCCGCCGCCGGCGTCGAGCGGGTTGGTGACGATCCGGGTGCCGAAGTCCCCGCCCGCCCAGGCGAAGCTGCGGTAGCCGGCCTGGCGGGAGAAGCGGACGCCGAGCGCGCCACCGCAGATCGGGTCGTCGCACCAGCTGCCGGTCACCGCCTCGGCGCCGATGTCGTAGTAGAGGCTGACGTCGCGCTCGACTCCGTCGACCTGCGCGGTGAGGTCGATCCAGGCGCCGTCCTGGGTGAGGGTCAGCGGCTGTGCCGCGCCGGGAACCGGAGCGGCGCCCATGATCCCGTCGGCCGGGTCGCTCGCCTCGCGGAAGGGGGTCCCCGCCAGCGGTCGCTCGACCCAGAGCGGCCCTTCGGGCGTGGTCGTGCGCTCGAGCAGGACGACCGAGCGGTTGAGCGCCGGATCGTCCGTTTCGGCGATCGCCCAGGCGTTGCCGAGGCCGGTGGCGGCGATCGCGCGGATGTGGAAGCTGCCGGTCAGGGCCGGGGGCAGGTAGACGGTCTCCCGCCGCCACTCGGTCCCGTCGTAGACGACGATCGCCGGCGCGACCGAGCGCCCCTGCGGGCCGAACATCAACCCGGTCCTGCCGCCCGCGGCGTCGAAGGCGGCGTCCGCCACCGCCCCGCTCCCGCCTTCGCCGGCTAGCGCCTCGGGCGGCGCTTCGCCTTCGGCCGGCAGCAGGACGTCGGCGGGGGGACCGTCGAGCACCCGCCAGTTGGCTCCGGGGTCGCGCCGCAGGACCGTCACCTGCTCGCCCGCCGGGCGGCTGAGGTCGCGACCGACGAGAACGCCGCCCCCGCCCGGGGCGATCCGGGCCGAGAGGGGGTTCGGGACCGGGCCCCGGTAGGGGTTGCCGCCGGCGTCGAGCGGGGTGGCGAAGACTTGCCAGCCCGTCGCCTCGGTGTAGCGGGTGAAGGCGAGCTGCGGTTCGGGCGGGTTGCCGGCCGCCGCCGCGACGGGCACCGACCGCGGACCGACGCGGACGCCGCCGACGTCGAGCGGCAGCTGGCGGTACCCCCACGCCTCGCCGTCCGGCCTCGCGCCCATCAGGACCATGCCCGGGTCGGCGGTGCCGAGCAGCGGCAGCGGGCCGGCTCCCGGCTGCGACGGCTCGCCGCCGCCCGGCGCGGCGAAGACGAGCAGGGCGGCGAGCACCGTGGCGAAGAGCGCCAGGTTGCGGCGGTTCTGGGCTGGAGTCACCTGCCCTTGACCTCGGAGATGCGGAAGGCGAGGTGGGTTGGGTACCGCTCCCGGCTCAGCTTCAGGCTGAGGTGACGGCGGCCCGGCGCAAAGACCCGCTGCGGCGTGCGCGCCACCGTGCGGCCTCCCTTCTTTGCCAGCAGCGACACCGTCGCCCTGCGGGTGACGGTGAAGGAGACCGTCAGCGTCAGGCCGCGCAGCTTCGAGCGGACCTGGCGCAGCAGCGGCGGCAGGCGCCTGACCTTCGCCTTCGGCGGCGCGGCGGTCGGGTCCTGCTCCAGCTCCGGCGGCGCGAACAGCTGCGAGTCGTCAACCGGGGGCTGGTCGGGGATGAACTGCTCGGCCGCCTCGTTGGGGCGAAACTCGATCGTGCCCTGGAACGCCTGCGCGGTGTCCTCGGCCAGCTGGCCGCCATCGCTGTAGTGGAAGAGCCATCCGGCCCAGGTGGCCATCCAGCAGTCCTCCGGCGCCGGGCAGGCGATCCGGGCGGCGCTGCCGCGGCCCGCGCCGGCCGCGGGGAGCTTCGTCACAACCGTCGCGCCGCTCGGCGCGATTCGGGCGACGAGCGCCTTGCTGTTGACGCTGCGGCGGTCGGCGAACGGCACCAGGGTGGCAATGGCGTCTTCGCTCCCGGGTAGCGCCGCCACGTCGCCGAAGCGGTCGCCGGGCCCGAAGCTGGCGCCGCTCAGGCCCAGCTCCTGGAAGTCGCTACCGACCAGTCGCGCCGCCAACGGCGGCCTCGTCACCGCGCCGCCTTCGGGAGCCGAGGGACCCGAGGCGGCCCCGCCGCCCACCGCCCAGAGGTCGCTGCCGTCGCTGTCGAGCGCCAGCAGCTCGCTGCCGTCGGTCGGGACCCCCGGCTGCGGCTCGGGCAGGAAGGGGTCGTTGGCGAAGTCGGTCCCGTCGACCTCGTGCAGGAGGCGCGGGGCAAGCTCGGGCTCGGCCAGTTCGACCGGATCGGTCCGGTTCTCCGGCGAGCGCCCGACCAGGGTCGACTCGTAGAGGGACCCGCCCTGGAACTCCATGTCGGTGACGCCTCGTCCCTGCAGCCCGTAGACGGTCTCGAGGCCCCTCCCGTCCCAGTGGAGGTGGAAGGCACCCACCCGCTCGCCCAACGCATCCTGAGCGCCGACCCCGCCGAACCAGCAGTCGCCCGGCCCGTCGCAGGCGGCGGACATCATCGTCCGGAACGGGTCGGCGGCGTCGACCCGGGTGCTCCAGGAGCCCACCACCTGACCGTCCTTGAAGCGGCAGAGGGCGAGCCCGGAGCCCCGGCGCGGCTGGCTCGGTTCGCTGACCACCCAGAACTCGGTCGGACCCGCCCAGGCGATCCGGGCGGTGTCGCCGGGGCCGCCGCAGACGGTTGCCAGCTGGTGCCAGCTGCGGCCGTTCCAGCTGAAGATCCCACGCGGGATCGTCGCGTTGCCGGCGACCGTGAGCAGACCCCGGTTGGGGGCCCAGAAGGAGAGATCGCCAGGCGACCCCAGCGGCACCTTGAACGGCGCCCCGGCCGGGGGCGGCGGCTGCTCCAGGCGCCAGATCGAGGCGGCGTTCGCGGTGCTGGCGAGAGCGGCGCCGGCAAGCAGGGCCAGCAGCGCCACCCGGAGCGAAGAGGCGCGCCTAGTCACCGGCCTCCCGCACGCCTTCCTCCTGGGTCCGGGGCTCGGGCAGCTGCGGCGGGGTCTCACGCTGGCCGAGGTCGAGGAGGCTGGGCTCGACGGTCGAGAGCACCGCGTCGAGCGCGTGCCCGGAGAGCGTCTCGTGCTCGATCAGCGCGTTCGCAGTCTCGTAGACGGCGCTCCAGTTGCCGCGCAGGATCGCTTCGGCCTGGACGACCGCCTCCTTGACGATCCGCTCGACCTCGCGGTCGATCAGCTCCAGCGTCGCCGGGCCGACCGAGCCCAGCTCCTGCAGGGAGGCGCCGAGGAAGACCTCGCCCTGCTTCTCGCCGATCGTCACCGGCCCCAGCTCCTCCGACATCCCGTAGGAGGAGACCATCTGACGAGCGAGGCCGGTGGCGGCGTGAAGGTCGTCGTGCACGCCGGTCGACGCGACACCGAACTCGATCCGCTCGGCGGCGAAGCCGGCGACGATCGCGATCAGGTGGCGGCGCAGGTCGGGCTCCTGCATGACGACGGCGTCGCGGTCGGTGAGCATTCCCGCCGCGGTCCCGAGCTGACGGCCGCGGGCGATGATCGAGAGCTTCTGGGCCGAGACCCGTTGCCCGATCGAGCGGGTGACGACGGCGTGGGCGGACTCGTGAATCGAGATCACCCAGCGCTCCTCCGGGCTCAGCACGTGGTTCTTGCGCGCCGGCCCGGCGACGACGCGGTCGATCGCCTCCTCGAGCGTCGGCTGGTCCATCTCGACCCGGCCTTCGCGCACCGTCAAGAGCGCCGCCTCGTTGATCACGTTGGCGAGCTCGGCGCCGGAGAAGCCGGGGGTCAGCTTGGCGATCTCCTCCAGCGAGGCGGCGGGGGCGAGGGGCCGGTTGGCGCAGTGCAGGGTGAGGATGTCGAGCCGGCCGTGGACGTCGGGCACGTCGACGGTCACCTGGCGGTCGAACCGGCCGGGACGCAGCAGGGCGGGGTCGAGGATGTCGGGCCGGTTGGTGGCGGCAAGGACGACGACGCCGGCGTCGCCGCCGAAGCCGTCCATCTCGACCAGCATCGCGTTCAGCGTCTGCTCGCGCTCGTCGTTGCCCTGGCCGACGCCGGCGCCGCGCTTGCGCCCGGCGGCGTCGAGCTCGTCGATGAAGATCAGCGCCGGCGCCATCTTCCGCGCCTGGGCGAAGAGGTCGCGGACGCGGGCGGCGCCGACCCCGACCAGGGACTCGACGAAGTCGGAGCCCGAGAGCGAGAAGAAGGCGGCGTGGGCCTCGCCCGCCGTCGCCTTCGCCAGCAGCGTCTTGCCGGTGCCGGGAGGGCCGACCAGGAGCACGCCCTTGGGGGCGCGCGCCCCGACCGAGGCGTATTTGCCCGGGTCTGCGAGGTAGTCGCGGATCTCCCGCAGCTCGGCCACCGCTTCGCCGGCGCCGGCGACGTTCTCGAAGGTGGTGCGATCGGGCGACTCCTCGCCCTTCTTTCGTCCCTTGCCGGTGAACTTGGAGAAGCCGGCGAAGGCTCCGGCGCCGCCGTCCTGACCTAGCCGGGTGAAGAGGACGAAGAGGCAGACGAGGAGCAGGATCGGGATCAGGAACTGGACGAGGATCTGCTTCGTCGGCTTATCGGCCTGCTGGTCGACGGTGACGACCGCGCCGCTCTTGTCGAGCGCCTGGATCATCGTGTTGAGCTGGGCGTCGGAGCTGGGATAGGCGGCCCAGACGGTCCGCCCGTTCGCGGTGTCGATGACGACCCGCGAATCCTGGTCGAGCAGGTTGGCCGCCCGCACCTGCTTCTGCTCGGTCAGCTGGGCGACCCGGCTGAGCGGGACCTTTTCGCCGGGGGAGCTGGGCTGGATCTGGCCGAGCAGGTTGAAGAAGATGAAGACGAGGAAGAGCGAGGCGACGATCAGTCCCGTGTTCAGCGGGTCCTTGAGGAACCAGCGGCCGACCTTCTCCAGTCGCTCGCGGACCGCCTCCAGCACCTCGCGCCCGCTGGGTGGGCTGACTTTCTTCATTCGCTCTCTTCTCTCCCTTTCTGGTTCGACTGCCCCTCCACCGGCGCAGTGCCCGGGCTCGAATTCGAGCCCGGGCACCTCGGCGCACCGCTGGATGGGTTTGCGGCTACTTCAACTTCAGGGTCACCGCCGTCTTCGACGACTTGGCGCTGCCGCCGGTCGGGGTGAAGGTGATCTCCAGGCTCACCTTCAGCGACCCGTTCTTCTTCAGCAGCTGCTTGGCGCCGCCGCTGGGATTCAGGGTCAGGGCGAACGTGCCCGCCTTGGCCGCGTTCAGGGTGACCCTGCCGACGTTGATCGTCTTCTTGCCGGCCTTGGCCTTGCCGACCAGGACGACCTTCCCGGCGCCCGGCAGCTTCAGCGAGATCGTCGCCCTGCCGGTCTTCGAGGAGATCGCTTTCTTCGTCACCGAGAACGAGTTGCTCGGCGGCACGACCACCGGCGGCGGGTTGTTGCCGGTCGGCGGTTTTTTGCCGTCGTCGGTCGGCGGCGGGTTTTCGTTGCCGCCTTCGCCCTTCTGCCAGTCGATCGCGGCGACGCCGGCCTGGGAGATCGTCCGGATCGAGGACGGCAGCCCGACGTAGTCTTTGGCCGTCAGCAGGTTCTGGCCTTGGCTGGAGACGACGAAGGTGAAGTAGTCCTTCACCGTCCGCGCCCTTTCTTCCTCGAGCGCGCTGACCCCGAAGGCGTCGGCGTTGTCGTCGAACAGCAGGCCGTAGGTCAGCGTGCAGATGCCGTAGCCGACGTTCGAGTCGACGCCGCTGACTTTCGACCAGTCGCCGAGCGTGTTCGCCGGGATCCCGGAGAATTCCGTGCTGGCGCAGTTGGCGCCGGTCGGGCCGTCGCTGCGGAACCCGTTCGGATCGGCGGTCGGCTCGGTGAACGCGTCGCTGCCGTTCTGGATCTGGGTCCAGTAGGTGTCGTTGTCGCCTTTCTCCGGTTCGATCGCGAGGCCTTTGCCGCGCGCGGTGGCGATGTCGGCGTAGCCGATCGAGCCGTCGGTTTCGATCAGCTTCTGCGTCAGGTTTTCGGCGTTGTTGGCGCAGGCGCTGGTCAGGTGATCGGCCGTGTCTTCGGCCTTGCCCGGTCCGGCGGTGCCGCCGCACTGGCCGCCGCTGCCGAATTCGGCTCCCGGCCACTCGCGGTTGCCGTTCGTGCCTTCCTGGAAGGTGGTGGTCCAGCCGCGACCGCCGTTGATCCTGCTCAGGTAGTCCTTGAAGGCGAACGTCGTGCCCGAGTTGTCGAAGCGGACGACGCGGATGACCGGCTTGGCGCAGTCGGCGTCGGCTTCCAGCGCCGGGAAGACGTCGTCCCAGTCGACATAGGGAGCGGAGCCGCCGCTGCTGGCGCCCTGCGCCCAGATCGCCTCGTACTGGGCCTTGGTGAACCGGACGCGGACGACTTTGTCCTGGTTGCCGTCGCCGTCGAGGTTCTGTTCGGGGGTGCGAGCCGCTTCCGGCAGCAGAGAGACGTCGCAGTTGTTGGGGAAGTTGACCAGCGGAGCGACGGCGCCGACGGCGATCGGCACCTGGTGGATCAGGCCCTCGTCGCCTTCGGCCGGGGTGCCGGCCTGGATTTCGTTCTTCTGGGTGGCGTTGAGCGGGTCGTCGGTGCCGCCGAAGCGGGGGCTGGTCGGGGTCCGTTCCTTCATCCCGTTGATGCCCGCTCCGGAACCGGCCGGGTCGTACTGGATGTCGGGACCGCTGCCGCCACAGGCGATGTTGCGGAAGGGCACCTCCCAGGCACCGTGGGCGCCCTGGGCGAACGAAGCCCCGCGACCGAGGACGTCGCTGCCCTGGCACTGCGAGATCGTGAAGGCGGCGCCGGCCCGCGGGGCGAGGCCGAGCGTCGCGAGCATCGCCAGCAGCAGGGCTACCGCCCCTGCCAGCGCGATGCCGATTCCCCGGTTGGGGAGGCTCGAACTTCGGCTCATCTGAGTCATTCCTTTCATCGTCTAAACCTGTCGGGCGGCAGGTTCATCGGGCGCGAATGGCGCTGTCAAGCCGATTCACAGGACTTCTACGCGGCTTTCACATCTCGTTATCAGCGGCGTAACCAGATCGTCACCAGCGGGTGACCGGCGCTTCACCTCGCGCCCCCGCGGCGCCCGCGTCCGACCTCCGCCAGGAAGGCGATCGAGCGGCTGACGCTGGCCCGGCGGCTCCCGCGCGCGGCCACGTAGGTGACGGTCGCCCGGGCCTTCAGCCTGCCCTCCCGGCGCAGCTCGCCGAGGTAGCGGCGCACCGGACGCAGCACCAGCTTCACGCTCGAGCGCTTCGTGCCCCGGGCGCGGCCGTCGGCGGTCGCCAGGGTCCGCAGGCGGCGCGGCTCGCCGGCGCGACCCCTGGCGACCGCACGCACGCCGCCGGCCGAGGGAACCGAGACGAGCAGCTCGACGGCTCCGCCAGCCCGGGCCCGGGCGCGGACCGTGATCTGCGGACCGCTCGAGCTCGCTTCGAGCGTCGACTCGGCGCCGGCGCCAGGCCGAGGCGGCGGCAGCTCGTTGCCGGGGTCCGGCTGGCGGGTGATCACGAAGGCGTCGGAGCGCTGGTTGGCGTCGCCGAAGAAGAGGTTGCTGGCGAAGGAGACGAAGGCGATCCGGCCGCCGTCGGCGGAGAGCGTCGGCTCGGCCGTCACCGCGGAATCAATGTCCCCTTCTTCGGCGGAGCGGGTGGCGCGCTCGACGGTGCGGGCGGCGAGGTCGACCACATAGATCTCCTGCGCGTCGGGGATCGCCCGCGGTTCGCCGAGCTGGGTGAGGGCCGGCAGGGTGAACTTCGTCCTCGCGGTGACCAGCGCCAGGTAGCGCCCGTCGCCGGAGATGCCGACGCTTTCGATCGGGGCGCCTTCCGCCGTCGCCATCCCGCCCTCGCGGGTCAGCTCGGCGGTCCCGGCCTTGCGGGTGATCCCCGTGTCCATGGCGGTGACGAAGAGGTCGAGCCCGATCCCGGTCCCGACCCTGGGGCGCCCAGCCGCACCGGTGAGGAACGCGACCGTGCGGCCGTCGGCGCTGAGGGCCGGAAGGAGGTTGAAGTTGGCGCTGATCCCCAGCTCGGGCTGCGCCAGCGGCCCGTAGCAGGGTCCGGTCGAGACTTCGTTGAAGGGGATCGGCGCGCTCGGCGCGCAGGCGGGGTCGTCGGGATCGGAGACCCCGGTGATCCGCCGCGTCGGCGCCAGCGGCCCGTCGGCGACCCGGCGCCAGAGGTAGTAGGGGAACCCCGGGACTTCGGCGTTCTCGCCATTGACGAAAGCGGTCTGCAGGGGGGCGTTGACCCCGGTCCAGACCGCGGTGGTGCCGTCGCCGCTGATCCCGGCGGCGCCCACCGCCCCCCCGGCTGGACCGCCGTCGTCCAGCCGTCGGGTGACCAGGGTGGTCGCGTTCGCGGCTCGGTCGCGGAGGAAGACCTGGAAGCCCGGGGTCTCGACCGCCGGGCGGTCGGGCAGGTCGGATTCCGGCTCGGTGACGCGGAAGACGACCTTCGAGCCGTCGTCGCTGATCGCCGCACCGCGGGTGACCTCGGCACCGAGGTCGCCGGCCGGGATCGGCGAGCTGGGCGGCGAGTAGCTCGCCGGAGCGTCGCCGCCGTCCTTGGCCGAGACGAGGTCGAAAGCGCCGGGCGAGCGGACCGAGATGTCCATGTTGCGGACGTAGACGTCGACGTTGTGGTTGGCGTCGGCGGGGACGAGCCGCTGCGCGGTCGAGAAGGCGACATAGCGCCCGTTGGCGCTGATCGAGGGGTTCTGCGCCCCACGCAGGACGAGCGCGTTGGTCGCGTCGTCGCGCAGGTCGCCGTCGGCGACCAGCTCCAGCGCCCGCGTCTCCAGGTCGAAGCGGAAGATGCCGCCCGCCCGGTACTGGCCGGCCGGGTCGGGATCGTCGTCGGCGAAGAAGTTGCGGGCGCGGGTCTGGATCGCGACGTAACGGCCGTCGTCGGAGATCGCCGCGAAGGTGCTCGCGTCGTCCCCCTGCTCGCCGCGGGCGAAGTCGGCGGAGACGATCTGGGCCCCGTAGCCGTAGAAGGCGTGGGCCGGAGCCGGCGCGACCATGAGAAGGAGCGCCGCGAGCGCGATCAGTCGCCTCACCCGACCCGCACCACCCTCGACCAAGCGGCCTTGTTGCCGGCACGGTCGCGCGCCCTCACCCGAATCCGAAACCGCCCACTGCCCCCATACACGTGCCGCACCCGCACCACCGAGGGCTTCCCCTTCCCCAACTTCCCGCGAGGCCGCAAAAAAGCCCCTTGAGGGGGCCTTTTTGCGGCCTCGGCGGAGGCGCGGCTGCCTGGATCGCCGAAAGCGATCTTCACGGAGCTCTTGCGCAGGGTCGAGGCCGCGCCCTTGCGGCCGTCGCTGACGATGACGGTTACGCGGCGGCCCCGGCGGCGCAGCTTCACCTTCGGCGGCCGGCGGTCGACCAGCAGGCGGCCGGTGCGGCTGCCGGTTTCCTGGCCGAGGTCGTCGGTGGCGAAGACCTGGATCTTGTGGGCGCCGTTGTCGAGGTCGTCGGGCTTGAGGATTGCGGTCAGCGTCCGCAGCCCTTCCCGCACCGGCTCGTCGTCGACGCTGACCGAGTAGCGGACACCGCCGATCGCATTCGGGCTGTGGTCCCAGGCGACCCGCACCTTCCGCTTGCCCTGCCACCCGTTCGGGAGGAGGACGAGGAAGGGATCGGGCGGGGCGTCGACGACCGCGGCGGCCAGCTGGGAGCCGGCGCCGCTGCCTTGCCGCCAGGCGACGATCGCGTCGCCGAGGCCCGAGCCGCCCATCACCAGGTTCTCCACCTCGCCGCCCAGCGGGGCGCTGAGCGCGGTGGCCTCGACCACCTCGTCGGCGCGCTTCTCCTGCGCGGTCACCAGACCGGCCGGTCCCTGCTGCTCGGTCCAGGCTGCCACCCCCGCCCCGCTTTCGGCCACGTCGACCAGGGGATCGCCGGGCGCGCCGCTCTTGCCCTCATCGAGGCGCGTGACCCCGATCGGCGCCGCTTCGTCACCGCTCGCCAGGAGCGACGCCGGGCCGTCGCCGAAGCCGGCCGCGTAGAGACCGCGCGGATCGACCCCGACGCTGGGCGGGCCGAGCGCGCCGCGGACCGCGCCGTCCGCGAGCTGCGCGCCGGCGAATCTCTGCGCCGATTCGGAGAAGACGTCGGGCATCTCGTTGACCATCAGCCGCGGCGCGGTCAGCTTGCTTGCCTGCCCAGGCTGCTGGCGGAAGGCGACCGCCGCCTGGCCGAAGCCGGCGACGTCGAGGGCGAAAGCGTCGGCGGGACCGCGCAGGGGCGCGCCTTCCCAGGCGGAGGGGCTGGCCTGAACCGGGATGCCGACGCTCGACCCGAACAGGCGCCGGACCCAGACGCGGTCGACGAATTCGTCGTCGGGCTCCTGCCAGACCACCACCCCCTGGCCCTGGATGTCGATCCCGACCTCGGGCGCGTTGTCGGCGCTGGGCGCACGCACCGGGCTGGAGACGTTGCGGTCGACCGGCGTCCCCTGCACCGACCAGAGGCGGGCGCCGTAGCGGGCGACGCGCACGTCGGCGCCGATGTAGCCAGGCGGGTTCGCGGTGCTGGTGTCGGTGACGACCCGGTAGACCAGGTAGGCCTGCCCGCCGCGGTTCATCGCCAGGTCGGGGAAGGTCGAGGTCGCCTCGCCGACGTTGAAGTCGACCGGGACCGGCGCCTGGAAGGAGGCCGCTCCCGGGTCCAGGGTCGCCGAGAACATGCGGTCGCTCTCGACCCCGAGCTCCTGCACCCAGGTGATCAGCAGGCGACCCCCGTCGCCGGCTCCGATCCGAGGCCAGCTCGAGTCGAAGCCCTGACCGACGTCGACCCGCTGCGGCGCCCGCCACGCCCCGTCGGCGAACTGGGCGGCGAAGACGTGGTCGTGGCCGTCGACCTGCTTCAGGAAGACGACGCCGCCGCTGCCGTCCTCCGACATCGCCGCGTCGTCCATCTCGACCACGCCGGGGCTCGGCCCCTCGATGAGATGGACGTCGGAGACGACCGCGCGCGCCGCTCCCGGCCCCAAGAGGAGGGTGAGACAAGCCGCCAGGGACGGAACGGCCAGGCAGATCCGCTTTGGGAGGGGAGAATGGATCCGCCTCGGGAGGGCAGCGCGCATATCACCGCACGTTCACGCCCCCCCGTGTCAGAGATGTAATGAAGGCGATACCAAGTGGTTAAAAGGCGCGCCGCTCAGAACGTGGGCGGTCGCAATCCGGTGGCGATGATCAGCAGGATCGCGGCGCCGGCGAAGTAGCGGTAGAGGACGAAGGGGCGGTAGCTGGTCGTCCGCACGAGGCGCAGGAGGAAGGAGATCGCCCAGTAGCCGGAGGCGGCGGCGGCGATCGTGCCGACGACCATCGGGCCGGCGACCCCCGAGGGCAGCCCTTCCCCGATCGACTCGTAGGCCTTGTAGACGGTGGCGCCGGCCACCGCCGGGATCAGCAGCAGGAAGGAGAAGCGGGCGGCGGCGTCGCGGTCGAGGCCGAGCCAGCGGCCGGCGGTGATCGTGATCCCCGAGCGCGAGGTCCCCGGCGCCAGGGACAGCACCTGGGCGAGGCCGATGACCCAGCCGTCGCGCAGGCTGGCGTCCTCGAGGTCGCGCCGCTGCGGCATCCGGTCGGCCCAGCCGAGCAGGGCGCCGAAGACGATCAGCTGGATCGCGATCATCCAGGGCTCGCCGAGGTGCTCGTCGATGAAGCTGGAGCCGAGGCCGCCGGCGATCACCGCCGGCACGGTCCCGATCGCGATCGCCACCGAGAGCCGCTGCTCCTGGGTGCGGATCGCCCGCTGGCGCGCCGCCTGGATGAAGCCGCGCAGGAGGACCACGACCTCGACCCGGAAGTAGGCGATCGCCGCGATCAGGGTGCCGGCGTGCAGGGCGACGTCGAAGGTCTTGTTGAAGGTCTCGTGTTCCCGCAGGAAGGTGTAGTCCTGGAGCCAGGGGACGATGATCAGGTGGCCTGAGGAGGAGATCGGCAGGAACTCGGTCAGCCCCTGGACAACCCCCAGCAGGAGGGCCTCTAGCTCGGACATCGCGGCGCATCCTACGCAGGGCCGCCTCAAGGTGCGCTAAATTGCCGCCCCGTGAAGCGCACCGCTGCAGCCCTGCTCTCGACCTGGGCCCTGATGCTGCTCCTCGCCCCGGCTGCCCTGGCCGACGAGGGCGTCGGCCTCGCCGGTCCGACGACCGACAAGACGGTGACCTTCTTCTGCTTCGGCGTGATCGCCTTCTTCGCCGCCCTGGTCATCGTTCTCTCGCTGATCCAGAACCGGCTCGAGAAGCGCAAGGAACAGCGCCGGTCGGACCTCGCGCGTTTCAACTGAGCCGCGCCCTTTCGTCTGCCTTCACAGCCCCGATCGCGGATGGGGCTCAGGAGAGCCGGAAGCCCGAGAGCAGGCGTTTCTCGGTCTCGCCCTCGATTCGGGCGACGACTTCGAGCCGGCCC
The DNA here is from genome assembly GCA_035712025.1 of Solirubrobacterales bacterium. GTDB lineage: Bacteria > Actinomycetota > Thermoleophilia > Solirubrobacterales > 70-9 > VAYN01. Next base: position 31,449 of record DASTBO010000007.1, read on the forward strand.
TCCAGCGGGGTGCCGCGGATCTTGGTCGCCAGCAGGTCGTCGACCTGGAAGATCCCGGCGGAGTTGTTGAGCTGGATCTCGATCCGCACCGGGCGCTCCTCGCCGGCGGAGATGCGGACCTCGTCGACGGCGGCGGCGGAGATCGAGTGGATGCCCTCGTGGCCGGACTCGATCGGGGTGCGGGTGCGGCCCTGGGCCATGTCTAGCGCGTCGGCGACGCGGACGACGCCGGCCTCGAGCGTGTACGGCTCGCCGCGGCGGCGGTGGCCGATGATCGCGTGCAGGATCTCGGAGGCGACCACGGTCCGCTCCGGCTCCTTGTAGGCGGGGGCGAGCAGGCGGCCCAGCGCCGCGTTGGCGAGGAAGAGCGAGTAGGACTCGTGGTCGGCGCGGTGGATCGACATCCCGGTGTCGTGCAGCAGGGCGCCGCCGGCGACCACCACTTCGGCGTCGCGGTCGCGCATCCCGTGGTCGGCGACCATCGCCGGCTCGACCCCGGCCCGAAGCAGCAGCCGCAGGAGCCGCAGGGCGATGTTGAGGACGATCTGCATGTGGACCCAGGAGTGGTCCGACATCCCCAGCCGCTCGGCGTGGACCTGGGTCATGTACCACCAGGCCCGCACCTCCTCGTCGCCGTTGACCGCCTCGAGGAAGCTCTCGAGCTTGCGGTTGCCGCGCGTCGGCGCCCGCACCCGCGCCTCGGCGATCGCCTCCTGCGGCGGCTTGCGGACGGGACCGCCGGGATCGGGTGCCGGGACCTGCTCCTCGCTCACCCGGCGGATCGTAGGGTCAGCCGCAGACGGGCCAGGGGCTGGAGCCGGAGGCGGCGTAGAGGAGCGCGGCCCGGTAGTCCTGCTCGGACTCGGGAGCCGCCGCGGGGTCGCCGCTGCCGCCCATCGATTCCCAGGTGCCGTAGTCGAACTGGTATTTGCCGCGGTAGCTGCCGTCGGAGGAGATGGCGGTCGGGTCGCCGCCCGACTCGCAGGAGGCGATCGATTCCAGCGTCCCCATCGAGACGCCCAGCGAGGCGAACCGCTCCTCGGCTTCGCGCTCGCGCCGCCGCTCGGCTGCGCGTTCGTCGGCCCTGATGTCGGCGGCGATCGTCTCGACGATGCGATGGAACCGCTCGACCGGCCGCTGCAGCCGCTTCAGGGGCGGCGCCACCTCGGCCTGGCCGATGCTCGGACCGGCCTCGGTCCCATCCCCCCCGGCGGCCAGCGCCGCGGCGGGGAAGGCAAGGAGGATGAGCAAGATCGTGGTGAATTGTTTGCGTTTTGTGAGCAAGCGCGAAACCGTGAGGGTTCGCGCCGCTTTCATGTGTGGCCGCCATCACAGATCGCTTCCCCCTCGCGCCAATCCGCACGACCCCAGGCACGAATTTCCTCCCACCCCTGACGATTTGACCGAGAACTTGCGGCCTCAGACCGCTTTGGCGATCAACAAACGCAGGTCCGGCAGGGTCCGGAACGACTTCACCTCGGCCTTGCCGAAACCGCTCTCCCCCATCCAGCGCGATACCTCCTCGACGGTGTAGGTGTCGGCGCCGGAGGTGAGGTGGAAGAAGAGGCCGAGGATCGAGGCGAGGTTGGCGCGCTGGCCGCCGGGGCGGTCGTAGAGGTCGAGGACGCAGAGCGGCGAGCCCGGCCGCAGCACCGCGCGGATGCGAGCGAAGAGGGCCCGGATCTGCTCGGGCGAGAGGTGGTGGATGATGTTGAAGCAGAGGGCGCCGTCGTAGTGCCCGTCGTAATCGACCTCGAACATGTCGCCGACCAGGTGGCGGACGCGGTCGGACATGCCGGCCTCGGCGACGATCTCCTCCCCCACCCGGGCGCTGCCCGGCAGGTCGACGATCGTCGCCTGCAGCCCCTCGTGCCGGCGGCAGAGCGCCATCGAGTACTCGCCGTGGGCGCCGGCGACGTCGAGCAGCTGGTGGGCTCCCTTCGCCAGCGGGATCGACTTCGCCACTTCGGCGCTGGACAGTCGCGCCACCTGGTACTGGCCGCGGATGTAGGACTGCCAGTAGGGGTCGTCCGGCGCTTTGCGGTGCAGCTCGACGTGGGTGCCGTCGCGGACCAGGTCCTCGAGGCCGGCGTACCAGTCCCAGTAGTGGGCGGTGTCGGCGAGGAAGTCGCCGAGGTAGGTGTCGGACTTCGGGTCGAGCCAGCGGTGACCGCTGGCGGTCATCTCGTAGGTCCCGTCCGGGTTCTGCTTGACGTGCTCGAGCGTCGCGATCACGTCGAGGACGCGGCTCGTCCCCCTCGCCTGCAGCCCGAGGTGCTCGGCCAGCTCCGCCGGGTCGCGCGGCCCCTCGGCCAGCGCCCCGAGGATCCCGGTCCGCTGCGCGACCTGCAGCGAGCGCGCCACCGGCATCGAGAACAGCGACTCGCCGATCGGCGTCGGCACCTTGCCGAGCAGCAGCCCGAGCCGCTCCACGAGGCTGTCGGGAATCGCGCCGATCCGCATCGCCGGCAGCCTATCCGCGATCATCGGCGGATGGGAGACGCGCCGACCTCGCGCCTGCTGCTCGCCTGCCCCGACCAGCCGGGCCTGATCGCCCGCGTCAGCGGCTTCCTCGCCGAGTCCGGGCTCAACATCGTCGACGTCGACCAGCACTCCAGCGCCGAGGGCCGCTTCTTCATGCGGATGGTCTTCGACCGGCTGCCCGACGGCGAGCGCGAGGCGCTCGAGCTGCGCTTCGCGCGGGAGATCGGCGAGCCCTTCGCGATGGACTACGGATTCCACGAGAGCGGCCGCGCCAAGCGGGTCGCGGTGATGGTCAGCCGCGAGGACCACTGCCTCTCCGACCTGCTCTGGCGCTGGCGCAACGGCGACCTCGGCGGCGAGATCGTCGCCGTCGTCTCCAACCACCCCGACCACGCCGCCCAGGTCGAAGCGGTCGGCCTGCCGTTCCACCACCTGCCGGTCGACGGCGACAAGGCCGAGGCCGAGCGACGGGCGCTGGAGCTGCTCGACGGAGTCGACCTCCTCGTCCTCGCCCGCTACATGCAGATCCTCTCGCCGGACTTCCTCCGCGGCCTCGCCGCGCCGGCGATCAACATCCACCACAGCTTCCTGCCGGCCTTCGTCGGCGCCGACCCCTACCACCGCGCCTACGAGCGCGGCGTCAAGCTGATCGGCGCCACCGCCCACTACGTCACCGCCGAGCTCGACGCCGGCCCGATCATCGCCCAGGACGTGACCCGCGTCGACCACCGCGACGAGGTCGTCGACATGGTCCGCCTCGGCCGCGACGTCGAGCGCCTCGTCCTCGCCCGCGCGGTGATGGCCCACCTCGACGACCGCGTCCTCCTCGACGGCGACCGCACCATCGTCTTCTGAGCCATTCGCCTGTTCCTTTTCGTTGCCCGGCGCCGAAAAGGAACAACTGGCTGGCTGGCCAGTTCTCTAAGCTAGGCCGATGGAGCAGGCGACCCTCCCCCGCCCTCACGCCGCCGGCGGCACGGCGGGACCGCCCGGTCCGCGCCTGCCGGCGGTCGGCCAGGCGGTCGCCTACTACCGCGACCCGCTCGGGTTCCTCGCCCGGCAACAGCAGCGCTATGGAGACATCTTCAGCGTCCGCTTCCCGTTCTTCGGCCGCCTCGTCTACGTCGCCCGCCCCGACCTCGTCAAAGAGCTCTTCACCGGCCCCCCGGCCGTCTTCCACGCCGGCGAGGCGAACGCGACCGTGCTGGAGCCGGCGGTCGGTCCGAACTCGGTCCTCACCCTCGACGACGAGCCGCACCTGCGCCAGCGCAAGCTGCTGCTGCCGCCCTTCCACGGCGACCGGATCCAGCGCTACGGCGAGCTGATCGTCGAGATGACCCGCCGCGAGATGGAGAGCTGGCCGGTCGGCGAGCCCTTCGCGCTCCGCCCCCACACCCAGCGGATCACCCTGGCGGTGATCATGCGCGCCGTCTTCGGCGTCCACGACGAGCGCCGGCTGGAGCGCTTCGAGCGGCTGATCGACGACTTCGCCCGCCGGGTCGGCGTCGTCACCTCCTTCCCGATGCTGCGCCGCGACTTCGGGCCGCTCAGCCCCTGGAAGCGCTTCCTCCGCTCGCGCGAGGGGCTCGACGAGTTCATCTACGAGGAGATCCGGCTGCGCCGGGCCGAACCCGGTCACGAGGAGCGCGACGACGTCCTCTCGCTGCTGCTCGGCGCCCGCGACGAGGACGGCGAGCCGATGAGCGACCGGGAATTGCGCGACGAGCTGGTCACCGTGCTCGGCGCCGGCCACGAGACGACCGCGACCGGGCTCGCCTGGGCGGTCGAGCGGCTGGTCCGCACCCCGCGGGCGATGGCGAAGCTGCGCGACTCGATCGCGGCCGGCGAGGAGGACTACCTGGGCGCGACCGTCAAGGAGACCCTGCGGGCGCGGCCGGTGATCGTCGACGTCGCCCGCAAGCTGAAGGCGCCGGCGACCGTCGGCGACTACGAGATCCCAGCAGGGCAGTTCGTGCTCGCGGCGATCGCCGCCCTCCACTACCGCGACGACCTCTTCCCCGACCCCGACGAGTTCCGTCCCGAGCGCTTCCTCGACGGCAAGGCCGACAACTACGCCTGGATCCCGTTCGGCGGCGGCATCCGCCGCTGCATCGGCGCCGCCTTCGCCGAATACGAGATGCGACTGATCCTGCGCGAGTTCGTCGAGCGGGCCGAGCTGAGGGCGGTCGACGAGCAGCCCGAACCGGTCCGCATCCGCAACATCACCCTGGCCCCGGCCAAGGGCACGCAGGTCGTCCTCGAGCGGCCGCTCGCCTAGGCGGTCGAGCCGGCCTCCGCCTCGGCCTGCGCGGCCTCCCACTCCTCGTAGAGCTCCGCGACCGCCGCCTTCGCCTCTTCGTGGCGCTTTGTCGCCCGCTCGACCCGGCCCGGGCTCGACCAGGCCGCGGGGTCGGCGAGCTCGTCCTCCAGCCTGCGCAGCTCCGCCTCCGCCCTCTCGATCCGCTGCTCCAGCTTCGCCGCCCGGCGCGCCGCTTTCTGCGCCGGCTTGGTCGCGCTGTACCTCTTGCCGCCGCCCGCGCGCGGCTTCGCCGCCGCGCCCGCCTCGGCCTCCGTTTCGTCGCGCCGGCGCTGGTACTCGGCCCAGCCGCTCGGGTGGCTCTCCAGCCTGCCGCCCTCGCAGACCAGGGTGCGGCTGCCGACCGCCTCCAGCAGCGCCCGGTCGTGGGAGACGAGCAGCACCGTCCCCTCGAACTCCACCAGCGCGTCCTCGAGCGCCTCGCGGCTCTCGATGTCGAGGTGGTTGGTCGGCTCGTCGAGGACGAGGACGTTGGCGCCGGAGGCGACCAGGATCGCCAGCGAGAGCCGCCGCTGCTCGCCGCCGGAGATGTCCGACAGCTGCTTCTCCACCTCGGCCCCGGAGAAGAGGAAGCCGCCGAGCAGGGCCCGCGCCTGGTTCTCGGTCAGCCCCGTCTCGCGCTTGGCCGCGTCGAGGACGGTGCCGCCGCCGGCCGCCGTCTCGGCGTGCTGGGAGAGGAAGCCGAGCCTGACGTTGTGGCCGGTGCGGACGCTGCCGCCGGCCGGCTCGCGGTCCCCCGCCAGGGTCTCGATCAGGGTCGTCTTGCCGGCGCCGTTGGGCCCGACCAGGACGACGTGTTCCTCGCGCTCGATTTCGAGGTTGGCGCCGTCCAGCAGCGTCCGCCCCGGCACCTCGAGCCGGCCGTTGACGAGTTTCAGCACCACCCGGCCCGGCCGCTCCGGCGGCTTGAAGCGGAAGCGCAGGAAGCGGGTGTCGCGCTTTTCGGCCATCGGCCCGCCGCGCTTCGCCTTCTCGATCATCTTCACCCGCGACTGCGCCTGGCGCGCCTTCGTCGCCTTGTAGCGGAAGCGCTCGACGAAGCGCTCCATCCGCGCGATCTCCGCCTGCTGGCGCTCGATCGCCTTGCCGAGGGCGATCTGCCGCGCCGCCTGCTCCTGGCGCCAGGCGTGCCAGGGACCGGCGAAGAAGCGGGCGCGCTGGGCCTCCAGCTCCAGCACCGAGGTCCCGACCGCCTCCAGGAACCAGCGGTCGTGGGCGACGAGGACGACCGCGGCATCGAGGTCGACCAGGTAGCTCTCGAGCCACTCCAGCGAGGGGATGTCGAGGTGGTTCGTCGGCTCGTCGAGGAGCAGCAGGTCGGGGCGGGTGGCGAGGGCGCGCGCCAGCGAGGCGCGGGTCAGCTCGCCGCCGGAGAAGGTCGAGAGCGGCCGCTCGGCGTGCTCGGCGTCGAAGCCGAGGCCGCGGAGGACGGCGAGGACGTCGTCCCGCCAGCGGTAGCCGCCGCCGGCTTCGAGCCGCTGCTGGGCGGCGGAGTAGGCGCGCATCGTCTCCTCGCTCGCCTCGCCGCCCATCTCCCCCTCCAGCCGCTCCAGCTCCGCCTCGGCCTCGAGCATGTCGGTGCGGCCGGAGAAGACGTACTCGCCGAGCCCGGTCGCCGACTCGCGCGGCGGCCGCTGGTCGTGGAGGGCGACCCGCGCCCCGCGCTGCACCGTCAGCGAGCCGCCGTCGGGCACCAGCTCGCCGGCCAGCACCCGCAGCAGCGTCGACTTGCCGGCGCCGTTGCGGCCGGAGAGCGTCATCCGTTCGCGCGGCTCGAGCTTGAAGCCGACGTCCTCGAAGAGCAGCTTGCCGCCGACGTAGACGTCGAGCGAGGTTGCGGTCGCGATCGCCATGGCAGCGACCAAGGTAATGACTGACGGTCGGCGTTCGTCCTTTGGACGGCTATCCCGTCTTAGGACGAACGCCGCCTCTACCCTCTGGCCATGGGGGGACCGCTGCGACACCTCGGCGACCTCGCCCGCGCGCGGGCGACCCGGCGCTCCTCGGAAACCGCGGACCGGCAGCGGCTGGCCGAGCTGGAGGCGCGGACGCTGCAACTGCCGCCCGGCCTCGAGGTCGAATGGCTCGGGGTCTCCGGCTACCGGCTGACCTACGAGGGCCGGACGCTGTTCGTCGACCCCTACCTCTCCCGAGTCCCTTTCCGCAGCCTCGTCTCGCGCCGCCCGGCGCTGCCCAGCGAGGCCGCCCTCGACCGCTTCCTCCACGCCCCGGGGGAGACCGTCGGCGTGCTGGTCGGCCACACCCACTTCGACCACGCCGTCGACGCGCCGGCGATCTCCCGCCGCACCGGATGCCGGGCCTACGGCTCGGCCTCCCTGGTCAACCTGATGGCGCTGCACGGGTTGGCCGACCGCGCCGTCGAGGTCGACCCGTACCGGACCTATGAGCTCGGCCCGTTCGAGGTCTCCTTCACGCCCAGCGTCCACTCGAAGCTGCTGCTCGGGCTCGCCGTCCCCTACGACGGGGAACTGAGCTGCGAGCACCTCGACGCGCTGGCCCCGGGCGCCTATCGCTGCGGCCAGGTTTGGGGAATCGCGATCGCGGTCGCGGGGCTGCGCTTCTACCACCAGGGCAGCGCCAACCTCGTCGACGCCGCGGTGCGCGAGCGCGGGGTCGACGTCTTCCTCGCCGGCGTCGCCGGTCGCAGCTTCACCCGCGACTACTGGCAGCGGATCCTGCCGCTGCTCGAACCGAAGGCGGTCGTCCCGACCCACTACGACAACTTCTTCCGCCCGCTCGGGGCGGAGATGGAGTTCGTCGCCAACGTCCAGCTCGCCGAGCTGCCGGAGGAGATCGCCGCGGTCAGCCGCGACTTCGAGGTCGCGGCGCTGCCCCGCTCCGACCGCCCGGCCTAGCCGTCAGCCGCAGTATTTGGCGGCGATCTGCTCGATCGTCCCCATCGTCCGGCGCGTATCGGCGCCGACCAGCTTCTCGATCGCCTTCAGGTCGAGGCCTGACTCGAGCAGGCCGCCGCTCGGCAGCCAGTAGAGCTCGCGCCCTTCGATCGCCAGCAGGTCCTCGTCGGAGGCGAGCGCCAGAACCCTCTTCTTCGCCGCCGCACTCGGCCTTTTCCTCAGCAGCGAGACCTGCAGCTTCCCCTTCGACTTCGCCACCCTGGCGGCGGCAAACGGCCTCTGAGCCGCGATCGCCGCGATCTCCTTCCCGCTGCGCAGGAAGACCGGCACGTCGTAGCCGAGCCGCGCGCCCAGCTCCGCTTCGACCCGCGCCGCCAGCTTGCCCTCGGCCTCGCGCTTGGGCATCGCGAAGACGACGTTGCCGCTGGCCCGGAAAGTCGCCACCTCCTCCAGCCCAATCGCCTCGAAATGCGCCCGTAGATCCGCGTTCTCGATCCGCCTCTTGCCGAGGTTCATTCCGCGCAGGAAGGCGACGCAGCGGGCCATCGGCCCAGCCTAATCAAGGCGCCCGAGGCGGCGGTAGCCTCGCCGCATGGACGACGTGCTGCCCGACGTGCTCGAGCCCGGCCTCGAGGTCGTCTTCTGCGGCAACGCCGCCGGCAAGGTCTCGGCCCGCAGGGGCGCGCCGTTCGCGGGTCCGGGCAACTACTTCTGGCCGGTCCTGCACGAGGTGGGGCTGACCCCGGTCCTGCTGGCGCCGGAGGAGTTCCGCCGCCTGCCCGAATTCGGCCTCGGCCTCACCGACGCCTGCAAGACCCGCTTCGGCTCCGACGCCGAAGTCGGGACGACCGACCACGACCCCCGGCGGGTCAGGCGCTCGGTCCGCGCCTGCGCGCCCGCCCACCTCGCCTTCGTCGGCAAGCAGGCGGCGAGGATCGTCCTCGGCCGACCGGTCGACTACGGCCGGCAGCCGGAGGCCTGCGAGGGGGCGCAGGCCTGGGTCCTGCCCTCCACCTCCGGTCTCGCCCGTCGCTTTTGGAGCGTCGAGCCGTGGCAGGAGCTGGCCGCCGCGGTCCGGTAAGCGCCGGCCCGCGCTGTCCGCGGCCGGCGATAGGCGCGGCGCCGCTCCGCTTCCCTCATCAGCCGCGCGCCCGCCTCGTCCCGTCGCCACTGGGTGGGGGTGCGGATGCCCTTCGCCTTGTTGCAGGGCCGGCAGGAGGCGACCAGGTTCGCGGGCGTCGTCGCGCCGCCCCGCGCCCGCGGGTCGACGTGGTCGACCTCGGTCGCCTCGCCGCCGCAGTAGACGCAGGTCCAGCCGTCCCGTCCCAGCACGGCGCCGCGCAGGATCGGGTGGATGCGGCGCTGAGCCGGATCGGCCGCGGCCGGATCCCAGTGGAGCAGCGGGTTGGAAGCTGAAGGAATTCGCATCGGAAAGGAGACCGCCCCGCCGCGGTCCGTAAAGACAAGAACCCCCGACCGGGGACGGAGTTGCGGTCGGAGGGAAAGACACGACGAGCCCTCCGGTGAGGGCTCGTCTGATGGAGGCGCCGAGATTCGAACTCGGATCCGCGGACGCGGTGCGAGGGTGTCTACAGGCTTAGCTGGCGCTTGATTCTCGTCTCCCGGGGTCCGCGCCAGCGGGCACTGCGGGAGATAAAGCCCCTTCGATGTCCCCTGGCGGTCGAGGCGGTCCGCCTGGGTGAGCCCGCTTCTTGAAGCCGGTGCCCCTTCCCGCGGGCGGGGAAGGACCGACTCTCACAGCGCTTAGCTTCTAACTAAGCGGCGAGGGCGAACTCGTGGTCCGCACGTATTGGTTTGTGCTGGGGTTTAACGAGGCCTCCAGCAACCTCGACCTGCAACCGTTCGCACGAGTCGACCACGTCGAAGCCTGTCGCCCCCGTGCTTGGGAATGCCCAGCGATTGTACGCCGTCGGGCGCGCGAGCCTGCGAGGATGCACCCGGTGAACGAGCGCAGCTACGACGCGATCGTCCTCGGCGCGGGCCCCTCGGGCGAGGTCTGCGCCGGCCGCCTGGCAGATGCGGGCTGGCGGGTGGCGATCGTCGAGCGCGACCTGATCGGCGGCGAATGCTCCTACTACGCCTGCATGCCGTCGAAGGCGCTGCTGCGACCGGCCGACGTGCTGGCCGAGGCGAAGCGGATCACCGGCGTGCCCACCGGCCACGGCGACCTCGACGCCGAGATGGTCCTCGGCCGGCGCGACGAGGTGATCCACGACCGCGACGACTCCGGTCAGCTGCCCTGGCTGGAGGAACGCGGGATCGAGCTCTTCCGCGGCGACGCCCGCTTCGACGGGGAGCGGCGGATCGTCGTCGGCGGGGACGCCCTCCTGGCCGAGAAGGCGATCGTGGTCGCGACCGGCAGCAAGGCGGCGATGCCGCCGATCGACGGCCTCGACGGGGTCAGGGCCTGGAACAACCGCGACGCGACGACGGCGAAGCAGGTGCCGGAGAGCATGATCGTGCTCGGCGGCGGCCCGGTCGGCAGCGAGCTGTCGCAGGCCTGGGCGAGCCTCGGCACCGAGGTGACCCTGGTCGAGGGCGGCGAGCACCTGCTCTCGCGCGAGGAACCGTTCGCCGGCGAGGAGGTCGAGGGATCCCTGCGGGAGAGCTTCGGCGTCGACGTCCGCACCGGGGCGAAGGTCGAGGCCGTCCGCGCTGGGGGCCCCGGCGTCATCGCGAGCCTGAGCGGCGACGAGGAGGTCGAGGCGGCCGAGATCCTGATCGCCGTCGGGCGCGTCCCCCACACCGCCGACCTCGCCCTCGAGGCGGCCGGCGTGCAGACCGACGAACACGGCTATCTCGAGACCGACGACCGCCTGCGGGTCGGCGGCCGCGCGTGGCTCTACGCGATCGGCGACGTCAACGGCCGCGCCCTCTTCACCCACATGGGCAAGTACCAGGCCTGGGTCGCCGTTGAGAACCTGCTCGGACGGGAGACCGCGGCGGTGGCCGAAGGAATTGGCTCGCCGCGGGTCACCTTCACCGACCCGCAGGTCGCCGCCGCCGGCAAGACCCTCGAGCAGGCGCGCGAAGCGGGCGTCGACGCGCGCGCGATCGACGTCCCCACCGACGGCACCGCCGGCGCCAGCTTCCAGGGCAAGGGGACCGGCGGCACCTCGCGGATCGTCGTCGACCGGACGAAGGGGACGATCGTCGGCGCCACCTTCACCGGCTTCGAGACCGCCGACTTCCTCCAGGCCGCCACCTTCGCGATCGTCGCCGAGGTCCCGATCTCAAAGCTGCGCCACGCGGTCGCCCCCTACCCCAGCCGCAGCGAGATCTGGCTCAAGCTCCTGGAGAAGGCCGAAGAATCGGCAAACCCCTGACGGCCCCAACTCAGACGGTCGCGCGAGTCTTCAATTCTTCGAGCAGCTCCACCGGGAACCCCGCGACCTGGTCGAGGTCGTCGACCGACTTGAAGCCGCCGAGCCGCTCGCGATGGGCGAGCAGGCGGGTCGCCTGGGTCACCGAGAGGTTCTGCTCGCGCAGCTGCTCGAAAGTGATCGTGTTGAGGTTGATCCCCTCGCCACCGCCTGACGCGCCGAAGCTCGGCGCCGCGGCCGGAGGCGCGCCGAAGCCGGCCGGCTCGGGTGCGGGGGGCGGCGTCGCCTGGATCGGCTCGGGCGGAGGCGGCGGAGTGGCGGGCTCGGCCGGGACCGGCGGCGGGGTCGGCGGCGCGAACGACTGCGGCTCGGCCGGCGGCGGAGGCGGCGCGAAGGCCTGCTCCGAGGCGGGTGACGGCGGCGGGGTCGGCGGCGCGAACGACTCGGCCGGGGGCGGAGGCGGCGTCGGCTGGGAGAAAGACCGGGGCTCGGTCGGGACCGGCGGCGGGGTCGGCGGAGCGAACGGCTGCTCGGGCACGGGCGCCGGAGGCGGCGGCGCGCCACCCTGGACGCCGCGGACGACGGCCCGCTCGGCTTCCTCGGCCCGCTGCTCGGCCTGGCGGGCGCGCTCTTCGGCTTCGGCGACGCTGCGGCGCATCTCCTCCAGCCGGCGGTCCTGGGCGGCCTCTTCGGCCTGGCGTTCTTCGAGGCGCTTCGCCCCGGCGGCGCGCTCTTCGGCAGCCTTGGTCCGCTCCTCGATCTCGCGCAGGCGCTGCTCGGCCTCCTGCATCGCCCGCTCGCGGGCATGCCGTTCGTCCTCGATGCGCTGCTCGGCGGTGCGCAGGTCGGCCGCTGGCGCGGGCGGAGCCCCACCCGGCTGCAGGCCGGGGGCGCTCTGCAAGCGCTGGTCGGCCTCGGCACCGATCCGCTGCGTCTCGCTGCGGACCTCGGCGACTTTGTCGCGCACCCGCTGCTCGGCGGCCATCGGGTCGTAGTCGCCCGGCGCCGGTGCGCCGCCGGGAACCGGAGGCGGCGGGACCGAGGGAACCGCGCTCAGGCCACCGGCCTGGGGCTGCACGACGGTCGCCTCCTCCCAGGGGGGCAGCTGCCCCGAGGGCGGCGCCTGACCGCTGGCCTGCGCCTCGGCGACGGCGCGTTCGTTGGCGGCCCGGGCCGCGGCCAGCCGCTGCTCGGCCAGCGCCGCTTCGCGCTTCTGCTTGCCGCTGCCGATCGCGATCCCGAAGAACTTCTTCTGCTTCGGCGCCTCGGCCGCCGGCGCACCGGGGGCGGCCGGAGCCGAAGCGACGCCGGGCGCGGGCGGCGCACCCGGGGCGGGGGCCGGCACGGCGCCGCCGCGCTTCTGCGCCTTCATCCGCGCCCGCTCTTCCTTGCGGCGCTGCAGCTCGGCTTTGCGCGCTTCGCGCATCTGCAGTCGTTTCGCCCTCGCTTCGTCGCGCTTGCGCAGCTTGCGCTGCTTGGCGCTCTCCCCCGCGGGCGGCGGCACCTGCCCGGCGACCGGCGGCGGGGCCGACGGGCCGGGCGGCGGCACGGACTGGCCGGGAGGCGGTGCCGGCTGGCTAGACGCGGGGAAAGGCGTGGGCGCCGCCGCGGCGGCGGCGGGGACCGCTGCCATCTCGGCGGTCGCAGGAGATCCGGGCGCGGGCGGCGCGCCGGGGGGCGGGGTCGCGGGAGCGCCCGCGCGCGGCGGCCCGCCGGCCTGCTGCGCCTGCTTCTGCGCCTTCTCCTTCGCCCGTCGCTGGCTGATGCGGACGATCAGCAGGAGCAGGAGGATCGCCGCCAGCAGGGCGGCGACGAAGTAGCCGGTGTTGTCGCTCACGTAGTCGCTCGCCTTTTCCGGGAACGAGTCGGCGCCGGCCTGAGCGGGGGCGGCCATCAGCACCGCGACGATCCCGGCGGCGGTGGCGGGAATGCTCTTCCGGGTCCGCATTGCCCTGCATCCTTGCATGTGAATCGGCAGTTTCAACTTCAACGCATCCTTCCCTTGAACTCGCGCTCGACCTCTCTGCGAACGTCCCGGTCGGCGATCTCCCGCCGCCGGTCGCGACCCTCCTTGTTTCGCGCCAAAGCCAGCTCCACCTTTGCCCGCGGGCCCTTGAAATAGATCCTGGTTGGAATCAGGGTCAGCCCTTTCTGCGCCGTTTTGCCGATCAGGCGCTCGATCTCCTCCTTGTGCAGCAGCAGCTTGCGCGGCCGCTCGGCGGCGTGGGCGTCCACCGAGGAGAACTCATAGGGCGGGATATGCAGCTTGCGGAGCCAAACCTCGCCCTGGTCGACGACCGCGTAGGCGTCGGTCATCTGCGCCTTGCCGCCGCGCAGCGCCTTCACCTCGGAGCCCTGCAGGACGATCCCGGCCTCCATCTTCTCGACCCACTCGAACTTGTGCCGGGCGCGCCGATTCGTGACCACGTCGCCGGAGGCGGGTTCCCGCGTCTTCTTCTGCTTCTTCGCCATCAGCCTGCCTCCCCGGCCGGCTCCAGCTCGGCCCGCCCCCGCGGCGCGTCCACCCCGGCGACGCGGACGGATATCGGATCGCCGAGGCTCACCCGCGCCCCCGAGCTGCGCCCGACCAGCGCCACCTCGGCCTTGTCGAGCGCGTAGTACTCGCCGGGCAGCCGCCGCGCCGGCAGCATCCCCTCGTAGACGTCGCCGAGCTCACCGCCGAAGGAGACGAAGGCCGCCGAGCGGATCACGCCGGAGACCTCGCCCTCGAAGACCGCGTCGAGGCCCCGCTCCCCCAGCTCGCGTTCGAGCAGGTAGGCGGCGCAGACGTCGTCGGCCCGGCGCTCGATCTGGGCCGCCTCCCGCTCGCGCGCCGAGCAGTCGGCGGCGTCGTCGCGGGCCTCGGAGAGGCTCGGCGCCTCCTCCCCCTCCCCGAGCAGGGCCAGCAGCGCCCGGTGGCAGACCAGGTCGGAGTAGCGCCGGATCGGCGAGGTGAAGTGGCAGTAGGCGGAGCTGCCGAGGCCGGCGTGGCCAATGTTCCGCTCGCTGTAATAGGCCTGCTTGAGAGATCGGAGCACGAGCGAGGTATACGCCTCCCGGCCGTGCCCGCGTCGCGCGGCCTCGCGCCGCACCAGGCGGCTGGCCTCGGCGGCGACCTGCCCGGCCTCGCTCGCCGACAGCCCCCGGCCGAGCGGCGGCGTCGGCACCCCGAGCGCGGCCAGCTGCTCGAGCAGGCGCTCGATCCGCGCCGCGTCGGGGGCGGCGTGGACGCGGTAGATCGCCGGCACCCGCTCGCGCTCCAGCAGCTGGGCGACCTGCTCGTTGTTGAGGATCATCAGCCGCTCGATCAGGCGGTGCGCCTCGGTCTGGGCGACGCCCTGGGCGGCGGTCACGTTCCCCTCGGCGTCGAACTCGAACTCGGGCTCTGAGGATTCGACCTCGAGACTGGTGGCGCCGCGGTGCTCGCCGAGGCCGGCGGCGACCTCGCGCGCGGCGGCCAGCGGTTCGGCGACCTCGGCCGGCGGCCGCGCCCGGCCGGCGAAGATCCCGTCGAGCTGGTCGTAGCTGAGCCTCGTGTCGGAGCGGATGCGGCTGCGGTAGAAGCGCGTGCGCCGCGGCTCCATCCCGGGCCCCAACTCGACCTCGGTCGTCACCGCCAGCCGCTCGACGCCGGGCGCCAGGCTGCAGGCCTCGCTGGAGAGGGCGTGCGGCAGCATCGGCTCGACCGCGCCGGGGACGTAGGTGCTGTTGCCGCGCCGCCGCGCCTCCTGGTCGAGCAGCGAGCCCGGCTTGACGTGGGCGGCGACGTCGGCGATGTGGATCCAGACCCGGGCGCCGTCGCCCTCGCGCTGGGCGGAGACGGCGTCGTCGAAGTCGCGCGCGCTCGCCGGGTCGACGGTGAAGGTCGCGAGCGCCGTCAGGTCGCGGCGCGCGCCGCCCTCGCGTTCGGCCCACCCAGCCGCTTCCCGCGCTTCCCCCTCGATCGTCGGCCGGAAGCCGCGGTACCCGAGCTCCTCCTTCAGCAGCTCATCGACCGTCTCCCGCGCCGTGCGCCGATCTCGAACATCGTTTCCACCCTTTTGGTTCCTATGGGAACCCGAATCGTGGAAACGACGCTCGCGCCGGGGTTGCGCGCTGCGCCGGCGACCGCCGCCGCGCGGCGGCATCAGCCGACCTGGCCAGCGAGCACCTCGAAGGCGCGCCGCTCGGCCTCGTCGGCCTTGGTCTTCGGGTCGTCCTTGACCTTGACGTCGGGATGGATTCCGTGGCTCTCGGCCAGGTTGACCCCCGCCGGCGTGAAGTATTCGCCGACGGTCAGCTTCAGCGCGCCGCCGTTGGAGAGCGTCTGCTCCTCCTGGAAGACGCCCTTGCCGAAGGAGCGGCTGCCGACGGTCTCGGCGCCGCCGTCGTCGGCCAGCGCGGCGGTGAGGATCTCCGCCGCCGAGGCGGTGCCACCGTCGATCAGGACCACCAGCGGCAGCTTCGTGATCCGGCCGCCATTCGTCTCATAGGTGCTCTTGCCCTGGCTGCGGGAGTTGGTCGAGACGACGACTTCGCCCTCCGGCAGGAAGAGGCTCGCGGTCCGGACCGCCTCCTGCAGCAGCCCGCCCGGGTTGTGCCGCAGGTCGAGGACGATCCCCTCGGCGCCTTCGTCCTGCACCCGCCGCACGGCGCCCGCCAGCTGCCCGTGCGCCCCTTCGCTGAAGCTGAGCAGGCGCACGTAGCCGAGCTTGCGCCCGTTCACCGTCTCCACCCGCCGGCTGACGTTCGGCAGCGTCACCTCGGCCCGGGTCAGGGTCAGCCGCCGCACCTTGCCGCTCTTGCCGTCGCGCACGGCGATCGTGACTTCGGTCCCTTCCGGCCCCTTGATCCGCTTCGTCGCCTCGTTGCTGCTCTCGCCGGCGATCGATTCGCCGTCGACGGCGACGATCGTCTCGCCGGCCGCGATCCCGGCCTTCTCGGCCGGCGAGCGCGGGAAGACGCTCGCCACCCGCAAGCCCTTCGGCACTTCGACCACGGTCAGGCCGATGCCGGAGAAGTGGCCTTCGATCTGCTCGTTGAAGCTGGCCAGCGCTTCCGGCGAGAAGTATTCGCTGAAGCGGTCGTCGTGCCGCCGCCGCAGCTCGCGGACCATCCCCTGCAGGGAGGCGTTGCCGAGCTCGGTCGCCCCCACCGGGCGGTAGTAGTTGTCCTCGATCGCTTCCGCGGCTTCGGCGGTCAGCCCCGCCGGTTCGTCGACGACGAGGTCGCGCAACGGATCCGGCAGCGCGCTCGGATGCCCGCCCAGCCACAGCCCGGCGGCGAACAGGGCCACCAGCGCCACGGCGAACGCCACGGCCCCGCGTGCTCTCACGCCCGCCTCAGACCTTGAGGAAGCGCCGCAGCGTCACGCCCGAGCCGATCGTCGAGACGACGATCGAGGCGGCGAAGAGGATCGCGATCAGCGCCGGGAAGCCCAGCGTCGAGTTGTTCTGCGCCGCGAGGACTCCGATCGAGTCGCTGAGGGGGTCGACGACGGTGATCTTGCCCAGCCACAGGATCAGTATGGCCAGCAGGCCTCCCGCGAAGCCGACGACCACGCCCTCGATCATGAACGGCCAGCGGATGAACCAGCGGGTGGCGCCGACCAGCCGCATCACCTCGACCTCGCGGCGGCGGGTGTAGATCGAGAGCCGGATCGTGTTGCCGACCAGCATCAGCGAGGCGAGGATCAGCAGCGCGGTGATCACCGTGAGGACGATCTTCAGCGCGCTCGTCACCTGCTCGATCTTCTCCGAGGACTGGGTGCGGTCGAAGGGGTTGCTGATGATCGAGTCGAAGGGCTTGCCCTCGGTCCCGTTCGGGAAGACCGCCGCTTCCACCGACGGCAGGTTGGCGGCGTCGTCGGCCTTGACTTCGTAGCTGTTGGGCAGCGGGTTGGTGTGCAGCTCTTCGACGATCGTCTTGTCGTCGAGTTCGCCCTTCAGCGTCGCCAGCGCTTCGTCCTTGCCGATGAACGTGACTTCGGCGACGTGCGGGACGCCTTCGAGCTTCTTGCCCAGGGCCGCGATTTCGGCTTTCGTGGCGTCGTCGTAGAGCGCGTACTGGATGTTGAGCTGGTCGCGGACTTCCTCGCTCTTGCCCTGCGCGGTCTGGAAGATCGGGATCAGCATCCCGAGCAGGACGACGGTGACGACCGTGGTGACGATCGCCGCGAGGGTCGGGGCGCCGTTGCGCTTCAGCGCGCGCAGGGCCTCCTGGAAGAAGAAGACGATCCGTCCCATCAGCTCAGGTGATCGTGGTCGGAGTGGCCGTTCGTGCGCGGCTCGCCCTCGGTGCCGACGCCCATCTCAGCCCGCATCCGCATGCCGAATTCGGTCGTCGACTCCTCGGTGTAGCCACCCGAGACCTCGTCGCGGACGACGCGGCCCTCGTAGAGCTCGATCACGCGGCGCTGCATGTTGTCCACCATCTCGCGGTCGTGGGTGACGACGACGACCGTGGTGCCGGCCTTGTTGATCCGGTAGAGCAGCTGCATGATCCCGATCGAGGTGACCGGGTCGAGGTTTCCGCTCGGCTCGTCGGCCAGCAGCAGCGGCGGGTGGTTGACGAAGGCGCGGGCGACGGAGACGCGCTGCTGCTCGCCGCCGGAGAGCTGGTCGGGGTAGCTGTGGAGCTTGGTCGAGAGGCCGACGAGGCGCAGCGTCTGCGGCACCTGCTCGCGGATTTCGGCGCGGCTGGCGCCGATCACCTGCAGCGCATAGGCGACGTTGTCGTAGACGGTGCGGTCGGGCAGCAGCTTGAAGTCCTGGAAGACGGTGCCGATGTTGCGCCGCAGCTGCGGGATTTTCTTCTCCGGCAGCGCGCCGATGTCCCGCCCGGCGATCTTGACCGAGCCCTCGGTGGCGGCGAGCTCGCGGATCAGCATCTTGATCAGCGTCGACTTGCCGCAGCCGGTCGGGCCCACCAGGAAGACGAACTCGCCGCGGCCGACCGCGAGGTTGACCCGGTCGAGCGCCATGTGGCCGCCCGGGTAGACCTTGGTCACGTCGTTCAGCTCGATGATCGGCGCGCGCCGCCCACGGGGGCGTCGCGGCTCCTCGGAGCCCTGGTCTTTCTTCCTTCTGATCGCCATGCGTGGGTGCCTTCGGCGAGCACAGGGTGACTCCTCCGGGACCTCGGCTCCGCAAGATCCCGCCCACGCAGGCGATCTTTCAGGCCTTCTCCCTAGTCGACGCCGAAGGCGGTCTGCATCCCCGGGCCCTTGAAGGCGACCAGTGTCGTGATCCCGGTCCAGGTGCCGTTGGCGTAGGTACCGGGCCCCGGGCAGCCCATGTCGAGGCCGTAGGCGAGGCCGGTGAGGTTGAAGTCGAGGTCGACGTCGGAGGGCGGTGTGCGGTTTGTGAAGGTGAGCGCGCTCAGGCCCGTCTGCCCCGGCACTGTCAGGTGGCAGACCGGCACCGATGTGACTTCGAAGTCGATCGAGCTGCCTTCCGGGCAGACGATGTCCATCGTCCCGCCGACTTTGTCTCCGGCCATTGTTTCGCCAGCATGGAGGAGGAAGTCGCAGCCGTTCATATCGGTGTGGACTTCTTTGGCGCCCAGGCTGCAGGTGCCGTAGCTCGGTTCCAGTGTCAGCTGTTCGGAGGCCGCTTCCAGTTTCCCGTGGAAGAACGGCGCGCATTCGATCGCTCCGAGGTTGGTGGTGATTGTGTGCGGGACGTTGTTGGTGCCGACGATTGTCGCCGGATACTGCCCGGCTGTGAAGGTCCCGGCCTGGGCGCCGGTGGCGCTGAAGGCGCCGACGGCGACGAGCGCCAGCGCGCTCAGCACCAGCAGCTCGATCGTGCGAATCCTGGTCATGGTCTCTCCCGTAGGTGGGGGTCGTCCCCTGCCTCCGATTGAAGCCATACCTCAGCGCGCACTACCGATCAATCGTTATCAAGTAAAAGCGCGTTCGGATCCGACGCTGCTCGTAGCCGTCAGGCCGCGACCGCCACCCGGCTGCTCTCCGGCGCCGGCTGCCGCCACTGGTGCGCGTTGACCGCGGCGACGGGCAGGTCCACGGTCCGCCGCAGCCGGGCCGGCAGGCCGATCGCGAGCCAGCGCGAGATCGTCCGCGGCAGGGTCGAGACCACGACCGCGTCGAACTCGCGGGCGTGGAGGACGTCGCCGACCGCGGCGAAGGGGTCGGGGTCGCCGACGATCACCTCCTCGAGCTCGAGCCCCGCCTCGCGGATCCGGCCGCCGGCGCGCTCGGCGCGCGAGGCCGCCTCCGACCAGCCGGCCTTCATGTCCGCGGCCCAGGCGAGGCCGTGCGGGACCGCCGGCACCAGCAGGGTGTAGCCGGTCGGCTCCTCCGCCGCCCGCTCGCGCAGGGCGGCGATCAGGTCGGGTGAGTCGGCGGTCCGGTTGGCGACCACCAGGATCTTCCTTGCCATCTCGCGCCTCCTAAGTCCTTTTCCGGGGGTACGGCCACAGCCTGCCCCCGGTTCGGCAAAGGAAGCGAAACGGCGCCTAAAAGATTGATGAAGAGGCGCTACCCGATCGCGACCATGCGCTCGATCGGCACCCGCGCCCGCTCGGCGATCGCCGCCGGGACGCTGACCTCGCCGGTCATGTCGCGCAGGCAGTCGCGCAGCTTCGGGAGGGTGATCATCTTCATGTACCTGCAGACCGCCATCCGGTTGGCCTCGACCAGGTGGGCCCGGGGCGCCGCCTGCTGCAGCGGGTAGAGCATCCCGTTCTCGGTGGCGACGATGAACTCGCCGTCGGGATGGGCTTCGACGTGCTTCTGCATCCCCGAGGTGGAGAGCATGTGGACGCCCTCCGGGTCGATGTCGCCGGAGGCGACGTACTCCATCGCCTGGGTCGAGCAGCCGCACTCGGGGTGGATCAGGAACTCGGCGTCGGGGTGCTCCTCGCGGGTGCGGGCGATGTCGAGCGGCTTGATCCCGGCGTGGACGTGGCACTCGCCGTCCCAGATGTGGAAGTTGCCGCGGCGCTCGGGTTCTTCGACCAGGCCGGTCTCGCGCTCGACGAAGGCGCCGAGCCACATGTCGGGACCGAAGAGGATCTCGGTCTCCGGGCCGTGCTCGGCCCAGATGTGGCGGACGACGTCGACCGCGTTGGAGGAGGTGACGCAGTAGTCGGTCTCCGCCTTGACCTCGGCCGAGGTGTTGACGTACATCACCACCAGCGCGCCAGGATGCTCGGCCTTCCAGGCGCGCAGCTGGTCGGCGTCGATCGAGTCGGCGAGCGAGCAGCCGGCGTCGAGGTCGGGGATCAGCACCGTCTTCTCGGGCGAGAGGATCGAGGCCGTCTCAGCCATGAAGTGGACCCCGCAGAAGGCGATCGTCTCGGCGTCGGTCTCGGCCGCCTGGCGCGAGAGGCCGAGCGAGTCGCCGCGGTAGTTGGCGACGTCCTGGATCTCCGGCAGCTCGTAGTTGTGGGCGAGGATGACCGCGTTCCGCTCCCGCGCGAGCGCGCGGACCTCGTCGCCGATCTCGGCGATCTGCTCCGGGCTCAGCTCCGGTGCCGAAGTAGGTTGGATAGTCGGGAGCTCCTGCATGAGCTCTTTCCTTCCTGATGTTCGCCGGCGGGACTGGGTCCGGACCGGTCGAATGAACGTAGAGGAAGTCTAGTTGATCGAACCTCCCCTCTAGCCTGTTTCGGGATGCCGGAGCTGCCCGAGGTCGAGATCGTCGCCCGCCGCCTGGACGCGGCGCTGGCCGGCGCCGAGGTGGAATCGGCGCTGGCGCCGGGGATGAACGTGATGAAGACCTTTGACCCGCCGCTCGACGCGCTGGAGGGCCGGCGGCTGACCACGGTACGGCGGGTCGGCAAGATGCCGGTGGTCGAGTTCGGCGACCTGGCGCTGCTGATCCACCTGATGTCGGCGGGACGGCTGCGGGTGTTCGACAAGCGCGCCTCGCTCAAAGACCGCGCCTCGCGGGTCCTGGTCCGGCTGGCCGACGGCCGCGAGCTGCGGCTGCGCGAGTACGGGACCAAGCAGCGGGCCTGGGCG
>DASTBO010000008.1:0-28832 GCA_035712025.1 Solirubrobacterales bacterium
CGGCGTCGTCAACACCCACTTCATCGGCTCCTACCTGCTGATGAAGTTCGGCACCGACGAGCAGAAGGAGTACTTCCTGCCGAAGATGGCGACCGGCGAGATCCGCGCCGCCTTCTCGCTCTCCGAGCCCGAGGTCGGCTCCGACGTCCAGGGCATCAAGGCCACCGCCAAAAAGGGCGAGGACGGCAACTGGGAGCTGAACGGGCAGAAGATGTGGGTCACCAACGGCCTCGGATCGAGCGTCGTCTTCGTCCTGATGAAGGACGACCCCAAGGCGGAACCCGCCTACAAGGGGATGACCTGCTTCATCACCGAGAAGAAGCCCTGGGAGGAAATCAACGAGGGGGACTTCAAGGGCCTCAACGTCCCGCCCAAGATCAAGAAGATGGGCTACAAGGGCGTCGAGTCGACCGAGCTCGTCTACGACGGCTACAAGTGCCCGCCCGAGCGGATCCTCGGCGGCGAGGAGGCCGGCGTCGGCCAGGGCTTCGTGCAGATGATGGACGCGCTCGAGGTCGGCCGCGTCAACGTCGCCGCCCGCGGCGTCGGCATCGCCCAGCGTGCCTTCGAGCTCGCCATCCGCTACAGCCAGGAACGGAAGACCTTCGGCAAGACGATCTCCAACCACCAGGCGATCCAGTTCAAGCTCGCCGACATGGCGACCCAGATCGAGGCCGCCCGCCTCGTCACCCGCAAAGCGGCGCGGATGAAGGACGCCGGCGAGCGCTCCGACCTCGAGGCCGGGATGGCCAAGCTCATCGCCTCGGAGACGGGCAAGTTCTGCGTCGAGGAAAGCTTCCGCATCCACGGCGGCTACGGCTACTCGAAGGAGTACGAGATCGAGCGCCTCTACCGCGACGCGCCGCTGCTGCTGATCGGCGAGGGAACTTCCGAGATCCAGCGCATGGTGATCGGCAAGAAGCTGCTGCAGAGGCACAAGATCTGATGAGGCGCGGCTAACCAGATGGCATCGACTTCGGACCTGATCCGCACCGCCGTCGAGCGGTTCCAGGCCGAAGTCCCGGCGCTGGGGAACCTGAAGCTCGTCTTCGGCCTCCAGCTGAAAGCCAAACACGACATCCAGCTCTACCGGGTCGAGCTGCCCGGTCCCAAGATCAGCAAGGACCTGGCACAGGACGAGCGGATCCTGGTCGAGATCGACCGGCCCCAGTTCAACGAGCTGGCCGAGAAGGGGACGCTGAAGAGCTACCGGCGCGCCGCCGAGACCGGCCACATCAAGGCCAACGGCGATTCAAACGTGGTCAAGCTGATCACCCAGGTCGTCGAGAAGCAAGAGGAACGGAACCGGCTGCGGAAAGTGCACTAGAGGCGGACGAGGTTGTCGGCCTCTAGGCCGCGGGTGACGCCGCGGAAGTCGATCGTCAGCGGCGCCGCCGCGACCACCCGCTCGTAGTCGACGTCGGGGTGGGCGGTGACGATCGCGGCGACGTCGCAGTCGGCCAGCGCCGCCTTCAGCTCGACCGAGGCGAGTCCGTGGCCGGGCAGCTCGGGCACGAACGAGTCGTGGTAGGAGACCTCGGCGCCGAGGTCCTGGAGGCGGCCGATGATCTTCAGCGCCGGCGATTCGCGGACGTCGCCGACGCCGCCCTTGTAGCTGACACCGAGGACCAGGACGCGGGAGCCGTTGACAGGCTTTCGCACCCCGTTCAGCGCTCGCTCGATCCGTTCCACGCAGAAGCTCGGCTGTGCCTGGTTGACTTTCCCGGCCAGCTCGATGAACTCGGGGTAGAAGTCGAGCTGCCGCGCCCGGAAGGCGAGGTAGAAGGGATCGACCGGCAGGCAGTGGCCGCCCATCCCCGGCCCCGGGTCGAAGCGCATGAAGCCGAAGGGCTTGGTCGAGGCGGCGTCGATCACCTCCCAGACGTCGATCTCCAGTCGGTCGCAGAGCTGGGACAGCTCGTTCACGAGCGCGATGTTGACCGAGCGGAAGATGTTCTCCAGCAGCTTCGAGAGCTCCGCCGCCTCGGGGCTGGAGAGGACGACGACGGTGTCGCAGATCTCGGCGTAGAGCTGGCGGGCGCGCTCGGTCGAGGCCTCGGTGACGCCCCCGACCAGCTTCGGGGTCGTCTTCACCGTGTAGTCGGTGCGGCCGGGGTCGATCCGCTCAGGCGAGAAGGCGAGGTGGAAGTCGCTGCCGGCGGTGAGGCCGGAGGTCTCGAGGATCGGCAGCAGGCGGTCGCGGGTCGTCCCCGGGTAGGTGGTCGACTCGAGCACGACCAGCTGGCCGGAGCGCAGCACCGCAGCCAGCGCCGTCGCCGACTCCACCAGGTAGGTGAGGTCGGGCTCGCGCGAGTCGCTGAGCGGGGTGGGGACGCAGAGGATCACCGCGTCGCAGGCGGCCAGCTCGGCGTAGTCATCCGTCGCCCGCAGCCGCTCGCCGAGGGGCTCCAGGGCCGAGCTGGGCACGTCCTCGATGTAGCTGCGGCCGGCGTTCAGCGCCTCGACCTTGCCCGCGTCGACGTCGAGGCCGACGACCTCGCAGCCCGCCTCGGCGAAGGCGACGGCGAGCGGCAGGCCGACGTAGCCCAAGCCGATGATCCCGATCTGCATCGCGGGCAGTCTAGATCGCCGCCTCGGATACGAGCGGCAGATAGCATCCGCCGCCGCCAAAACTTCCAAGGAGACGAGAGCGAGCATGAGCGAGACGTACGAGCTGACCACCGACCAGGCCGAGCGCGAGGCGACCGGCGCGCACAGCTACGGCCGCTACCTCGAGGAGTTCGAGGTCGGCGCCGTCTACAAGCACTGGCCGGCGAAGACCGTGACCGAGGCCGACGACCACCTCTTCTGCCTGATCACGATGAACCACCACCCGCTGCACATCAACGACGTCTACGCCAGCGGCTCCCAGCAGGGTAAGAACGTCGTCGTCGGGCCGCTGGTCTACTCGCTGGCGCTGGGCATGTCGGTCTCCGACGTCTCGGGCAAGGCGATCGCCAACCTGGCGACCGAAGAACTGAGCCACCCGAACCCGGTCTTCCACGGCGACACCCTCTTCTGCGAGACCGAGGTCCTCGACGTCAAGCCCTCGAAGTCGAAGCCCGACCGCGGCATCGTCAAGGTCCACACCCGGGTTCTCAACCAGGACGGCGTCCTCGTCGCCGAGTTCAAGCGCCTGGTCCTCGTCCCCAAGAAGAACCCCGGCGAGTCCCCCGAACCCGCCGCCGACAACGTCGAGTAAGTCGACGACTCCGAGGTTGTCCTCGCCATAGCGAGGACGATCTCGGAGTCAGTGAGCCTCGCCCGACGCGTGGGCGGGGGGGCGAGACTCCTCCGCCAGCGAGGTGATCTCGAGCCGGCCCTGGGCGGCCTCTTCCAGCACGTCGGTCGCCTCCTGGGCCGAGCGCGCGTAGAGCTCGACCAGGAGGTGGACGACGATCTGCTCGTCGTCGTGCTTGTGGAAGCGGACGTGGGTGAAGAACTCGCGCACGCCGGCGTCGCCGAAGGCGCCGTAGGTGAGGAACTCGATCGCCTCCGGGCCCGAGCAGCTCTCGACCCGGTCCTGCTCGACGGTGACGGTGCAGGAGGCGACCCAGGGGGTGCCGGCGACCATCCGCTCCCAGCGGTCGCCGATCGGCACCACGTGGTCGCCTTCGAAGGTCAGGTGCGGCTGGTCGTGCATGCAGTCGAGGCACTGGACGACCGATTCCTGCACCTCGTCGACGCCGTCGGCCAGCGATCCCGTCTCGGGATCGACGCGGCGGATCGCGTCGTAGTGGATCTGGATCTCGAGGTTCTGGGACCAGCAGCGGTAGCACCGCAGCCAGGCCGTCCGGTCGCCGTTCAGCTCGCTCATGACTTCATTGTTAGCGAGGGGGACGGCTGGGCGCCAGTCAGCCGAGCTCAGGCAGCCGCGCCTGCCCCCGCCCGCTGGCCGACCAGCTCGACGATCTCGCCCATGATCCGGTTCACGTCGAAGTCCTTCGGCGTGTAGACCCCGGCGACGCCGGCCGCGCGCAGGCGCTCGGCGTCGGCGACCGGGATGATCCCGCCGACCACGACCGGGACGTCGAGGCTCTCGTCCCGCAGCAGCCGCACCACCTCGGGGATCAGCTCCAGGTGGGAGCCGGAGAGGATCGAGAGGCCGACCACGTCGACGTCCTCCTGCACGGCCGACTCGGCGATCTCCTCGGGAGTGAGCCGGATGCCCTGGTAGATGACCTCCATGCCGACGTCGCGCGCCCGCAGCGCCACCTGCTCGGCGCCGTTGGAGTGGCCGTCGAGGCCGGGCTTGCCGACCAGGATCTTGATCCGGTGGCCGATCTTCTCCGAGGTCGCGTCGACCCGGCGCCGGATCTCCTCCAGCTGCTCGCGCTCCCCCGGCGCCGAGGCGCCGTCGACGCCGGTCGGCGCCCGGTAGGGACCGAAGACCTCGCGCATGGTGTGGGCCCACTCGCCGGTCGTGGCCCCCGCCTTGGCGGCGGCGATCGTCGCCGGCATGATGTTGACGCCGTCGTCCGCGGCGGCCTTCGCCAGGTCCGCCAGCGCCGCCCGCACGGCCTCCTCGTCGCGCTCGGCCTTCCACTCGGTCAGCGCCTCGACCCGCTCGCGCTCGACCTCGGGGTCGGGGGTGAGGATGCCGCCGTCGGCGCCCGCCGTCAGCGGCGAGTCCTCGGTCTCGGTGAAGCTGTTCTGGCCGATCACCTTCTGCTCGCCGGCCTCGATCCGCGCCACCCGCTCGCGGTGGGACTCGACCAGGCGCGCCTTCATGTACGGGACCGCCTTGACGGCGCCGCCGTGCTCCTCGACCACGGCCATCTCCGCCCGCGCCCCGTCGGTCAGCTCCTCGACCAGGCCGTCCATGACGACCGAGCCCTCGAAGATGTCGGGGTACTCGAGCAGGTCGGTCTCGTTCGCCAGCACCTGTTGGATCCGCAGGCTCCACTGCTGGTCCCAGGGGCGGGGGAGGCCCATCGCCTCGTTCCAGGCCGGCAGCTGGATCGCCCGCGCGCGGGCGTCGCGGCTGAGCGTCACCGCCAGCGCCTCGAGCACGATCCGCTGGATGTTGTTCTCCGGCTGCGCCTCGGTCAAGCCCAGCGAGTTGACCTGCACGCCGTAGCGGAAGCGCAGCATCTTCTCGTCGCTGACGCCGTAGCGCTCGCGCCCGATCTGCTGCCAGAGCGCGCTCATCGCCCGCAGCTTGGCGATCTCCTCGACCAGCCGGATGCCGGCGTTGACGAAGAACGAGATCCGGCCGAAGACCTTGGGGAAGTCGGAGTCGGCGACCTGGCCGCGCGCTTTCACCTCGTCGAGGACGGCGATCCCGGTCGAGAGCGCGTAGGCGATCTCCTGCACCGGCGTCGCCCCCGCCTCCTGCAGGTGGTAGCTGCAGATGTTGGTCGGGTTCCAGCTCGGCACCTCGTTGACGCTGAAGGCGACCATGTCGGCGATCAGCCGCATCGAGGGCTCCGGCGGGAAGGCGTAGGTGCCGCGCGAGAGGTACTCCTTGATGATGTCGTTCTGGGTCGTCCCCTTGAGCTGCGAGCGGTCGACCCCGTTCTCCTCGGCGACGGTGACGTAGAGCCCGAGCAGCCAGGCCGCCGTAGCGTTGATCGTCATCGAGGTGTTCATCTCGTCGAGCGGGATGCCGTCGAACAGCTGGTGCATGTCGCCCTTGTGGGCGATCGAGACGCCGACCTTGCCGACCTCGCCGCGGGCGAGGACGTGGTCGGGGTCGTAGCCGGTCTGCGTCGGCAGGTCGAAGGCCACCGAGAGCCCCGTCTGGCCCTTGGCCAGGTTCTTGCGGTAGAGCTCGTTCGAGCGGCGGGCGTCGGAGTGGCCGGCGTAGGTGCGCATCACCCACGGGCGGTCGGGCTGGGGAAGTCGGTGGTCGCTCATGAGGCGAATGATATTTGGCAACCTCGCCCGTGCGCATCTTTCGGCCTCGGCTGTGTTTAGGCTGGCGACTCGATGAAGTCCAGATTTCCAGCCGTTCTGCTCGCCGCGCTTGCCGCCGGCCTGCTCCTCTGCGCCGTCGCCGGCGGGGCGATGATCGGCATCTACCGCAACAGCATGGAGACGCTCGAGCAGCGCAGCCAGCTGGTCAAGCTGGCCGGCGCCAACTGCGCCCGCGCCGGCGCCAACGGGGCGATGCGGGTCACGCTCGGCACGAAAACCGCGGCCTGCTCCTTCCGCACGCCGGTCCTCGGCCGCGACCTCGAGATCGCCGCCACCGAGCGCCTGCTCAGCGGCACCCCCGAGAACCTCCAGCGCAAGGCCTTCCTCGGCCTCGAGCTGCGGGCCGGGGGAGGGTCGAAGTACCAGCTCCTCGTCTTCCCGCGGCAGAAGAAGGCACAGCTGGTGAAGGTCACCGGGGAAGGCGCCAAGTACCTGGCGATCGCCAAGAACGAGAAAGCGGTGATGGGGATCAACGAAGCCAACAGCCTGCGGCTGCGGGCGGTCAACGTCTCCAGCGGCCCCGAAAAAGGCCAGGCCCGGATCTTCGCCTACATCGGCAACACGCTGGTCGGCGAAGCGATCGACGACGGCGCCGGCGAGCTCACCGGCAGCGCCTCCTCGGTCATCGTCGGCACGATCAAGAACGGCAACGGGGTCGTCGCCAGCGTCGACGACGTGGTCGTCCGCGTCCCCAGCCCGTTTTGAGCGGCGTAACCTGCGCGGCATGTCGAGCGGCACGATCGAGCGGCCCCGGACGGCCGGGCCGGACTCCGGCCTCGGCGGGAACTGGCGCGTGATCGTCCGCAACGACCACCACAACACCTTCGACCACGTCGCGCAGACGCTGGCGACGGTGATCCCGGGGGTCTCGCTCGACCAGGGCTACCGGATCGCCGACACGATCCACAACGACGGCCAGGCGATCGTCTGGAGCGGTCAGCGCGAGCCCGCCGAGCATTACTGGGAGCAGCTCGAGGGCGCCGGGCTGACGATGGCGCCGCTGGAGCGCGGATGAGGAGGCTGCTGGCGATCGCGAGCGGGGTCGCGGCTCTGGTCGCCCTCGCCCTGCCGATGCAGGCCGCCGCCGAACCGGCGCTTCTCCCCGGCTTCCAGGACGAAGTCGTCTTCGACGGACTCGAACAGCCGACCAACTTCGTCTTCGCCCCCGACGGCCGCGTCTTCGTCGCCGAGAAGCCGGGGCGGATCAAAGTCTTCGACAGCATCGGCGACACCGACCCGCCCGAGGTCTTCGCCGACCTGCGCACCGACGTCTACGACAACGGCGACCGTGGCCTGCTTGGGCTCGCCCTCGACCCGGACTTCGAGACCAACGGTCGGGTCTACGCGCTCTACACCTGGGACCACGTGCTCGGAGAACCGTGGAACAACCTCAGCCCGACGCCGAAATACGGGAAACCGAAAGTCAGCGGCGACCCCAACTGCCCGACCCAGAACAGCAGCTCCTCCTGTCTGGTCAGCGGCCGGCTGGTCGTCCTCGAAGAGGACGCGGGGAACGAAGGCCACGCGGTCGAGGAAGGCGGCCTGCCGAAGGAGGAGCAGCTGCTCGAAGGCTGGTGCCAGCAGTTCTCCTCGCACTCGGTCGGCGAGCTGCAGTTCGGCCCCGAAGGCGCGCTCTACGTCAGCGGCGGCGACGGCGCCGCCTACGAATCGATCGCCGACTGGGGGCAGCTGCCGGTGAGCGGCGGCAGCGGGCCCAATCCCTGCGGCGACCCGAACAAACCCGCCGGGACCACGCCGAGCCCGATCTCCGATTCGCAGGGTGGGGCGCTGCGCTCGCAGAACCTGAAACTGCTGAACGGCGCGATCCTCCGCATCGACCCCGACAGCGCCGATCCGTTCGCCGGCAACCCGCTGATCGGCAACGGCGACGAGAACGCCGAACGGACCGTGGCCAAGGGCTTCCGCAACCCGTTCCGCTTCACCTTCGACCCGCAGACCGGCGAAATCTACTCCGGCAACGTGGGCTCCTCGGAGATCGAGGAGATCGACCGCTTCGCGGCGCCGCCGAGCGCCCTCTACAACTCCGGCTGGCCCTGCTACGAGGGGATCGAGCGCCAGTTCCAGTTCAAGCTGCTCGGCCTCAACGTCTGCAACGCGCTCTACAAAGCCGAGGACGAAGAAAAACCGAAGAACTCGCAGCCGTTCTTCAACTACAGCCACAGCCAGACCGTGGTCCCCGGCGACGAATGTCCCTTCGAATCCGGCTCGGCGGTCAGCGGCCTCTCGTTCTACGAAGGCTCCCAGTTCGGGCAGGGAGGCAAATACGAAGGGGCGCTCTTCTTCGCCGACGCGGTGCGCGGCTGCATCTGGGTGATGCTGGAAGGCCAGGACGGCAAGCCGGACCCCGCGACGACCCAGCGGTTCATGCGCGAGGGCAGCGTCTATCCCGGGGTGAAGATCGCCGAAGGCCCCGACGGCTACCTCTACTACGCCACCCTCTTCAGCGAAGAAGGCAAAGGCGAAGGCGAGATCCACCGCATCGCCTACAAACCGAACTCGCCGGTCGCCCGGCTGAAGGCGACCCCGGCGTTCGGCTCCTACGACGGCGGCGGCAAATTCAAAGCCACGGTCGACGCGAGCGAATCGTCGGACCCCAACGCCGACCCGTTGACTTACGAATGGGACCTCGACGAAGACGGCGTGTTCGAGATCGGCGGCAGCGAAGAGACCCAGCCGGTCGAATACACCGAAGCCGAACAGCTGACCCGCGAAGGTGAAGAACGAAGCCCGAACCGGGTCGTCACCGTGCGGGTCGAAGACGACGAAGACCTCAGCAGCGTCGCCCGGATCACGATCTACCCCGGCGACAAACCGCCGGCGGTGACGATCACCAAACCGACCTCGCTCCAGACCTGGAAGGTGGGGGACCTGGTGAAGCTGGAAGGGACGGGCCTGGACGGGGTCACCGAAATCACCTCGCCGCGCTTCTACTACTGGGAGACGCGGATGGCGCACTGCCCCGACCCCTCGAACCCGAGCGCCTGCCACGAGCACCCTCTGCAGACCTTCTCCGGGATCCGGCGCCCCGAATTCGTCGCCCCGCAGCACGACTACCCCTCCTACATCAAAGTCCTGCTGCGGGTCTCCGACGACCGCGGCCTGCAGGGGACCGCGACGCTGAACTTCAAACCGCAGACCGTCGACCTCTCGCTGGCGTCGAACCCGCCGGGGATCGAGCTGCTGGCGGCGAACACCAAAGCCGCCTCGCCGTTCACGGTCCCGGCGATCCTCGGCTCCGAAATCCAGCTCTCGGCGCCGCAGAGCGCCGTGGACGGCGGCCTCACCTACACCTTCTCGGGTTGGTCCGACGGCGGCCCGCGGGACCACCCGATCGTGGTCAGCGCCGACCAGACCGGCTACACGGCCACCTACACGACGCCCGAGCAGCCGAAACCCCGTGACGAAGAACCGAAGCCGCCGCCGCCTCCGCCCGCGACGCCGCAGACCAAGCTCGGCCGCCACCCGGTCGCGAAGACCGCGAAGACGAAGGCGACCTTCAGCTTCTCCTCGACCGTCGCGGGCTCGAAGTTCGCCTGCAAGCTCGACGGCAAGCCGAAAGCGGCCTGCAGCTCACCGAAGACCTACAAGAAGCTGAAGCCCGGAAAGCACACCTTCAAGGTCTGGGCGACCGCGGCCGGCAGGACCGACGCGACGCCGGCGAAGTTCAGCTGGAAGATCCTGCCCCCGCCGAGCTAGCGCCGAGGGGGTGCGCCGCTGCGGCTACTCGGCCGCGAGCAGGGTGTGCCAGGCCGGCAGCAGGGGGATGTCGTAGAGGTCGATGATCGACGCCCGGGCGTGGGCGACCTCGTCGGCGTACCAGTAGCGTTCGAAGTCCGAGCGGCTCTCCCAGGTCATCGTCTGCCGGAAGGAGAGCGGGTCGTCGGTGGAGCGGATCAGGGACCAGCTCTTGGCGCCGTAGGCGGGGGCCTTGGCGGCGACCGGTTCCCAGAGGTCGAGGAAGCGGTCGGCCCGGAAGGGGGTGATGTGCCAATCGAGCGTGCAGACCTCAGCCATCAGCTTTGCCTTTCGAGTCGGGTTACCCGGCTGCTCATGCGCCGACCTCGGCCCGGATCGCGCCGGGCCCGTCCTCGTACTTGCCCTCGTCCTCGGACTCGGCGCCGACGAGGATCGCGATCTTCCCCAGGTGCTTGTTTTCGTGCATCAGCTGGTGGGCGTGGGGGACGCCGTCGAAGCCCATCGTCTCGGAGAGCACCGGCCGCACCTTGCCCTCGGCCATCAGCTGGTTCGCCTTCATGCACTCGTAGGCGTTGGCGAAGTGGGAGCCGATGATCTGCTTCTGCTTCATCCACAGGTAGCGGACGTCGAAGTCGAGCTGGTAGCCCGAGGTGGCGCCGCAGATCACGACCTTGCCGAACGGCTTGACGGTGAAGACCGAGGTCGGGAAGGTGGCGCGCCCGACGTGCTCGAAGACGATGTCGGGGGCGTCGCCGAGGATCCCCTTGACCCGCTTGGCGAACTCGCGCGAGGCCTTGAAGCGCTCCTTGTCGGCGGCGGGGTCGGTGAGGTTGTCGTCGGTCCGCATCATCTCGCGGAACTCGTTGCGGTTGACGTAGTCGACGGCGCCGAGCTTCTTGATCAGCTCGCCCTTCTCGTCGGAGGAGACGACGCCGACCGCGTTCGCCCCGGCCGCTTTGCAGAGCTGTACCGCGAAGACGCCGAGGCCGCCGGCGGCGCCCCAGATGAGGACGTTGTGGCCGGCCTGCAGGTGGCACTGGTCCATCAGCATCCGGTAGGCGGTGAAGTAGGTCAGCCCGTAGGAGGAGGAGTCGACCCAGGAGAGGTTGCGAGGCTTCGGCAGCAGCTGCTGCGCCTGCACTTTCGTGAACTGGGCGAAGGAGCCCCAGGTGGTCTCGTAGCCCCAGATCCGCTGGCTCGGCGCCGCCATCGGGTCGAGCCCGTGCACCTCGACGTCCTCGTAGGAGGCCTGGTTGCAGTGGATCACGACCTCGTCGCCGACCTTCCAGCGGGTGACCCCCTCGCCGACCTTCCAGACGACGCCGGAGGCGTCGGAGCCGCCGATGTGGTGGCCGAACTCGGGGTGGTCGCCGTAGCCGAAGATCGAGACCGGCTCGCCGAGCGAGGCCCAGACGTTGTTGAAGTTGACGCCGGCGGCCATCACCCGCACGATCACCTCGAAGGCACCGGGCTCGGGGACCTCGATCTGCTCGAGCTGGAAGGCGTCTTTCGGTTCGCCCTCGCGCTCCTGGCGGATCACCCACGCCGCCATCGTCTCCGGCAGCGTGCCGGGCTCGACGTCCAACTTCGCAACTGCACTCGTGTCAACGGCCAAGACTCGGCTCCTCCGCGGGTCGTCTCTCTAAGGGGCCGCGAATCCTAGATGAGACCCGCGGCAGGCCGTAGCTAGGCGGCTTCGGCCTCGGGGCGGTCCGTGCCGGCCTCGCGCAGCTCCGGGGCGGCGATCTCCCGCACCGTCGCCTCGACCGGCTGGGGGGCCGCGATCTCCTTGCCGGGGGCGACGCCGAGGCCCTCGACTTTGCGCAGCTGCGGCAGCAGGCGCCTTTCCATCGAGCCGACGGCGGTGTCGTAGGCGCCGGTCGCGGTGCGCAGGCCCTTGCCGACCTTCTCGAAGTCGCCGAGGAATTTGCCGAACCGGGCGTGCAGGGTTTTCGCCGCCTCGGCGATCTCGGCCGCCTCGGCGACCATCCGCTCCTGCCGCCAGCCCAGCTCCATCGTCCGCAGCAGGCCGATCAGCGAGGTCGGGCTGACCAGCAGGACGTTGCGCTCCAGGGCGTAGTCGAACAGCGCCGGGTCGGCGGCGAAGGCCGCGTGCAGGGCGGGCTCGTTGGGGATGAAGCAGATCACCAGGTCCGGGGTCTCGCCGGGGCTGAACTGGCCCTGGTAGTCCTTCGAGCTGAGGCTGCGGACGTGCTCGCGGGCCTGCCGCGCGTGGCGCTCGAGGTGGACGCGCCGCTCGGAGTCGACCTCCGACTCCTGGGCGTCGAGGAAGGCGTCGAGCGGGACCTTCGAGTCGGCGACGAAGCTGCGCCCCTCCGGCAGCAGGAAGCGGGCGTCGGGGCGCAGGCTGCCCTCTTCGGTGCGCAGCGTCTGCTGCAGCTCGAAGTCGACGTGCTCGGTCATCCCGGCGATCTCGACGCAGCGGCGCAGCTGCAGCTCGCCCCACTGGCCGCGGGTCTGCGGCTGGCGCAGGGCCTTCTTCAGGCCGGCGGTCTCGCTGTTGAGGTTGCCGATCGTCTGGCCCATCTGTTCGAGCAGCGCGCGCGTCTGGATGTCGGTCTCGCCGCGGTCCTGGACCTGCTTCTCGATCCGCTTCTGCCCCTCGGCGATCCGCTCGGCCAGGCTCCTGATCTCGGCCTGGCGCTTGTCGAGGGCCTCCCGGGCGGCCTCGGCGTCGCGCTTGCGCTCCGCCTCGCCGACTTTGAGCAGGTCCGAGAGGGCGCGGGAGGTCGCTTCCTGGGCGGCCTCCTGGATCGCGGGGGCGAGGTCCGGCTGCTCGGCTGGCTCCGGTTGGCGGGCGACGAGGGCGTAGACGAGCCCGGCGGCGAGGACGACGACGGCGATGGCGAGGAAGAGGGTCATGGGGACGATGCTGGCAAGCCCTCCAGACGCCACCGCAAATCTGAAACGCCGCTTGCAGCGGCTTCCCACCCGCCGTTCCCCGAAGTTCAAGGAACCGCTTTGTTTTTGCTTAAGAACCCTTTACCAATGGGCGGTCCGCCCAATCGCGGGCGGCGGAACAGAAGGGAGAGTCAGATGACTCGCATTCTCAAATCCCTCGGGTCGACCCTCGGGTCGACCCTCGGGGCGATGGCAATCATGGTCGCGATCGCGGCGCCCGGTGCGCAGGCCGCGACAGGGCAGCTGACAGCCCTGGCAAACCCGGCGATCGTCACAGGCAACCAAGTCGTCGGGCCGACGTTCGACATCGGCGCCGGACCGCTGAAAGTGGTGAGCTGCGGGACAGCGGACCTCAACGGCACAATCATGGGCGCGGCCGACCCGGTTACATTGACTCCGATCTACGCCGGCTGCGTCTCCGAACCGGGGGCGATGCCGGTGACAGTCACACTGAACGGCTGCGACTACAGCTTCGGCGTCAGCCAGCCCGGCACGACACAACAGCCGGCGGGGACAGGGAAACTCGAGGCGTCGATCGTCTGTCCCGGCGGGGCGATGATCCAGATCCACGTCTTCGAAAACGCGTTCACCCATGCGGCGAACATGCCGCTCTGCACCTATGACATCGCCGGCCAGGGACCGGTTCCGGCCGGCATCTACCACAACGTCGCCGGCGCTCCCGGTGACGTCCTGGCGACAGTCAAAGCGCAGTTCACAGCCAAACGCACAGGACCGGAAATGATGTGCGGCGGCGGCGGGATGCTGAATCACCTCCCGATCACGCTCACAGGCAACTACACACTGAGGGCCTTCCAGGAGTTCGCCGGCGGCGGCGAGGGAGCCCAGGTCGGGCTCCACGTCGGGCCGAACGGGCCGAACGTCTAAGGCAGCAGGACGTCGTCCTGCGAGGAGGCGCGGAAGCGGCCCACCTTCAGGTGGGCCGGCCGCGCCTCCGGCATGCCGGCGACGGTGACCGTGTAGGAGCCGGCCGGGAGGCTGACCTGGAAGGTGCCGGGGCTGCGGGCGTAGACGACGTCCGATTCCGCCTCCTTGGCGCCGCGGATCTTCAGCTTGGTGTCGGTCGCGGTCTGGTTGGCGGCGACGAAGGTGACGTCGAGCGGCGCCTTGGTCCTGATCGGCGACTGGGGGTGATCCTGGTTCTGCGGGATCTGCTGGAACTTTTCGGCTTCGATCCCGATGCTGGTCGGCTGGACCAGGACCTCCTCGGAGTTGATCGTGACGCTGACCCGGGTCGAGCCCGAGGGCCGCTGCTCGTTGGCGTGGCGCGATTCGCCGCAGCCCGCCGCCAGCAGCAGGACGGCGCCGGTCAGGCACGCAATCGCGGCGGCTCTCGCTCTCCCGGGGCCCATCGAGGCTGAATCTAACCGAAGGGGAGGGCGACTACTTCGGCCGTAACGCCATCTTCACCTACGGCGAGGGTCGCCCCCGGCTCCGCCTCGCGGCGCAGGATCGCCAGCCCGACCGGACCGAGGGCGGGGGAGAGGGCGGCGCCGCCGACCGTCCCGACCTCCTTCTCGTCCAGCCGCAGGGCCGCACCGGGCTCGGCCGGGGCGCTGAACCGCAGCCCGCGCAGGTGGCGGTTGGGCTTGCCCTTGTAGTGGAGGCGGGCGACCGTCTCCTGGCCGATGTAGCAGCCCTTGGTGAAGCTCACCGCGCGCTCGACGACGCCGGCCTCGGCGGGCATCGTCTCGGTCCCCATCTCGGCGCCGAAGCGGGGCCGGCCGGACTCGACCCGGATGATCTCCGCCGCCTCGGGCGAGACCTCGACCGCGCCGGCGGCGAGCAGGGCGCCCCGGGCCCGGTCGCGCTCCTCGGCGGGGACGAAGAGGTCGATGCCTGCGGCGGTGCCGACCGCGAGGCAGCCGGCGCCGCCGACGGTCACCGCTTCGCAGGCGTCCTCGGGCAGCGGCGCGCTGCCGGCGATCTCGACCGCGCGGGGGCCGATCAGGGAGACCAGCGCCTGTCGACCGCTGGCGTCGACGACCTCGACCTCGCGGCCGATCTTGTACATCTGCAGGTGCCGGCTCGCCGCTGCCAGCCCCTCCGGCTCGAGGTCGAGCCACAGCTCGGGCTCCTCGCCCGGGCGCAGGACCCGCATGTCGGCCTGCATGTGCCCCTTGCGGTCGAGCAGCGCGGCGTAGGCGCCCTCGCCCGGTTCGATTGCCTCGACGTCGTTGGTCAGCTGGCCCTGGAGGTACTCGGCCGCCTCCGGACCGGCGACGATCAGCAGGCCGCGGCCGTGCCGCTCGAGCAGCCCGCATTCCTCGCGCAGCTGGCGGTACTGGGCGTCGAGCTCGACGGCGACGGTCATGCCTCGATTCTAGGAAGCGGCGCCGGCCGGGAGATTTAGACGGGTCGAAATCTGGTTTTAGATGTGTCAAAATCTCCAGCCGTGCGCGCGAACGGCGACAAGGGCATCAGCCGCAGGAAGCTGCTCGGCGGCGCCGCCCTGGCGGCTCCGGCGGTTGCCGGCATCGCCCTGGCCCGCGGCGGCGAGGGCGCCCTGGCCGAGGCGCCTCCGTCCGGCGCCCACGCCGCGCACGGCGGCCACAGCGAGTTCCCCCATGCGACCTTCGCCGCCGGCCGCCGCGTCGACCACGACCGCAACGGCTTCCACCCGACCGAGATCCTGCGCGACTTCGACTACGGCCGCACCCGCCGCCTCGCCAGCGGCCGGGTCCTGCGCGAATGGGAGATCGTCGCCCAGGACCGCGAGATCGAAGTCGCTCCCGGCGTCCGCTACGAAGCCTGGACCTACAACGGGCGCGTCCCGGGACCGACGTTGCGGGCGCGCGAGGGGGAGCTGCTGCGGGTCCGCTTCGTCAACGGCTCCCAGCACCCCCACACGATGCACTTCCACGGCATCCACTCCGCCCTGATGGACGGCATGCCCGGGATCGGCGAGAACCGCGGCGGCGGTCAGATCGAGCCCGGCGAAGGGTTCGTCTACGAGTTCGACGCCACCCCCTTCGGGCTCCACCTCTACCACTGCCACGTCGCCCCGCTCGCCGCCCACATCGCCCGCGGCCTCTACGGCGCCTTCGTCATCGATCCCAAGCAGGGGCGGCCAGAAGCCGACGAGCTGGTGATGGTGATGAACGGGTTCGACACCAACTTCGACCGCGCCAACGAGGTCTACGCGGTCAACACGGTCGGCTTCCACTACGTCGACGAGCCGATCGCGGTGCCCCGCGACGAGCCGGTGCGGATCTACCTCGTCAACGCCCTCGAGTACGACCCGCTCAACTCCTTCCACCTCCACGGCAACTTCTTCGATTACTTCCCGACCGGGACCTCGCTCGAGCCGAGCGAGTTCACCGACACGGTGCTCCAGGGCCAGGGGCAGCGGGGGATCTGCGAGCTGCGGTTCCCCTACGACGGCGACTACATGTTCCACGCCCACGTCAGCGAGTTCGCCGAGCTCGGCTGGTCGGGCTTCTTCCGGGTCGGCGACCCCGGCGAGGTCCCCGCCGCGACCGCCGCCTCGATGTACTGCGACCTGCCCTGGGGCAAGGGGAGCCCGGCCTGATGGAGGCGAACGCCCGCGCCGAGCGCGGCCTCGGCGGCAGCCTGCCGGCCTGGGCGCTCGGCCTGATCCCGCTGGCGCTGATCGCCGCCGCGCTCGGCGCCTTCGCCCTGCTCGGCGGCCCCGGCCTCGGCGAGCGCACCGGGCCGCCGGTCGAAGAGGTCGCGGTCGAGCGCACCGTCCTGCGGCCGGGCAAGATCGAGCTGACCCTGCGGAACGACGGCCCCGACCCGGTCGAGGTCGCGCAGGTCGCCGTCAACGACGCCTACGCGCCCTTCTCGGCCGAGGGCGACCGCGAGATCGGCCGGCTCGACTCGACCACGCTGCGGATCGCCTATCCCTGGATCGAAGGCGAGGCCTACGAGATCTTCGTCCTCACCTCCGCCGGCGGCACCGTCGAAGCCTCGATCCCGGTCGCCGCGGAAACGCCCGAGAGCGACCTCGGCTTCTTCGGCCTGATGGCGCTGCTGGGGATCTACGTCGGCGTCATCCCGGTCAGCCTGGGGATGCTCTGGCTGCCGTTCCTGCGCCGGCTCGGCTCGCAGTGGATGGGGGCGCTGATCGCCTTCACCGTCGGCCTGCTCGCCTTTCTCGCGATCGACGCCGGGCTCGAGGGTCTGGAGATCGCCGCCGAAGCGCCGGCGGCCTTCGGCGGCACCTCGCTGGTCCTGGTCGGCGGCCTCGTCGCCTACCTGGTCCTCGCCGGGGTCGACGGCTACCTCTCGCAACGCTCGCGCTCGGCGCGCGACGCCGGTGCGGCCGCCGGCTACCTGGCGCTGCTGGTCGCGGTCGGGATCGGCCTCCACAACCTCGGCGAGGGGCTGGCGATCGGCTCGGCCTACGCCAGCGGCGCCCTGGCCCTCGGCGCCTTCCTGGTCGTCGGCTTCGCGATCCACAACACCACCGAGGGGCTGGCGATCGTCGCCCCGCTGCGCGACGCGGCGCGGCCGGGCCCGGGGCGCCTGCTCGGCCTCGGCCTGATCGCCGGGGCGCCGGCGATCCTCGGCGCCTGGATCGGCGCCGCCGCCTT
The DNA here is from genome assembly GCA_035712025.1 of Solirubrobacterales bacterium. Classification (GTDB taxonomy): domain Bacteria; phylum Actinomycetota; class Thermoleophilia; order Solirubrobacterales; family 70-9; genus VAYN01. The sequence continues at coordinate 17,136 of DASTBO010000008.1, forward strand.
CGACCCCAGCCTGGCGGCGCTGCTCTTCGGGGTCGGGGTGGGGGCGATCGTGCGGGTGATCGTCCAGCTGGCGCCGGCGATGCGCGACGGCGAGGGCCGGCTGCTGCATCCGACGAGCGTGGCCGGGATCCTCGCCGGCATCGCCGCGCTCTACCTCACCGGCCTGCTGGTGTCGGTCTGATGGCGGCGGGCGAGGGCGGGCGCGGGCGCCGGGACCCCAGCACCGAGGCGATCGAGGACTACGCGAAGGCGATCTACGCGATCGCCGGCGAACGCGAGGGCCTGGTCCTGAACGGCGAGGTCGCGCAGCGGCTCGGGGTCACCCCGGCGACCGCGACCTCGATGCTGAAGCGGCTCTCCGACCTCGGCCTGGTCGAGTACTTCCCCTACAAGGGGGCGAGCCTGACGCCGGCCGGTGAAAAGGTGGCGCTGGAGGTGATCCGCCACCACCGCCTGATCGAGGCCTACCTCTCCGATGCGCTCGGCATGCCCGAGGACCGCGTCCACGAGGAGGCCGAGGTGCTCGAGCACTACATCTCGGAGGAGCTCGAGCAGCTGATCGCCGACAAGCTCGGAGAACCGCGGCACGACCCCCACGGGACGCCGATCCCCGGTCCCGACCTGCTGCCGCCGACCTGGGGGGCGCGGTGAGCACGACCTCTGGGCGGGAGGCCGGCGAGGAGGTCCGCCACGGCGCCGGGGTCGAGGACGTCCTCCCCGGCGAGGCGGCGGTCGCCCGCGCCGCGCGCCACTCGCTCGAAGGCCGGAGGCGGGGGATCGGCCGCGTCTGGCCCTTCCTCGGGCCCGCCTTCGTCGCCGCCGTCGCCTACATCGACCCCGGCAACTTCGCCACCAACATCGCCGGCGGCGCCAAGTTCGGCTACCTGCTGCTCTGGGTCGTCCTCTCGGCCAACCTGATCGCGATGCTGGTCCAGACCCAGTCGGCGAAGCTGGGGATCGCGACCGGGAAGAACCTGGCCGAGCTCTGCCGCGAGCGCTTCTCGCGCCGCACCTCGGTCGGCCTCTGGCTGCAGGCCGAGCTGGTGGCGATGGCGACCGACATCGCCGAGGTGGTCGGCGCCGCGCTCGGGCTCAACCTGCTTTTCGGGATTCCGCTCTTCCCGGCGGGGCTGATCGCCGGCGCCGGCGCCTTCACGATCCTCGGTCTGCAGCAGATGGGGTACCGCCGGCTGGAGGCGGGGATCACGGTCCTGGTCGGCGTCGTCGTCGCCTCCTTCGTCTTCGAGCTGTTCGACGCCAAGCCCGACGGCGGCGAGGTCGCCAGCCACCTCTTCGTCCCCGGCTTCGCCGGCACCGAGAGCATCCTGCTGGCGACGGGGATCATCGGCGCGACGGTGATGCCGCACGTCGTCTACCTGCACTCGGCCCTGACCCAGCGGCGGATCGTCGGCCGCAACGGCGAGGAGAAGCGGCGGATCCTCAACTTCGAGAAGGTCGACGTGGTCATCGCCCTCTCGCTGGCGGGGCTGGTCAACCTCTCGATGATGATCGTCGCCGCCGCGCTCTTCCACACCAGCGGGCTGACCGGCGTCGACTCGATCGACGGCGCTTACGAAGGGCTGCAGACGCTGGTCTCCGACCGGGCGGCGACGGTCTTCGGCATCGCCCTGCTGGCCTCCGGCTTCGCCTCCTCCTCGGTCGGGACGATGGCGGGGCAGGTGGTCATGCAGGGCTTCATCCGCCGCCGCATCCCCCTCTTCCTGCGCCGCGCGATCACCCTGGCCCCGGCGCTTCTGGTCCTGGCGATCGGCCTCGACCCGACCGACGCCCTGGTCGGCAGCCAGGTCGTCCTCTCCTTCGGCATCCCCTTCGCCCTCGTCCCGCTGCTGCTGATCGCCGCCGACCGCGAGGTGATGGGCGACCTCGTCAACCCCCGCTGGCTGAGCGCCCTGGCCGGAGTGCTGGCATCGCTGATCATCGCCCTCAACGTCTTCCTCCTCTACGAGGTCTTCTTCGGCTGATGCGCCGCCGAGCGGAGATCGCGGTCAGCTCGGAGCTGGAGGCCGATCGAGAGCGGGTCTGGGCCCGCGCCATCGACCCGGCCGGGATCAACGACGAGCTGCGCCCGTTGATGCGGATGACGGTGCCCAAGGGGGCCAAGGACTTCGGTCTCGACGTCCCGGCGCCGGGGAGGATCGGTCGCAGCTGGGTCTTCCTCTTCGGCCTGATCCCATTCGACTACGACGACCTCAACATCGTCCGCCTCGATCCCGGCCGCGGCTTCCTCGAGCGCTCCTCGATGCTCTCGATGCGGCTCTGGGAACACGAACGCACGCTGGAGCCGCTGGACGGAAACCGCTGCCGGATCGCCGATCGGGTCGCCTGGGAGCCCCGCTTGCCGCTCCCAGCTGCCTGGCTCCGCCCTCTAATCCAAGCCATCTTCAACCACCGTCACCGGCGACTCCGGAGCGCTTGGGGAGGGGTGGGGTGACCCCCTCCAGACACATCTCGCTATGGCTCGATGTTGAGTGTCCGGAGGAGGTCACCCCACCCCTCCCGTCCACTACGCTTGGCCCTCGATGAGCTTGTCTGCCGACTTTCAGCAGATTTTGGGGACGCTGCCGCCCGACTGGACTGACTTGGAGGTCGATCTGCGGATCGAGGACGAGGCGCACTACGTGGACACTGCGGTGGCTATGAGCCAGGTCAACGCGCAGGTCTACCAGCACCCGAAGGCCACGGGCTGGCACTGGCGCCTGCTGGTCGCGCAGAGCTTCGGGCATGCCGCAGCGCCAGAGACCGTGAAAGGCGTGCTCGAGAAGCTCGATGCCGACGGCGTCGCCGGTGAGATGCGGATCGCGGATGTGCGGGAGGGGCGGTCCGAGGTCGTGCAGATGTGGGGGCGGCCGGAGAGCGTGCGGGAAGAGTTTCGCGAGCGGCGCTCCCTGTAGTGGCGCGCGTTCTCAGCATCTCCACCGACCTGATGCTGGGCTCGAAGGTCCAGGAGACCCTGACGGCCGCCGGGCACGAAGTCGTCGCCTCGGCCTCGATCGAGGAGACGACCTGGGACGGGATCGACCTGATCGTCGCCGACCTCGACGTCGAGAACCCCGAGGCGCTGGTCGGCCTCGGGATGCCGGTGCTCGGCTACTACTCGCACGTCGACGTCGCGACCAAGGAAGCGGCCGAGGCGGCCGGGGTCGACCTGGCGGTGCCGCGCTCGCGGATGGCGCGGGAGCTACCCGCCCTGGTCGAACGCCTGCTCGACGTCTAGCGGCTCTTCCAGGAGGCCGTGCTTCAGGTCCCAGGCGGCCCAGGCCCGCAGGACCTCGGGGTCGAAGGGCGCCGGGTGGAGGATCGGCAGCAGGGCGTCGAGCTGGGCCTGCTGTTCGGCGCGTTCCAGCTCCGGGTTGGCGGCGAGGAGATCGTCGAGGGCGGCGCCGGGGTCCCGCGCGGCGAAGGCGTAGCCGCGTTCGGTCGCGGCGACCGCCGCCTCGACCAGCTCCGGGTCGTCGGCGAGCGTCTGCCGCGAGGTGGCGAGGACCAGCTCGGGGTAGGGCGGGGCGCCGAACTCGTTCACCTTGAAGACGCGGATCGGGACCCCCTGGCGCCGCAGGGCAACCCCCTCGGCGTTCCAGAAGCCGGTCGCCGCCTCGACCCGGCCGGCGGCGAGGGAGGCGACGGCGCTGAACCCGATCGTCACCCGCTCGACCATCTGCGGGTCGCCGCCGTCGGCTTCGACCTCGGAGTCGACCACAGCTTCGTCGGAGGGCAGGCCGGTGACCCCCACCCGGTGCCCCTCCATCTGCCGCGGGCGCCGCACCGGTCCCGCGGCCGCGGCGAGGACGGCGGCCAGCGGCCGCTGCACGAGCGGCATCACGCCGACCAGGTCGATGCCGCGCTCGCGGGCGATGCCGAGGTCGTGGATGTCGAGGATCGCGAGCTCGACCCTGCCGGCGCCGAGCAGCTTCGGCGCGTCGGTCGATTCGCCTGGCGCCTGCACCCGCAGGGCGACGCCCTCGTCGTCGTACCAGCCGCGGGCGAGGGCTGCGTAGATGCCGCTGTGGACCGCGTTGGGGACGAAATCGAGCACCAGGGTCGCGCCTTTCGGCACGCTCGGTTCCGCACCCTCCCCGCCGCAGCCGGCGGCGCCGGCGAGGGCGAGGACGGTCGCCAGCAGCGCGACAGTCCACCTCATGCGGCCGGGAACCTAATTCATTCAGCGAATGTGAGTAGACTGCCGCCGCTTACCTGATCACGGGAATTCGAGGAGGAAAAGGTGCAGGAGAGAGGTGTAGCCGCATATCTGGCTGAGTTGATCGGCACGCTGCTGCTGGTCTTCTTCATCACGAGTGTCGTCGTCCTGTACGTCTCGACCGGAGGCCAGGCCCAGTTCGGCTCGGACTTCGCGGTCGTCGGTCTCGTCCACGCGTTCCTGCTGTTCGGGTTGATCGTCATGTTCGGCGTCGTCTCCGGCGGACACTTCAACCCGGTGGTGACCCTGGCGGCGATCGTCATCAGGCGGATAAAGCCGCTCGACGGCGCCATCTACATGCTGGCCCAGCTCTCCGGCGGCGTCCTCGGCGCCCTGCTGACCAAGGGCCTGCTGCTCGACGAGGGGCGCGCCACCAACTACGGCGCCACCGCCGTCAGCGGCCTGCTGGCGGGGGACCTCGCCGGGATGATCGTCGAGGGTGTCGGCACCTTCGTCCTCGTCCTCGTCATCCTCAGCGCCGTCTACTCGGAGAAGAGCTTCAAGGAGTGGGCGCCGCTGGCGATCGGCATGACCCTCGGCTTCGCGGTGATGGTCGCCGGTCCGCTGACCGGCGCCGCCCTCAACCCGGCCCGCTGGTTCGGCCCCGCGCTCGTCAGCGGCGAGTGGGGCGGCGTCTGGCCCTACCTCGTCGGTCCGATCCTGGGCTCGGCCCTGGCCGCCGCCGTCTACCGCTTCGTGCTGGAGCCGGGCGGCCTGCCGCCGACCGAACCGCCGGAGCACGTGCGGCCGCCGGTCCCGAAACGGGCCACCCCCACCAGCGACAAGCCCGCCAGCTAGCCAAAGCCGAGCGGAGCAGCTTCAAGGCGCCACCCGCGAGGGTGGCGCCTTTTTTCGTGCCCGTGCCCGGGTGACGCTTGCAGTAGCTTGAGCGTCGTGCGCCGGGTCACCTTCTCCCGCAACTTCACGCTCTCGCTGAGCCGGACCTGCCAGTGCTACTGCAAGTACTGCGCCTTCGCCACGCATCAGGCGCACGTCCACGCGCCCGAGGAGGTCGAACGCCAGCTCGACGAAGCGGTCAAGCGCAACGCCAAGGAGCTGCTGGTCCTCACCGGCGAGCGCCCCGAGGTCAACCCCGTAGTCGCCGAGCGCCTGAAGGCCTGGGGCCACGACGACTTCACCGGCTACGTCGTCTGGGCCTGCGAACGCGCCCTCGAGCGCGGGATGCTCCCGCACACCAACATCGGCGTCCTCGACAAGCGCGACCTCGCGCGCCTGCGGGAGGTGACCGCGTCCCAGGGTCTGATGCTCGAGAGCACCTCCGAGCGCCTGATGGAGACGGTCCACGCCGGCAGCCCCACCAAGCACCCCGCAGCCCGCCTCGCAACCATCGAAGCCGCCGGCGAGCTGCAGATCCCCTTCACCAGCGGCATCCTCGTCGGCATCGGCGAGACGCCGGAGGAGCGCATCGAGTCCCTCGAAGCTCTCGCCGCTTCCCACGCTCGCCACGGCCACCTGCAGGAGGTCATCCTCCAGAATTTCGTCCCCCACCCGCGCTACTACGGCGCTGAGGTGGCGGAGATCGCGGATGAGGCTTCGCGTGAGCGGTGGGGGGGCGACGGGGGTACCCCCTCCAGACACATCTCGCTAGGGCTCGATGTCGAGTGTCTGGAGGAGGTACCCCCGTCGCCCCTGCCTGACTGGGCGAATCGAGTCTCACTCGATGAGATCAAGGAGCTGATCCAGGAGTGCAAGCGCTTGATGCCAGACGTGGGGGTTCAGGTGCCGCCGAACTTGTCGGAGTTCTGGCCGGTGTTGGTCGAGGCAGGGGCGACTGACCTGGGAGGGCTGTCCGCCAACGGAGATCACATCTCTCCCGAGGAGCCGTTTCCGTCGCCTCATCAGGTGCGAAAGGAACTGGCGCCACGGGGGTATGCCCTGACCGAGCGTCTCTGCGTCTACCCGCAGTACATGGATCCGGAGTGGATGGAGCAGGGGGTCCTCGACGTGATCAAGCTGAAGTACTGGTCGTTCATTCCGCGCAAGGGCTCGGGGCGGAAATCCGAAGAGGTCATCGCTCCCGACCTTGCTCCAAGGGCGATCGGGAAGGGCCGGGAGGGGCTGGAGCTCTCCGAGGACGAGTTGACGGCGCTGTTTGCCGAGACCCGGCCCGAGGTGATCGAGGAGATGCGGGTCGCGGCCGACGAGCTGCGGGCGGAGATCGCCGGCGACACCGTCACCTTCGTCGTCAACCGCAACATCAACTTCACCAACGTCTGCGTCGTCGGTTGCGCCTTCTGCGGCTTCGGGCAGGGCAAGCGCTCCCCTGACGCCTATGAAGTCAGCGAGGAGGACTTCGCGGCGCGGATCGGCGAGGCGGTGGAGTTCGGCGCCACCGAGCTCTGCATGCAGGGCGGCATCCATCCCGACCTGACCCTGGAGGAGTACGGGCGCTGGCTGCGGCTGGCGAAGGAGGCGGCCCCGCAGCTGCACCTGCACGCCTACTCGCCGATGGAGATCGACTGGGCCTGCGAGCGCTCCGGCAAGCAGCCGCTCGAGGTCTTCGAGTACCTGCTCGGGTGCGGGCTCGGCTCGACCCCGGGCACCGCCGCCGAGGTGCTCGACGACGGCGTCCGCCAGCGGATCTCGCCGAACAAGCTGCCGGCGGCCAGGTGGGTGGAGATCGTCGAAGCCTCCCACCGGGCGGGCCTGCGCTCGACCTCGACGGTGATGTTCGGCCACATCGAGGAGCCGCGCGAGCTGGCCCGCCACATGCGCGTCGTCCGCGGCCTGCAGGAGCGGACCGGCGGGATCACCGAGTTCGTCCCGCTCAGCTTCATCCCCTTCAACACGATGCTGGGGCGGACGCACGGGATCGAGGAGATCTCGATGCGCGAGAACCTCAAGCACACCGCCGCCTTCCGCCTGGCGCTGGGGCGGACGATCCCGAACCTGCAGGCGAGCTGGGTGAAGATGGGGCTCGAGGGGGCGACCGAGGCGCTGCGCTGGGGGGTCAACGACCTCGGCGGGACGCTGATGGAGGAGAACATCTCCCGCATGGCCGGCTCCCAGCACGGGGTGCGGCTGGAGCCCGAGCAGCTGATCGCCGCGGCGCGGGCGGCGGGGCGCGAGCCGGCGCAGCGGACGACCCTGTACGAGATCGTCGAGACCTACGAGGCGGCACCCGCCGCGGCCTGAGCGAGCGCGATGCGGGCGATGGTCCTCGAGGCGCAGCGCCAGCCGCTCCGCCTCGCCGACCTGCCCGAGCCGGTCCCCGCGCCCGGCCAGGTCCAGCTCGCGGTCCAGGCCTGCGGCGTCTGCCGCACCGACCTCCACATCCTCGACGGCGATCTCGCCGAGCCGAAGCTGCCGCTGGTGATGGGCCACCAGATCGTCGGCACGGTCCGGGCGGCGGGGGAGGGGGCGGAGCGCTTCGCGCCGGGCGACCGGGTCGGCGTTCCCTGGCTGGGCTGGACCTGCGGCGAGTGCCGCTACTGCCGCAGCGGCCGCGAGAACCTCTGCGACCGGGCGCGGTTCACCGGCTACGACCTCGACGGCGGCTACGCGGAGGTCGCGGTCGCCGACGAGCGCTTCTGCTTCCCGCTCCCGGCGGGGTGCCCGGATCCGCAGGCGGCGCCGCTGCTCTGCGCGGGGCTGATCGGGTACCGGGCGCTGCGGCTGGTCGGCGCGGCGGAGCGGCTCGGGTTCTACGGCTTCGGCGCCGCCGCCCACATCCTCTGCCAGGTCGCGGTCCACGAAGGACGGCGCGTCTTCGCCTTCACCCGCGACGGCGACGGCGAGACGCAGGCGTTCGCCCGCCGGCTCGGCGCCGAGTGGGCCGGCGGCTCCGGCGAGGCGCCGCCGGAGGAGCTCGACGGCGCGATCGTCTTCGCCCCGGTCGGGGCGCTGATGACGGCGGCGCTGCGGGTCAGCGCCAAGGGCGCGCGGATCGTCAGCGCCGGCATCCACATGAGCGACATCCCCTCGTTCCCCTATGCCGACCTCTGGGGCGAGCGTTCCCTGGCCTCGGTCGCCAACCTGACCCGCCGCGACGGCGAGGAGCTCGTCGCCCTGGCGCCGCGGATTCCGGTGCGGACCGAGGTCGCGATCTACCCCCTGGAGGAGGCGAACCGGGCGCTCGACGATCTCCGCGCCGGCCGCTTCCGCGGGGCGGCGGTTCTATCCGTGGCCCCTTCGGGTAGCTGAGCGGGACCTGTTTCCGAGTCAAGGAGGGATGCTGTGAGCGACGAGATCCGCAACAAGGACGATGCCAAGGGCCGCGTCAAGGAGGCCGCCGGAAGCCTGACCGGCGACGACGAGCTGAAGCGGGAGGGGAAGGTCGACCGGGCGACCGGCGCTGTCAAGGACGGGGCCGAGAAGGTCTCGGACAAGGTCAAGGACGCGGTCGGCAAGGACCGCGACCGGGACTAGCGGAACAGGTCCTCGGCGGGGGAACGGCGGAGGGCGGCGGCGCCGGGGCCGTCCTCCGCCGTGACGTGCCGGCCGAGGCCGCGGAGGATCGCCGCCGGCACGCCGGAGTCCTTGACGCGGACCAGGTCGGCCGCGGCGGCGACCTGGTCGGCGAGGGCGATCGCGGTCGCCGTCAGCTCGCGACCGTGGGCGTCGTCCCGGCCGCGCCAGTCGTCCAGCGGCGCCAGGCCGGCGCACCCGATCGCGACCTCGGCCTGACCCACCCTCCACGCTCGCCCAAAGCTGTCGGCAATCACAACCGCAGCTGGGACAAATTCAGCGGGCGCTGAATTTTGGCCCCCATGGGGACCGCTTTTCAGCGCGCGCTGAAATTGTCCTACGGTTGTGGCACCTATTTCCCCGCGGATTGCTCGGGCGGAGGCGTCGGGGTTGGTGGGGAGGAGGCAGGCGGTTCCGTCTCTGGGGAGGTTTGAGGTGTCGATGCCGGCGTTGGCGCAGACGAAGCCGTGGTGGGTTTCGGTGATCAGTACGCGGTCCTCGCGGAGGATCTCCCGGCTCTCGGAGAGGATCAGCTCGATGAGCGCTGGCTCCTTACCCAGCCTGTTTCCCAGCTCGATCGCCCGCGCGGACGGTTCGACCTCGGCGAGGCACCGCACCATCCCCTCGGCCTTGGAGACGATCTTCTGCGAGATCACGACGATGTCGCCGTCCCGCAGCTCGGCTCGCGCGGCGATCAGCTCGCCGATCTTCATTCCCTCCGTCACCTCCGGCAGCCCCTCGACGCCGATGACGCGCAGCTCACCCATTCAGGCGCTCATATCCCCAGGGCCTTGGCGGTCCGCCGCGCCCGCTTCGGCTGCCGCTCCAGCTCGCGCTGCAGGGCGATCACGTCGGCGGGGGTGTCGAGGTCGAGTTCGATCGACGGCAGCTCCTCGATCCCGAACGGGATGCCCGCCTGCCGGGCCGCCTCGACGTGGCGCGCGCGGCTGCCCTCGCCGAAGGCGGGGACGATCGCGCCGGGCGGGCTGAGCAGGAGCGCGTTGGTGCCGCTGCCGTGGCGGTCGGGGACGATCCCGACGTAGTGGGTCGGCGCCCCGGTCAGCAGCCGGTCGAGCTCCCGCGGGTCGAGCAGCGGGCAGTCGCCGGCGAGCAGCGCGACCCGCTCGGCGCCCGCGGCCTCGGCGCGGGCGATCCCGGCCTGCGCCGCCTGCACGTGGCCGGCGTCCTCGGGATCGGGGACGACCTCGGCCCCCGCCTGCGCCGCCAGCTCCTGGGCGATCGGGTCGCCGCTGACGACGATCAGCCGCTCGATCGAGCGCGCTTCGCCGATCGCATCGAGGACGTCGGCGACCATCGCCGCCGCCAGGGCGCGCCGCCGCTCCTCGTCGATCCCCGCCGCCAGCCGCTGCTTGGCGGCGTCGAAGCGCTTGACGGGGAGGACCGCGCTCGCTTTCAAGCCGAGTCGAGGGTAGCGGCGTAGTCGAGCACGATCCGGGCCAGGCGCGCCCGCCCGGCGGCGCCCTCCATCAGCGTCTGCGCCGCCAGGGTCGGGATCTCGGCCGGGGGCGGGTCGGGGTCGCCCTCGTCGACCACCATCGCGTCGATCAGCCCGGCGTAGAGCGAGGCGACCCCGGCGGCGGTGGTCGGGCGGCCGATCCCTTCCATGAAGCGGTCGGTCGGTCCCTTGACGACCGCGCCGGCGACGTAGGGGCTGACCGCGACGACCGGCGCCGGGGAGGCGGCGATCGCCTCGCGCATGCCGGGGAGGGCGAGGATCGGGCCGATGCTGATCACCGGTTTGGAGGGCCCGAGGACGATCGCCTCGGCCGCGGCGATCGCCGCCAGCGCCTCCGGCGTCGGCTCGGCCGCCTCGATCCCCTCCAGCCGCACGCCCTCGACCGGCGGCTGGCCGCCGTCGAGGATCAGGTACTCCTGCAGGCCGCGCGGGCCGGCGGGGGTGATCACCTCGGTGCGGACCGGGGTGTCGGCCATCGGCAAGACCCGCGCCTCGACCCCGAGGCCGCGGGCGATCTGCGCCTGGGCGTCGGTCGGGCGGCCGCCGTCGTCGAGGAACTGGCGGCGGTAGAGGCAGGCGGCGAGGTCGCGGTCGGAGAGGCCGAACCACTCCGGCGCCCCCAGTCGCTTCAGGCGCTCGAAGACGGTGAAGGAGTCGTCTTTTATCCCCCAGCCGCGCTCGGCGTCGATCTCGCCGCTGAGCCAGTAGGTGACCAGGTCTGGATCGGGGGAGACGTGGACGCCCAGCACCTCGACGTCGTCGCCGGTGTTGGCGATCACGGCCAGGTCGGCGCCGATCTCCTCCTGCATGCCGGCACCGAGCTTGGCACCGCCGGTGCCGCCGGCGAGCAGGGCAACTCTCACGCCCAGTGATCTCCCTCGGGGAGCCCGGTGAGCTTGATCCCGGCGTGGGTCTTGTAGCGGACGTTGACCGAGATCAGCAACGGCGTCAGCTGCTCGACTATCCGCGCGGTCTCCAGCGGACCGGCGTTGACCGCGTGCAGGCCGGGAATCAGCTCGATCAGGCGGGCGACCCGGGCCTTGTCGGCCTTGCGGTCGCCGCAGACCAGCACGTCCTCGTCCAGCTCGGCCTCCGGGTCGCCCAGGCTGGGGGCCCCGACGGTGTGCAGAGCGGCCACCACGGTGACCCCGTCGGGGACCATCTCCTGCGCCTGCTGTGCGGCCGAGCCCTGCCAGACGCCGAGTGAGCGGGTTGCTTTGCCGCTGACCGCGGCGGCGAGCGGGACGGTGCAATCGACCAGGATCTGGCCAGGGCGAAGCGCCTCGCGCAGGTTGTTGAGGTTCTCCGACTGGTTGCGAAAGGGGACGGTGAGAAAGGCGACCTCGGCGCGCTGCGCCGCCTCCTCGTTGAGCAGGCCCTCGACCTCCGCGCCGGGCACGGCGTCGCGCAGCTTCGCCGCCGCCTCCTCGGCGCGCTCAGCCGAGCGCGAGCCGAGCACGACCGGCACGCCAGCCTGGGCCCAGCGCGTCGCCAGGCCGGCGCCGAGGGCGCCGGTGCCGCCGATGATCGGGATCGGTTCGCTGCTCGTCACGGGGGCGCCAGTCTATGCTCACCC
>DASTBO010000009.1:0-40008 GCA_035712025.1 Solirubrobacterales bacterium
TTCGTCGGCTTCGCCTCCTACGCGCTGATCAGCTTCTGGTACCGGCGCGAGACGGCAACGCGGGCGGGGATGAAGGCGTTCGTGATCAACGTCGTCGGCGACATCGGCCTGGTGCTCGCCGCCTTCCTGATCTTCCGCGAACTCGGGACCTTCGACTACGGCGCCGTCTTCGAGCGGGCGCCGGAGGCGTTCGCGACCAACGAGTGGACGATCACGGCGATCTGCCTGCTGCTCCTCGTCGGCGCCTTCGCCAAGTCCGCGCAGCTGCCGCTCCACACCTGGCTGCCGGACGCGATGGAGGGCCCGACCCCGGTCTCCTCGCTGATCCACGCGGCGACGATGGTCACCGCCGGCGTCTACCTGATCGCCCGCACCCACGTCCTCTTCGAACTCGCGCCGACCGCCGCCGACATCGCCGCCTTCGTCGGCCTCGCGACGCTCTTGGTCGCGGCGACGATGGCGCTGGTGATGACCGACCTGAAGCGGGCGATCGCCTACTCGACGATGAGCCAGATCGGCTACATGATCATGGGCGTCTCGATCGGCGCCTACAGCGCCGGGATGTTCCACCTGATGACCCACGCCTTCTTCAAGGCGCTGCTGTTCATGGCGGCCGGCTCGATCATCGCCGCGATGGCGAACGACCAGAACATCGATCGGATGAGCGGCTTCGGCAAGGCGATGCGGTTCACCTCGATCACCTTCGTCTGCGGCGCTCTCGCCCTCGCCGCCTTCCCCGGCACCTCCGGCTTCTTCTCCAAGGACGAGATCCTCGCCTTCGCCGAGGCGCGCGGCGGGATGTACCTGATCTTCACCGTGCTCGGCTACGTCGGCGCCCTGATGACCGCCGTCTACAGCTTCCGGCTCGTCTTCCGGGTCCTGCCCGGCAAGCCGTGCCCGGAGGCCCAGGAGCTGATCGAGACCGGCCACGTCGCCCACGAGGCGCCGAAGAACCCGGCGACGGGCGAGCCCGAGGACACCGACGTCGGCTTCCCCGGCGCCGTCCATCATGTCGCCGAGGGGTCGGCGCCGATGCGGGTCGCGATGGGCGTCCTCGCCTTCGGCGCGCTCTTCGCCGGGCTGGTGCAGATCCCCGGCGTCGACGAGGTCGTGACCAAGTTCCTCGACCCGGTCTTCGAGGGCTCGGCGCTGGCCCACATCCACCCCTCGCTCGAGCAGGACTACGTCGGCCTCGGGATCGGCGGCGTCATCGCCCTGGTCGGGATCGGGATCGCCTACCTGCTCTACGTCGCCCGGCCCGAGCTGCCGCGGCGGCTCGAAACGCGCCTGCGCCCCCTCCACACCCTTTTCGCCAACAAGTGGTACTTCGACGAGGCGATCGACTTCCTCGTCGTCCGCCCGGCGCTGGCGATCGGCCGCTTCGCCAACCGGGTCTTCGAGCGCTTCGTCGTCGACGGACTCGTCACCGGGACCGCCGAGACGGTGCGCGGCGCCGGCGGCGTCGTCCGCGCCGTCCAGAACGGGTTCGTCCGCAGCTACGCGCTGCTCCTGATCGCCGGCTTCGCCGGGCTCGCCCTCTACTTCCTGCTGAGCAGCTCATGAGCAGCGCGATCCTCTGGGCACCCCTCGCCTTCGGCCTCGTCGGCCTCTTCCTGCCGCAGCGGGCGGTCGGCTGGTGGGCGACGCTCGGCACCTTCGTCACCCTCGGCCTCGCGATCGCCGCCGCGATCGGGTTCGACAGCGGCAGCTCGGCCCTGCAGTACGCGGTCGACGAGCCCTGGATCTCCGGCCTCGGCGTCGACTACAGCCTCGGCGTCGACGGCCTCAACCTCTTCCTGATCCTGCTCACCGCGGTCCTCTGGGTCGGGGGCGTCGCCTTCGCCGCCTTCCGCGAGCAGGAGCGGCCGAAGACCTTCTACTTCCTGATGCTGGTCGCCGAGACCGCGACGTTGGGCTCGTTCCTGGCCCAGGACCTGCTGCTCTTCGTCCTCTTCTTCGACCTGATGCTGGTGCCGTTCTACTTCCTCTTCGGCGCCTGGGGCCACGATCGCAGCGGCGAGGGTGGGCTGACGGCCTCGGCGGCGACGCTGAAGATGATCGTCTACACCCTGATCGGCTCGCTGCTGATGCTGGTCGCGGCGATTGCGACCGGGATCATCGCCGCCGACGGCGGCCAGATCACCTTCTCGATCGCCGCCCTGCAGGAGCACGGTCTCAGCCACGGCAGCCAGCAGTGGATCTTCTGGTTCTTCGCCGCCGCCTTCCTGGTCAAGATGCCGGCCTTCCTCCTCCACGGCTGGATGCCCGACGCCTACCGGGCGGCGCCGCTGCCGGCCCTGATCGTCTTCTCCGGCGTCCTCGCCAAGGTCGGCGCCTACGGGTTCCTGCGGGTCGTGCTGCCGCTCTTCCCCGACGCCACGGTGGAATTCCAGGAGGTGATCCTGGTCATCGCCCTGGCCTCGATCCTCTACGGCTCGGTGATGGCCTTCACCCAGACCAACGTGCGGCTGATCGCCGGCTACTCCTCGGTCGCCCAGCTCGGCTTCATCACCGCCGGGATCTTTGCCCTCAGCGCCGACGGCTCCGACGGGGCGGTCCTGCAGATGGTCAACCACGGCCTCGTCGTCGCCCCGCTCTTCGTCATCGTCGCGATCCTGCTCGAGCGGACCGGAACCGAAGACATCCGCGAGATGGGCGGCATGGCGCTGCGGGCCCCGGTCCTGGCGGCGATCTTCCTGATCGTCGCCCTGGCGACGCTGGCGATGCCCGGCTCGGCCAACTTCGTCGGCGAGTTCTACATCCTCAACGGCCTCTTCGACGCGAAGATCGTCTTCGCCATCGTCGCGATCAGCGGCGTCGCGATGTCGGCCTACTACGCCCTGCGCCTCTACCAGCAGACGATGCACAACCGCGCGCCCGAGGGCCTGCTGTCTCGCGAGATCGGCCTCCGCGACGGCCTCGTCCTGGCGCCGTTGGTGCTCTGCATCCTCGGCCTGGCGCTGTACCCGCAGCTGATCCTCGAGCGAACCGCGCCGAGCGTCGACCAGACGGTGGCCCGAGTCCACGGCGGCGACGCGACCCAGGCGCGGCTGGCGAGCATGAACGTCGAGGAAAAAGCAGAAGTCGAGTCTGGAGCCCTGGAGATCGTCCCGTGAACTTCCACGAGCCGTTCATCGACTACGCCGGCATCTCGCCGATCATCGCCCTGACGGTCGGGCTCTGCGTCGTCCTGCTGAGCGCCGTCTTCAAGCCGACCAAACGCTGGGCGCCGGTCCTGACGATGCTGACCCTCGGCGCCGCCGCCGGCCTGCTGGTCTGGCAGTGGAACGATCCCAAGAGCCTGATCACCGGCGCCCTGCGGCTCGACGACCTGGCGATCTCGATCTCGCTGATCGCGATCCTGATGGCGGCCTTCTGCGTCCTCCTCTCGACCCGCGAGCGGGCCACCGAGGAAGCCGGCTCGGGCGAGTACCACGCGCTGCTGCTCGGCTCGGTGCTGGGGATGGTGCTGCTGGCGCAGGCGACCAACCTGGTCAGCTTCTTCGTCGCCCTGGAGATGCTCTCGATCCCGCTCTACATCCTCTGCGCGACCAACCTGCGGCGCGAGGGCTCGCTGGAGTCGGGGCTGAAGTACCTGATCGTCGGCTCGATCGGCTCGGCGACGCTGCTCTACGGGATGGCCTTCCTCTACGGCGGCACCGGCGCGACCAACTTCGCCGGGATCGCCGAGGGGATCGCCCGCAACGGCCTCGACGGAGACCCGCTGATCCTGATCGGGATCGCGATGGCGGCGGTCGGCCTCGCCTTCAAGACCTCGATCGCGCCCTTCCACCAGTGGACGCCCGACGTCTACCAGGGCGCGCCGACCCCGATCACCGCCTTCATGGCGGTCGCGACCAAGGCCGCGGCCTTCGCCGTCTTCCTCCGCTTCTTCGACGTCGCCCTCGGCTCCCAGCTCGATTCCTGGCAGCCGGCGCTGGCGGCCCTGGCGGCGATCTCGATCGTCGTCGGCAACGTCGGCGCCCTCGGCCAGGACTCGCTGAAGCGGCTGCTCGGCTACTCGGGGGTCGCCCAGGCCGGCTACATGCTCGGCGGGGTCGTCGTCCTCTCCGAGGCGGGGACCAGCTCGATCGTCTTCTATCTCGCCGCCTACGCCTTCATGAACCTCGCCGCCTTCGCGGTGATCGTCGGCCGCGAGCGGGAAACGATCTACGGCGACGACATCCGCGCGGTGCGCGGGCTCGGCGCCGAGCGGCCGTTGCTGGCCTGGCCGCTGACGATCTCGATGCTGGCCCTGGCCGGGCTGCCGGCAACGGCGGGCTTCATCGGCAAGCTCTACCTGATCGAGGCCCTGGTCGAGGGCGACTACACCTGGCTGGCGATCTTCATCGCGGTCGGGACGATGATCTCGCTCGCCTACTACCTGCGGGTGGTGGCGGCGATGTGGATGCGGCCCGAGAGCGAGGTCGCCCCCGGCGCCACCCCGGTGATCGCCGGCGCCTCCCCGGAGGCCGACCCGGTCGATTCCGAAGCCGGCCGCCGCTGGTACATCGTCGGCCCGGCCCTGTTCGCCGCCGCCGCGACGATCTTCTTCGGCGTCATCCCCCAGCCGCTGGTCGAGTTCGCCGAACACGCCGGCAGTTCGCTGTTCTAGGCGCACCCAGCGGGCCCCCGTCAGACTGCCGCCTAGTTCATGGGGGTCCTCCTCACCACCGGCGCGATCGTCGCGGCCGTCGCCATCGGCGTCTGGTCCGAGGGCCGCTGGCCGCAGGGGGCCGCCGACGCCTCGCGCAGCGCCCTGACGCTGCTGCTCTACGTGCTGCTGCCGCCGGTGATCTTCTTCAACACGGCGGCCAGCGAGATCGACGTCAGCCACGGCGTCGGCCTGGTGCTGGGAATCGTCGCCTCAACGCTGGGGGCGCTGTTCGCCTGGAGCGTCGCGACCCGCTTCCTCGACCTCTCGCGGCCCCAGGTCGGCGCGGTGGTCTGCACCGTCCTCAGCGTCAACACCGGCTACCTCGGCTACCCGCTGGCGGTGGCGCTGCTGGGACGCGACCAGCTCTCGACCGCGGTCCTCTACGACGTCCTCGTAACCGGCCCCTGCCTGCTGCTCGGCGCCTTCGCGGTCGGTGCCGCCTTCGGCACCAAGGCGGGGGAAACCCCGCGCCAGCGGGTGGTCGCCTTCTTCACCCGCAACCCCCCGCTCTACGCCGCGATCGCCGGCCTCCTGGCCCCCGACGCCCTCGCCCCCACCGTCCTCGTCGACCTCTCCCAGATCCTGATCGTCGCAATCCTCCCGATCGGCTTCTTCGCCGTCGGCGCCACCCTGGCCGAGAACGCCGAACAAGGCGCGCTGCCGATGCCCCCGCCCCTCACCCGTCCCGTGCTCGTCGTGATCGTCACCCGCCTCGCAGTGGTTCCAGGCCTGCTGATGCTCCTCGCCGCCCCCCTGATCGACCTCCCCGCCGCCTACCGCCTCCTCTCGGCGATGCCCTCCGGCCTCAACTCCCTGGTCATCGCCCATGCCTACGGCCTAGACATGGAGATCACCGCCGAGGCGGTGACGTGGTCGACCGCAATCGTGGTGCTGGCGGCACTGGGTTCGCTGCTGTTGTGATCAGGCTTGAAGGCCGACCAAACCAATCAAGACACCAAGTAACCCGAGGACTCCGACGACCACCGCAACCGTACCCCGGACCAAGACCCGATAGAAGGCATCGAACCTCTCGCCAAGCCCGTCAAACCTCTCGCCAAGCCCGTCAAACCTCTGACTTAGAGCGTCGATCTTCCCATCGAGTCTCGCAAATCCCGCGTCGATCTTCTGATCCATCTGGTTGAACCTCTGGTCGACGTGTTCAAAGCGTTTATCGATCTGCTCAAAGCGTTTATCGATCTGCTCAAAGCGCTTGTCGACCTGCTCAAAGCGCTTGTCGACCTGCTCAAAGCGTTTGTCGACCTTTGCGAACCCCTCGTCCACCCGATCCCTGAATTCATCGAGCCGGTCGTCGTTCCATGCCGTCATCCCCGCCTCCTTCTCTGCGACCGCTGCCTCCATGACTTCACCGTAACAGACAAAATGTTACGTATGGGTGCCGTCTCTGTAGATTCTTCGTGTGCTCCATCACGTCGGGATCGAGGTTGCGCCGGCTGACGTCGAGGCCGCTGCCGGTTTCTTCGAGCTGCTCGGGTTCGAGCGGGTCGAGCCGCCGGCGACGCTCGCCGAGTACACCTGGCTCGAGCGCGAGGGGACCCAGATCCACCTGATGCCCGCCGACGAGCCGACGGTGCCCTCCCCAGGCCACCTCGCACTCGTCGCCCCCGACTTCGACGCCACCGTCGCCCGCCTCCGCGACGGCGGCTTCGCGGTCGAGCCGAAACGCGAGCACTGGGGGCAGCCGCGAACGCTGGCGATCGCCCCAGGCGGGCACCGGGTCGAGCTGATGGCGGCCCCGCCCGAGCCGCGGGTCTAGCGCCGCCGCCTCCTAGTTCGGCCGCGCCCGGGCGCGCGGCTTCGCCGCGAGGAGGTCTGCGTCGGCGACCCGCAGCAGGTCGTCGACCGTCCGCCCGTCGGCGGGGAACATCGCGAACCCCGTCGCCGCGCTCAGCGGCCGCAGCTCGTCGCTGCCGAAGCCGCGCTCGGAGACCCGGCCCCGCAGCCTGCCCGCGACTTCGCCGGCCTCCTCGGCGTTGACCTCGGGGACGATCACCGCGAACTCGTCGCCGCCCTGGCGGAAGACCGAGTCGCCGCCGCGCACCTCCTTGCGCAGCGAGTCGCCGATCTCGGCCAGCAGCCGGTCGCCTTCGAGGTGCCCGTAGCGCTCGTTGACCTGCTTGAACCCGTCGAGGTCGAGGAGGACGAGGGCGAACTCGCGCCCGTGCCGGGTGTGGCGGGCGACCTCGGCGGCGAGCCGCTCGTGCAGGGCGCGGTAGTTGCCCACCCCGGTCAGCTCGTCGCGCCGCGCCAGCCTCCAGAGCGTGTCATGGCTCGCCCGCAGGCGGCGGACGAGGAGGACGATCCCGACCGCGACCGCCGCCAGGCAGGCCGCCTCGGCGAGGGCGAGGATTTCCTCCTGCCGCCGCGAGAAGCCGCCGAAGAGGAGCGGCGCCAGCAGCCCGAGGGCGATCGCGAAGAGCGCCCCGAGCAGGTAGGTGGCGCCGAGCGGAACGAGCCGCTCGCCGTCGGGGGAGGCCTGAGCACCCCCGGCTTTCGCGGCTCTGACCGATCGAGCGATCCGCAAAGACTACGGCGCGGAGCCGCCACGTCTCCCGCGCGGACTACGATGCGCCGGTGCGCTATCCGGTCGAAGACTTCACCGCCGAGGAGCGGGCGCTGCTCGCCCCCCATTTCACCAACCTCGACCGGCCCGTCTTCGCCCTCGTCAACCTGCCGGAGACCGTCAAGGGGGCGCTTTTTGCCCGCTATTCGCGGTATTCCGGGACCGTGCGGAGGCTCTATCTCGAGGAGTTCGCCGCCGACGCGCCGAGCGGCGGCCGGCCCTTCGACGAGGGCGAGGGAGCCCGCGCCGCCCAGCTCTACGAGCGCGTATTCGCCGGCTACGGCGACGACTCGATCGCCCAGCTCGGCGGCGCCCACGTCGCCTGCGAGTGGGTCTCGAACGTCCTCACCAAGGTGCTGCAGCGGGGCCGCCTCGCCGCCTACCTCGAGCAGTCGACCCGCTACATCCCCTACGACAAGCCGCTGCCCGACGGCGGCTACCGCTTCTACCGCAACGACGAGCTCGGACCCGGGTTCGCGGCGGCGATGGACGAGATCTTCGCGATCTACTCGCGCTCGCTCGGCGAGGTCGAGGAGTGGGCGGCGGCGCGGTGGCCGCGCGGCGACGAGCCCGAGGGCGCCTGGCGGCGTTCGATCCGGGCCAAGGCGCTCGACCTGCTGCGCGGGCTGCTGCCGGCCGCGACCCTCAGCCACGTCGGCATCTACGCGACCGGCCAGGCCTACGAGCAGCTGATCATGCGGTTGATGGCCTCGCCGCTGCCGGAGGCGCGCGAGTACGGCGGGATGATCCTCGCCGAGCTGAAGCAGGTGATGCCGAGCTTCGTCTCGCGGGTCGACCGGCCCGACCGCGGCGGCGAGTGGATCTCCTACCTGGAGCGGCGGCGCGAGCGGACCGAGAGCTGGGTCGCCCGGCTCGGCCTCGACCGCCGCAGCGACCAGGACGACGCCCCCTCGGTCGAGCTGCTCCACGTCGACGGCTCCGAAGAGGACCTCCTCGCCTCCTCGCTGTTCGAGGGGGCAAGCGCGCCGGAGAGCGAGATCCTCGCCCGCATCGACGTCCTCGACCGATCCGAGCGGACCGAGCTGCTGGGCGCGCTGGTCGGCGAGCGGGCCAACCGCCGCTACCGGCCGGGCCGCGGCTTCGAGGCGCTCCGCTACCGCTTCGAGATCGTCTCCGACTACGGCGCCTTCCGTGACCTGCAGCGGCACCGGATGCTGACCTGCCAGTGGCAGCGCCTCAGCCCCGACCTCGGCGCCGGGATCCCCGAGGAGGTGCGCGAAGCCGGCGTCGGCGGCGAGTTCGAGCGCGCGCTGGAGGTTTCGCGGACCGAGTACGAGCGCCTGGTCGAGGCGGACCTCGCCGAGCAGGCGCCCTACGCCCTCAGCCTCGCCTACCGGATCCGCTACACCCTCGACCTCAACGCCCGCGAGGCGATGCACCTGATCGAGCTGCGCTCCGGCCGCGAGGGCCACCCCACCTACCGCGCGGTGGCCCAGGCGATGCACGAGCGGATCGCCGCCGTGCATCCCGGCGTGGCGGCCGCGATGTCCCACGTCGACACCTCAGCCGAGCCGCGGCTGGAGCGGATCATGAGCGAGATCCGTACCCACCGCAAGCGCGTCGCCGCCGGCTCGGAGTAGCTCAGGCGCGCGGCTCGCGGGCGCCGCTCCCCGCTACTCGCGCCTCTTCCGCTTGCGCGGCTCCGAGGGCGGCTCGTCACCGCCGCCGTCCTCGATCTCCGGCGCTTCGGAGTCGTCCCAACCGCCCTCGGGCTCCATTTCGGACGCGGCTTTCTCGCCCGGCGTCGGCCAGGGAATCGCCTCCGCCGCCTGCCAGGCCGGCGGCCGCCCGCCAGGGACGAAGCCGAGGCAGAGCAGGCCGAAGTAGACGAAGAAGACGAGCGTGACCAGCAGCAGGACCGGGCCGAGCAGGACGGCGACTCCCGCCACCATGCCCAGCGACCCCCAGAAGCGCGAGAGGAGACCGGTGCGCATCGCCCAGAGCCCGGTGTAGAGGAGGGCGACCGCGAAGCCGAGGGCGCCGGCCAGGCCGAGGCCCGTCGCGAGCGGGGCGAGCGAGGCTTCGGTCAGGGCGTGGGAGGCTGCGTCGTCTTCCAGCTTGCGGTCCTCGCAGGCGCGCAGCGGGCTCTCCCCCTTCGCCGGCTCGTATTCGTCGACGAGGAAGTCGCCGCCCTCGTCCTTGCGCTCGTCGACGCAATCTTCGTTGGCCTCCTCGGCGGTCAGCGTCGCCTCGGCGTCGCCGGCGGAGAAGCTGTCCGCGCCCTGGGTGGTGACGCCGATCGAGATGCCCGAGGAGGCGGCGAGGAAGAGTGGCGCGGCGACGATCAGGCCGATCAGCTGCGGCCGGACGCGGTCGCTGCGCGCCTGCACGGCGCGAAAGAGATAGACGAGCGGCAGCGCCAGCAGCAGGAACGCGAGCACCTGCATCAGTCCGGAGAGCACCACGGCGCCGCCGTTGTCGTGGGCCTGGCGGAGGAAGTCCGCGCTGCCGTCGCCGCTGACGTTGAGCGGCCGGGCGGCGATCAGGAGGATCACTCCGACGATGCTCGCGAGGCCCACGGGAACCGCCCAGCGCTGCTCCCGGGACCGGATCTCGGCCCTGCTGTCGTTCATTCCTATCCTCTCTCGTGGAAGTAGAACTGGGGCAGGGCCCCTTCGATCACGTCCTGGGTCATCTTCTGCGCCACCTCGAGGTTGCCGCTGCGCACGGCGATGTCGTCGAGGCTGACGATCCCGACCAACTCCTCGCCGCGGACGACGGGGAGCCGGCGCACCCGGTGCTGGACCATCAGCGCCGCCGCCTCGTCGAGGTCCATCTCCGGCTCGCCGCAGACCAGCGGACGCGAGGCGTGATCGA
Organism: Solirubrobacterales bacterium; assembly: GCA_035712025.1. GTDB lineage: Bacteria > Actinomycetota > Thermoleophilia > Solirubrobacterales > 70-9 > VAYN01. The sequence goes on from DASTBO010000009.1 coordinate 10,077, forward strand.
GCGCCGGCGCCGCCGGCTCGACCCCCTCGGCGAAGACGCGCAGGGCGAGGTCGCGGTCGGTCAGCATCGCCACCGGCCTGGAGGCCGAGTCGACGATCACGACCGAGCCGACGCGGTGGTCCCGCATCAGCCTCGCCACCTCCAGAGCGCTCGCCCCCGCCCCGGCGGTGACGACGCCGGAGGTCATGATCTCGCTGAGGCGCACGACGCGTACGCTACCCGAGCATGGACCAGGCCGAGAGCCCCCACGCCGTCGTCCCCCTCGAGGCCGGAGCCGGTCCCGAGAACCCACCCTGCCCCGCCTGCGGCGAGCCGCTCTTCGGCTGGATCGCCGAGCGACCCGGTCTGGCCGGCCCGGTGCGGCGCTGCGAGAGCTGCGGCCTCGGCGTGGTCGGCGAGCCCGAGGGTGCGGAGGCGGCGCTGCGGGAGCTCGACACGCTGCGCGAGGGCGAGACGATCCGGCTCGAGGACCGCGCCAGCTTCGCCTGCTCGCTCGGCGGCGCCGGCTGGTCGGGACTGCGACCCGGCGCCGGCCATCTCTTCACCCTCGAGGCGGTGCGCCGCCTCGTCGCCCGCCGCGACCAGATCGTCAAGCAGCGCCGCTGGCTGCCGTCGGCGAGCCTCGCGTCCACCTGGCAGACGCTCCTCAACAGCGTCACCTTCGGCCGCAACGTCGCCCTCGGCGCCCTGCGCGGATCCCCGTCGGTACCGTCGGCCGAGCCCTGGCAGCGGCGGATCGACGCCCTCGCCTCGGTCGTGCTCGCGATCCCGGCGCTGCTGATCGCGATCCCGGTCGAGCTGGCCGGCGGCCTCTTCAGGCGCGGCGCCGTGATCTCGGTCCGGATCGAGCTGTTCTAGCGGACCTCAGGAAAGGCCTTCGCGCGCCTCGCGCACGAGGGTGACGGCCTCGGGGAAGAGCATGCGGATCGCGTCGCGAACCTGCATCGCCTGCTCGTCGGCGCTCCCGGCCAGCTCCAGCCGGCCGATCGAGGCGACGGTCATCTCGACCGCGAGCTTGATCGCGTTGTCGGCCCAGGCGACGCGCTGGGAGGACTGCATCTGCTCCTGAAGCTCCTCCATCCGGGCGCGGAACTCCTCCGGGTCGCCGAAAAGGTTGAAGCCCTCCATCCACCTGCATGTAAGCAGAACCGGCTCACTGCCTGCCCAGATTCGGCACTTTCTGCGCGCCACGCGTGCGGCCGGCTGGCCTAGCGTCGGCCAGATGAAGCGCGGGATCGAGGGCGAACGGGGCTCGGCCAGCGTCGAGCAGGCGGGACTGGCGGCACTCGTCGCCCTGCTGCTGGTCGCCGGGATCGCCGCGGTGGCCTCCGGCGGCGAGGTGGACGCCGGCCGCCGGCTCGCCGACGCGATCGGCCGCAAGCTCCGCTGCGCCCCGCGCCTGCCCGACGACTGCCGTCATCACCCGCTGGTTCCCGCCTACGGCTGGCCGCTGGCGCGGTTGACCCGAGCGCTGGCGCCGGCGCCGGTCGCGCTGCCGGGCGCCTCGGGGCTGCCGCTGGCCCCGGTCGACTTCCGCCGCTGCCGCCGGGAGAGCTGCGCGGTCGCGGCCGGCCCGCACCTGACCGCCTCGGGCCGCCGCACCACCGCCTTCACCGAGCTGGTCGACCGCCGCCGCTCCGCCGGCTGGGTCGAGGTCGTCTACTGGCTCTACCGCCCGACGCTGGGCTGGGAGCGAATCTCCCGCCGCGCGACCGCGGCCGACGTCGCAGCCGCCGCCGGCACCGAGGTCCTGGTCGCGGACGACCCCGCCCTGGTTCCGCTGGAGACCCTTCCCGGCCGCAACCACTACGAGTTCCCAGCCTCCGAGGAGCCGCCCTGGCGCTGGCGGGTCGCCGGCGGCTATCCCGGCTGGTCGAGCTAGGTGCTGGCCGCCTGTGCCGCCTTCTCGCTCTCGGCTTCCTGCTCGGCTTGACGCATCAGGCCGCGCCAGTCCGTGGTCCTGAAGACGAGCAGGATCGCGAGGAAGCCGAGCACCACCGACCAGGCCGCCATCGCGATCTGGGTCCCGACCGAGAAGGAGAGGACGGCGGTGCGGGTCGGGCCGTGCAGGGTCGCCACCAGCAGCGCCTGCTGGGCACCGGCGCCGCCTGGCGTGAAGGGGACGACGTTGGCGATCGCCTGGACGCTCATCACCAGCATCACGTTGCCGACCGAGCCGCCGATCCCGAAGGCCTCGAGGAAGAACCAGAAGGCGGCGAAGCGGAAGATCCAGCCGATTCCCTGCCAGGCGAAGACCTCGCGCATGTACCGGCTCGGCTCGGTGAGGATGACCAGCCCCTGGCGGACGCGGGCCCAGAAGCGGCGCACCCGGTGCGCGAGGAGGTAGATGCCGATCGCGATCGCGAGCAGCGTCGCCCCGACGGCGATGAAGAACAGGTTCGGGTGGTCGGCCCAGAAGGAGATCTCGAAGGCGGGCAGGTCGGGGATCCGCGGCAGCGGCGGCAGCAGCCCCTGGGTGATCGCGTAGAGGAGGACGAGGATGCCGACCGAGGTGTCGAAGACGGTCTGAACGAGGAAGGAGGAGGTCACCGCCGGATAGGAGGAGTCGGGAATCTGGCGCTTGACGAGGAAGACTTTGGTGACGTCCCCCGCGTGGGCGGGGACGATCGCGTTGATCCCGGCGCCCGCCAGGTAGGCGGCCGCCAGCGGCAGGTACGGAATCGGCTTGTCCGGATAGGCGGCCCGCAGCACGTTCCGCCAGGCCCAAGCACGGGCCAGCTGCATCCCCAGCAGGCAGAGCAGGGCCAGGGCGAAGACCGACCAGTCGATTTCCGAGAGGTGGCGGAAGAACTCGGTCGTCGCTTCGAAGAAGCGTTGGAAGTTGGCCTGGAGATCGGCGCGCGGCATCGCAGCTAGACTAGCCACGCTCGTGCCGGATACCGACACGCACACCTTGCCCCCGATCGCTTCCCCCGACCCCGCCGACGAGCGGATGTGCACGCGCGCCCGCGAGCGCTACGCCGCCGACCGCAAGAGCCGCTGGCGCAAGCGCCGCAAGCGCCACGCGCAGCTGCCGAACCTGATCATCATCGGCGGGCTCAAGTGCGGGACGACGAGCATCCACCACTACCTCGGCCTGCATCCGGAGATCCAGATGTCGAAGCCGAAGGAGCTGAACTTCTTCGTCGAGGAGCTGAACTGGGACCTCGGCCTCGACTGGTACGCGAGCCGCTTCGACGACCGCTTCAGGGTCCGCGGCGAGTCCTCGCCCCACTACACGAACCTGCCCCGCTTCGACGGCGCCGCCGAGCGGATCAAGCAGAACTGCCCCGACGCGCGCCTGCTCTACATGGTCCGCGACCCGATCAAGCGGATCCTCTCCCACTGGGTCCACGCGACGGGCGCCGGCTACGAGACCGGCGACCTGGTCGAGGTCCTCTCCAATCCCGACACCTCCTACATGAACCGCTCCAAGTACTGGATGCAGCTGCAGCCCTACCTGGAGCGGTTCGACCGCGAGCAGATCGCGATCGTCACCCAGGAGGAGCTGCAGACCGAACGCGACGAGACGATGCGAAAGGCCTTCGCCTTCGCCGGGGTGAAGGAGGACTTCACCTCCGAGCAGTTCGACCGCGAGTGGGAGAAGTCGAGCGCCAAGGAGGGCGACAAATACCAGCTGATGGAGAAGCTGGTGAAACTGCCCGGGCTGCGCTCCTTCGACCGCAACTTCGACCGCCTGCCCGAGTCGATGCGCTGGATCGTCGAGAAGGTCGTCCACGACCCGGACAAGCCGCCGGCGCCGAAGCCGAAGCTGCCCGACGACCTCTTCGAGACGATCCGCGGCCGCTTCACCGAGGACGTCGCCGAGCTGCAGAGGTTCGCCGGCCGCGAGTTCGCCGGCTGGCACGACTACAGCTGAGCCGCTCCGAGATCGTCCCCGCGATAGCGGGGTGAATCGCGCAATCGCGGGTAGGTTCTGATCGATGCGGAGGCTCCTTCCAGATGCGGGACCGACCACCGTCGAGGAGCAGCTCGACGGCTACAGGCCCTGGGAGCAGGATCGCGGCGAGCGGCCCTTCCTCGCGATCAACTTCGTCACCACCCTCGACGGGCGGGCGACGATCGCGGGACGATCGGGCCCGATCGGCTCGAGTACCGACACGGAGCTGCTCGGGCGACTGCGCTGCCGCTTCGACGCGGTGATGATCGGGGCGGGGACGATGCGGGTCGAGCGCTATGGGCGCCTCGCCTCGAAGAAGGAGACGCGGGGGCGGCGAGAGGCACTCGGCCTCGACCCGGACCCGCTGATGGTGATCATCAGCGGCCGCCTCGACCTGCCCTGGGACGCGCCGCTCTTCACCGCCGGAGAGGGCCGAGTGCTGATCCTCACCGCGTCGGAGGCCGAACCGCCGGAGACGCCGACGCCGGTCCAGATCCAGCGCCACCAGGGTGCCGTGAACCTGACCGAGGCGCTGCGGCGCATCCGCGACGAGCACGGGGTCCGCGCGGTCGTATGCGAGGGCGGTCCCCACGTTCACGAGCAGCTGCAGGCCGACGGGCTGGTGGACGAGCTGTTCCTGACGATCGCACCGAAGCTGAGCGGCGGCGAGGGGCCGCGCATCCTCGAGGGGCCGCTGCCGGAGGTCGTCGACTTTCGCCTCGCCTGGCTGCTGGAGGAGGAAGGCGAGCTCTTCGCCCGCTACCGCCGGGCCTGAAGCGCCGATCAAATACCGTTCCCCTCCCGGAGAGCGAGGAGAGGAAACGATGGACTTCAAGCCCAGCCCCGCGGTCGCCGAGCTGCGCGAGCGCGTGCTCGACTTCATGGACGAGGAGATCTACCCGCAGGAGCGGGAGCTGATGGAGGCGCTCGACGCGGAGGTCGGGCCGGGGGTCCCCTACCCGCAGAACCTGACCGCGGTGCGCGAGAAGGCGAAGGGCGAGGGGCTCTGGAACCTGTTCATGCCCGACGAGCGCTTCGGGCCGGGGCTGAAGAACTGGGAGTACGGGCTGCTCTGCGAGGAGATGGGGCGCAGCCCGATGGCGGCGCCGATGGCCTTCAACTGCTCGGCGCCGGACACCGGCAACATGGAGATCCTCGCCGAGCACGGCACGCCCGAGCAGCGCGAGCGCTGGCTCGAGCCGCTGCTCGACGGCAAGATCCGCTCCTGCTTCTCGATGACCGAGCCCGAGGTGTCGGGCTCCGACCCGACGCTGCTGCAGGCGCGGGCCGAGCTCGACGGCGACGAGTGGGTGATCGACGGCCACAAGTGGTTCACCAGCGGCGCCGTCGGCGCCGACCTGGCGATCGCGATGGTCGTCACCGACCCCGACGCGCCGCCCTACGCCCGCGCCTCGATGATCTGCGTCCCGACCGACAACCCCGGCTTCAACCTGGTGCGGCCGATCTCGGTGATGGGCCACGACGGCGGCCCCGGCCACTGCGAGATCCGCTACGAAGGCTGCCGGGTGCCGAAGGGGAACCTGCTCGGCGAGCGCGGCGCCGGCTTCGCCGTCGCCCAGGACCGGCTCGGCCCGGGCCGCATCCACCACTGCATGCGGGCGATCGGGACCGCCGAGCGGGCGCACGAGATGATGTGCCGCCGCGCCAACGAACGGACCGCCTTCGGCGGCCCGCTGGGCGACAAGCAGTTCGTCCAGGAGGCGATCGCCGCCAGCCGGATGGAGATCGACCAGGCCCGCCTCCTCACCCTCTACGCCGCCTGGAAGATGGACACCGAGGGCAAGCGCGCCGCCCGCCAGGCGATCTCGGCGATCAAGATCGTCGCCGCCAACATGGTGATGGACGTCCTCGACCGCGCGATCCAGATCCACGGCTCGCTCGGCATGACCGACGACACCCCGCTGGCGATCATGTGGCGCTTCAGCCGCATGCTCCGCCTCGCCGACGGCCCCGACGAGGTCCACAAGATGGTCCTCGCCCGCCGCGAGCTGAACCGCTGGGCGAAGCGCGCCGAGGCCGAGGCCGAAGGGAACCTCGAGCCGCGCCACACGACGCGGATGGTCTGAGCTAGCCGCCCCGCTCGCGCCGCTCGGCCTCTTCGGCCAGGCGCTCGACCAGGCGGGCGAAGGCGTGGACTCCCTCGTCCACCTTGCCGTAGCCGCCGGCGACATAGCGGGCGTAGACGCCCTCGAGGATGATCGCCAGCTTCCAGTAGCCGAGGGCGACGTAGAAGTTGAGGTCCGAGAGGTCGCGGCCGCTGCGCTCGGCGTAGCGGGCGGCGACCTCGGCCTGGGTCGGAAAGCCGGGCGCCAGGTTGGCGGGCATGCCGAGGGCGACGACGTCGTCGCCCTGGCCGCGCTCGGGCCAGTAGGCCATCAGCAGGCCGACGTCGGCGAGCGGGTCGCCGAGGGTGCAGAGCTCCCAGTCGACCACCGCGGCGACCTCGCCGCCGGGGCTGAGGATCATGTTGTCGAGGCGGTAGTCGCCGTGGACGATGGTCGCCGGGCCCTGCTCGGGGATACGGGCCGAGAGCGCCTCGTGGACGCGGTCGATCGGCTCCAGCTCCCGCGTCTTCGACTTCTCCCACTGCCCCTGCCAGCGATGCAGCTGGCGGGCGACGTAGTCCTCCTTGCGGCCGAGGTCGCCGAGACCGGCCGCGTCGGGGTCGACCGCGTGGATCTGGACCAGGGTGTCGGCGACGCGCTCGCCGATCGCCCGGCGGTCCTCCTCGCCGGGGAAGATCTCCGCCTCGGCGAGCCCGCGCAGGATCGGGCCCTCGACGAACTCCATCACGTAGAAGGGGGCGTCGTTGACGCTCTCGTCCTCGCAGAGTCCGACTACCGGCGCGACCGGGACCTCGGTCTTCCCCAGGGCCGAAACGACCTTGAACTCGCGCCCCATGTCGTGCGCGGAGCCGAGCCGCCTGCCCATCGGCGGCCGCCGCAGCGCCCACTTGCGGCCACCGGAGTCGGCGACGCGATAGGTCAGGTTCGAATGACCGCCGGCGATCCGCTCGAAGCTCAGCGGCGGCTCGGCGCCAGAAACGTTCTCCCCGAACCAGGCTTCGACCGGCCCGCGGTCGATCCCGTCCGGAACCGCGACGCTGCCGTCCTGCTCGGTAGCCTCGTCAGCCATAGGGGCGCAAGCATATTCACGATCCAATCGAGGGCTGAGCCCGTCGCTCGCCAACCGGCTGCGGATCGGGTTCGCGATCGGGTTCGCGGTGCTCACCGCGATGGCGGTGATCGGCGTCGGCCGTTTCATCCAGCAGCGCCAGGACTTCGAGGACTCGATCGCCCGGTCCTACCAGGTGGAGATGGTCGCTCGGGAACGGATCGCCCGCGGCACCGGCGGCGCCAGAGCGCGGGCGGTGGTCAGCCAGCAGGCGCAGAGCCGCGACGAACTGCGCGACGAGATCTCCGGCGACACCCGCGACACCGCCCTGCTCGTCGCCGCCGGGCTGCTGGCCGGGCTGACCGGCGCGCTGCTCCTCTTCAGCGGCCTGATCTCCTCGATGCGGCGGCCGCTCGAGCAGCTGGTCGACGCCGCCGGCCGCCTCGCCGCCGGCGACCGCAGCACCCGGGTCGAGGTCGGCGGCCTCGCGGAGACCGCGACCCTGGGCACCGCCTTCAACGAGATGGCCGCGGAGCTGGAGCAGGAGGAGGTGCGGCGGGCCGAACTCGACCGGCTCAAAGACGAGTTCGTCCTCACCGCCTCCCACGAGCTGCGCAGCCCGCTGACCTCGGTGCAGGGGTTCGCCGAGCTGCTGATGCTGGAACGCGACTCGCTCACCCCGCGGCAGGCGGAGACGGTCGAGGTGATCCTCGACAACTGCCGCCACCTGGTGCGGCTGCTGAACGACCTGCTCGACCTCGCCCGCTCCGACGCCGGCCGGCTCTCGATCCGACCGCAGCCGACCGAGGTCGCACCGCTGGTCGAAGACGTCGTGCGTACGATGCGCGCCCAGACCGAGGCGGGCGGGCAGACGCTGAGCGCAGCGATCGACCCCGGGCTGCCGCCGATCGAAGTCGAGCCGGACCGGATCAGGCAAATACTGGTGAATCTGATTACGAATGCCCATGAGTACTCGCCCGAAGGTGCGTCCATCGGGGTATCGGCGCGGGCGCTCGGCGCCGAGGTGGAGATCGCCGTGAGCGACAACGGACCGGGCATACCCAAGGAGCAGCTGGAGCGGATCTTCGAGCGTTTCACCCGCGGCGACGCCGGGCTGACGCAGCGCGTCGGCGGCACCGGCCTCGGGCTGGCGATCTCGAAATCGCTCGCCGAGGCGCACGGCGGCAGCATCGGCGCCGAGTCCACGGTCGGCCAGGGCTCCACCTTCCGGCTGCGGCTGCCGACCGCGACCGGGGCGGGACCGGCGGTCGACGGAACCCCCGGCGACCGCGGCCAGGCGACGGCGGAGGCGGGCTGAATGGCCACGATCCTCGTCGCCGACGACTCCGAGACGATCCTGCTGCTGATGCGGACCCGGCTGGAGATGGCCGGCCACGCGGTGGCGACCGCCGCCGACGGCCAGGAGGTGCTCGACCACATCGCCGACGGCGTCGACCCCGACCTGCTCCTGCTCGACGCGATGATGCCGCGCAAATCCGGCATCGACGCCCTGCGCGAGATCCGCGGCACCGGCAACGAGGTGCCGGCGCTGATCGTCAGCGCCCACCAGAACCCCGGCGACGCCGATGCCCCCACCGACCTGGCGATCGACGGCTACATCACCAAGCCGATCGACTTCGACCGCCTGCTGGAGACGATCGCCGAGCTGACCGCGTAGCTCTGTCAGAGATGGAGGTGGAAACGGACCGTTCGAGGCGTCAGGCCCAGACTGGCCCGCAGGCGCTTGGTCCGATTCAGAGGTGGCTTCCAGTCGAGGATCTCGAGGACCGAGGAGCGCGCGATCAGCCAGCGAGCGGCATCGCCGTCGATCAGCCGTGCCAGCTCGATCAGCTCGTCGTGCCTCTTTGAGATCGGGACATCGATGACGGGCTCGTGGTGAGCGAGTCGGTTGCGGAACGGGTTCAACCGAGCCAGCAGAGTGGCAACCTCCTTGCGGTCGCCGGTCCCGTTCGGGAACGCGCGATGAAGCCGGTCTATCCAGAGTTGCTTGTAGTGGCGGTCGAGCAGCGCGCGCCAGAAGCCGAATGACAGGTTCGCCACGACCCGCGCGCGAGTCGGTTCCTTCTTCACCCTTTCGATGCCGGCGATCGCGTCGTGAACCTTTTCGAGGGACTTCGGCGTCATCAGTGCCGGGTCGCACAGCCAGCTTTCCAGGGCCGGCTGATGGTGCTGAACGGGAGCGAACTGCGCGTCGATCGCGTTGCGCAGCGTCACCTCGGTATATCCGAGAATCTCGAAGAAGACCGCGGACATGCAGATGTTCCAGTCGTAGAGCGCCATCGCCTGGGTACGATCGTCGTCGGCAGCATCTAGAAACGCCCTGAAACGAGGTGCCGTGATCCAGCGGTCGATCTCACCCTGCGAAATCGAGTTCAGTCTGCGCTTGCTCATGTTTGCTGCTTGACGAGAGTGGTACCTTGCAGAGGAATGCCCTGGGCAAGCCCCTCCCGCTTCGGCGGTGATGCCCCCAGGGCTCCGTTCTTTTCTGGGCCCGTTTTCGGCTCAGCTCTTGGCGATCTCGAGGCGGATCTCCTTGCCCTCGAGCTTGGTGCCGTCGAGGTACTCGACGGTGCGCTCGGCGACGTCGGGATCGACCTCGACGAATGAGAAGCGGTGCAGGACACGGACGTCGTGGACGGCCTCGTCGGGGAGGACGGCGCCCTCGCGGAGCGCCCAGCGCAGCGCCTCCTCGTCGATGCCGCTGCGCTCGCCGCGGTTGACGAAGAGCTTGGTGGTCTCGGCCTTCGACCCATCGCCGCCGTTGTCGGAGCCCTCCGGCTCGGGCGCCGCCTTCGCCGAGCCACCGTTGCCGGCGGCCGCCGGCTCCCGGCGGCTCCGCTCGCGCTGGCGCCGCCGCGGCGGCGGCGCGTGCTCGAGCCGCTCCTCGGGGGTCTCCCACTCGCCGATCTTGGTGTTGACGTCACGCTCGATCCGGCCGATCTCGTCCTTCTGGTCGGGGGTCACGAAGGTGATCGCGCGCCCCGTCCGCCCGACGCGCCCCGTCCGCCCGATCCGGTGGACGTAGGTCTCGGAGGAGTTCGGGACGTCGTAGTTGATGACGTGGGTGACGTGGTCCACGTCGAGCCCGCGGGCGGCGATGTCGGTCGCCACCAGCAGCTTCACGCGGTGGTCCTTGAAGGAGATCATCACCCCGTCGCGGACCCCCTGGCTGAGGTCGCCGTGCAGCGCCTTCACGTCCAGCCCTTTGTCCTTCAGCGTCTTCTCCAGCTTCGAGGCGCCGATTTTGGTCCGGGTGAAGATGATCGCCTGCTCGGGTTCTTCGACCTTCAGCAGCTCGACCAGGCGGGCCCCCTTCTCCTTGGCCGGGACCTCGACGTAGGCCTGCTGGATCTTGTCTACGGTCAGCGTCTCCGGGGTGATGCTGATCGTCGTCGGGTCGTACATGTAGCCCTCGGCGAGCTTCTGGATCGGCGGCGGCATCGTCGCCGAGAAGAGCGCCGTCTGGCGCCCGCTCGGGCACATCCGCAGGATCTTCTCGACGTCCTCGATGAAGCCGAGGTCGAGCATCTCGTCGGCCTCGTCGAGGACGACGTAGCGGGCCGCGGTGAGGACCAGCGAGCGCCGCGACATCAGGTCCATCATCCGCCCCACGGTGGCGACGACGACGTGGGCGCCGGAGCGCAGCTGCGACTGCTGCGAGCGGATCGGGGCACCGCCGAAGACGGCGACGATCTCGATGTCGAGGTGCTCGGCGTAGGAGCGCAGCGCCTGCGTGACCTGGATGCAGAGCTCCCGCGTCGGGGTGAGGACGACCGCTTGCACCTCTTCGTTGGCGGGATCCAGGTACTGCAGCAGCGGCAGGCCGAAGGCCGCCGTCTTGCCGGTCCCGGTCTGGGCCTGGCCGATGACGTCGTGGCCGCCGAGCAGCTCGGGGATCGCCTGCTCCTGGATCGGGGTCGGATCCTCGTAGCCGAGCTCGTCCAGCGCCTGCTGGATGTCGGGCGAGAGGCCGAGGTCTTTGAAGGCGGTCACTGAGGAATCGTCACTTGCTGGGATCGAGGAGGAGCTTGCCGCTGGTGCGGCGGGCGATCACGTCTTCGTGCGCCCGCGCCGCTTCGGACAGCGGGTAGACCTCCCCGATCGTAACCGCAAGCTCGCCGCCGGCGATCGCCGCCAGGAGGTCGCGGATCATCGGGCCCAGCAGGTCCGGGCGGCTCAGCAGGTGGGCGAGCCAGAAGCCGATCACCGCCTTCGAGCCGCGGAGCAGCGCCGCGGTGGAGACCTCGCGCTGCTCGCGGGAGGCGATGCCGAAGACGACCATCCGCCCCAGCGGCGCCAGGACGCCCATCTCGGCGTCGAAGGCGGCGCCGCCGCTCATGTGCAGGACCGCGTCGACCCGCTTGCCGTCGTTGGCCTCGCGGATCGCGGCGCCGAGGTCCTCGGCGCGGGAGTCGACGCAGGCGTCGGCGCCGAGACCGCGGACCAGCTCGCGCTTCTCCTCGCTGGAGGCGAGGCCGATCACCTTCGCTCCGGCGCGCTTGGCCAGCTGCACCGCCAGCGTGCCGGTGCCGCCGGCGGCGGCCTCGACGACGATCGTCTCGCCCGGCTCGATCCGGGCGCAGCGGCCGACCAGCGCCATCGCGGTCAGCCCCTGCAGGAGCCCGCCGGCTGCCTGGTCGTAGTCGACCCCCTCGGGCAGCTCGATCAGCTGCGCCTGCGGCACCGCGACCTTCTCGGCGTAGCCGCCGCTGCCGAGCAGCGCCACCACGCGGCGGCCGTCGTTGAGCTGCCCGGCAACCTCGGCGCCGGGGATCAGCGGCAGGGTCTGCTCGGCCAGGTAGTCGTTGCGGGAGGCGTGGGTGTCGGCGAAGTTGACGCCGCTGCGCTTGACGTTGATCACGACCTCGGCCAACTTCGGGCTCGGGTCGGGCAGCTCCGTGTACCGCAGGACCTCCGGTCCGCCGAACTCCTCGATCTGGATCGCCTTCATCGGCGCTGAGTCTCGCAGGGCGGCCGTCTGCGGCGCGGTCACCTCGATTAGGCTCCCGGCCGGATGGCGCTCACGGTCGTCGGATCAATCGCGTTCGACGCGGTCAAGACCCCCTTCGGGGAGCGCGACCGGATGCTCGGCGGCGCCGCCGTCCACTTCTCCCTGGCGGCCAGCTTCTTCACCGAGGTGCGTCCGGTCGGCCCGGTCGGCGACGACTTCGGCGCCGAGCAGTTCGAGGTCCTCGAAGGCCGCGGGATCGTCACCGACGACGTCGAGCGGGTCGCCGGCGGCAAGTCCTTCTTCTGGCGCGGCCGCTACGAGTACGACCTCAACGTCGCCCACACCGAGGACACCCAGCTCGGCGTCTTCGCCGAGTTCGAGCCGAAGCTCTCGGCGGCCTCGCAGGCGGCCGACACCCTCTTCCTCGCCAACATCCAGCCCGATCTCCAGCGCCAGGTCCGCGCCCAGTGCGGCGCCGCCAGGCTCAGCGGCCTGGACTCGATGAACCTCTGGATCGAAACCGCCAAGGACTCGCTGACGGCGGCGATCGCGGAGGTCGACGTCCTCGTCGTCAACGACGCCGAGATCCGGATGCTGACCGGGGAGTCAAACCTGGCCCGCGCCGCCCGCGCGGTGATGGCGATGGGGCCGCGGGCCGTGATCGCCAAGCAGGGCGAGTACGGCGCCGCCCTTTTCACCGAGAGCGGCTTCTTCGCCCTGCCGGGCTTCCCGCTCGAGGACGTCCGTGACCCCACCGGCGCCGGCGACAGCTTCGCCGGCGGCTTCTTCGGCTACCTCGACAGCTGCGGCGACCGCTTCGAGGAGGCCGAGCTGCGGCGGGCGATGGGCTACGGCACCGTGCTCGCCTCCTTCAACGTCGAGGAGTTCGGGACCGAGCGGGTCGCGCGGCTGAGCCGCGAGGAGATCGACGAGCGCTTCGAGCAGCTGCGCGCGATGACCCAGTTCGAGGCCCCGAGCGCCCCAGCTTCGTAACAGGGCACGAAGCCCGAACTGCGATACTTCCTCCCTCCTAACGACCCAGTCTCGAAGGAGGGGCGATGGCCACCGAGCAGCAGACGCAGGACCCGACCGCCGACGCCAACGCCTCGGGTGACGCGGCGAACGAGTCGCTGACGATCACCGACAACCGCACCGGGAAGAGCTACGAGCTGCCGATCTCCGACGGCACGGTGCGGGCGATGGACCTGCGCCAGATCAAGGTCCGCGAGGACGAATTCGGGATGATGGCCTACGACCCGGCCTTCACCAACACCGCCTCCTGCCGCTCCTCGGTCACCTACATCGACGGCGCCGCCGGGGTCCTCGAACACCGTGGCCACTCGATCGAGCAGCTCTGCGAGCGATCGACCTTCCTCGAGGTCGCCTACCTGCTGATCTTCGGCGAGCTGCCGACCGCGCCCCAGCTCGACCGCTGGACCTTCGACATCACCCACCACACCTTCGTCCACGAGGACCTCAAGCACTTCTTCGAGGGCTTCCGCTACGACGCCCACCCGATGGGGATGCTGCTCGCCGGCGTCGGCGCGCTCTCGACCTTCTACCCCGACGCGAAGCAGATCGGCGACCCCGAAGAGCGCTACATGGCCGCGGTGCGGCTGATCGCCAAGGTGCCGACGCTCGCCGCCTTCTCCTACCGCCACAACATGGGCCTGCCCTACGTCTATCCCGACAACGAGCTCAACTACGCCGAGAACTTCCTCTCGATGCTGTTCAAGAAGACCGAGGACCGGCACATCCCCAAGGAGGCGCTGACCAAGGTCCTCGACGTGCTCTTCATCCTCCACGCCGACCACGAACAGAACTGCTCGACCAACGCGGTGCGCGGGGTCGGCTCCTCCGACGTCGATCCCTACTCGGCGGTGGCGGCCGGGGTCGCGGCACTGTACGGGCCGCTGCATGGCGGCGCCAACGAGGCGGTGCTGCGGATGCTGCGGCGGATCGAGTCGCCGGAGAACATCCCGGACTTCCTCGAGCGGGTGAAGCAGCGCGAGGAGAAACTGATGGGCTTCGGCCACCGGGTCTACAAGAACTACGACCCGCGGGCGCGGATCATCCAGCAGCACCTCGACGACGTCTTCGAGGCGACCGAGTACAACCCGCTGGTCGAGATCGCGCAGGAGCTGGAGAAGCGCGCCCTCGACGACGAGTACTTCACCGAGCGCAAGCTCTACCCGAACGTCGACTTCTACTCGGGGATCATCTACGAGGCGATGGGGATTCCGACGGACATGTTCACCGTCATCTTCGCCATCCCCCGCACCGCCGGCTGGGTCGCGCAGTGGATGGAGATGCAGGAAGACCCGGAGAAGAAAATCGCCCGCCCGCGGCAGATCTACACCGGAGCGCGAGAGCTGGAGTACGTGCCGCTGGAGCAGCGCGACGGGCCGGAGAAAATCGTCGGCCCGCCGGCCCGGCGCCCCAAACGCCCTAGGCGCGGCGCCTGACGACGCAGCGGTGTGAGTTTTGGACCCAGTGGGTCCAAAACTCACACTGAAATATCCTCGCGAACGTGTCTCGCTGGAAGCTCACCGTCCGGCACGGGTCGGACGTCGACCACCGGTCCTTCGACGACCTCGGCGACGCGGTGGCTGCGATGCGCGAGCGGGCGCTGTCGATCCGGGCCGAGGGGCCGGTGCGGCCGGTGCAGTCGCTGCGGGACTTCGAGCCGGGGGACCAGGTGCACGCGCGGCTGCAGCTGAGCGGCGGCGGGTTTCTGCGGAAATCGGTCGCGGGGGTGGACGTGCGCGGGGACGGGACGTTCGTGCCGTTCAGGGGCGGGGTAGTGCGAGAGGAGCTCGACCCGACCCACCACGACACGCCGTTCGACCTCGTGCGCGAGACTCTGGAGGCGGAGCAAGGATGAGCAGGACCGAGACCGAGATCCCCAAGGGCAGCTACGCCGCCGGCGAGCGGGTGAAGCTCCCGGCCGGTGCGGAACCGCCGTTCACCGTCTTCATCAACGGGATCGAGCAGCCGAAGGAGAGCTACCGGATCGAAGCCGGCGAGATCCTCTTCGGCCGCCCGATCGTCAAGGAGAAGGTGGGCGCGAGCCGCTGGCTGGCGATGTACCTCGGCCTCTGGGGGACCTACCGCAAGAACGAGACGATCGACCTGCAGTTCGCCAAGGGGGGAAAGATCGAGTTGCGGTCCGACCTGGCGGTGATCCCTTACGCCGAGGGAGAGGGCCCGTGAACATCGGCTTCCTCCTGCTCTGCGACCACAGCGAGGCGGTCAACGGCAAGCTCTACCTGACCGGGGGCGGCTGGAACGTCCTCCGCCTGCCCGAGCTGCCCGCCGAGTGGTCCTTCTCGATCGGCCTCGGCATCGACGTCGCCTGGCACGAGACGAACAGCCCGCACGAGCTCGTCGTCACCGTCCACGACCCCGACGGCAACGAGCTCGGCGAGGGCCTGACCGCCAACTTCGAGACCGGCCGCCCGCCGGGCCTCCCCGAAGGCCAGGAGCAGCGCCTGGTGATGTCGATCGCCGCCACCGCCGCCTTCACCACCGCCGGACCGCACGCCGCCGTCGTCACCGTCAACGGCGAGGAGCTGGGCCGCGCCCGCTTCTACCTGATGGAGGGCGTGCCGCCCGAGGTGGGCCTGGCCTGAGCGGCTAGCCGTTGAAGACGTACAGCAGCAGGAAGGCGATGATCGCGAAGGCTGCGCCGGCCGCCTGGATGCCGCGGTCGCCGGCGATGATGCCGGACATCGAGCGGTCGTCGTTGCGGTCGTAGATCAGGTAGAGGTAACGGAAGATGCCGTAGACGGCGGGCGGGATCGTGAGCATCATCTGGCTGCCGATCAGGGGCGAGTTGACGGTGTAGATCGCGTAGCTGATCACGGTGCCGGTGGTGACCAGGGAGACCATCTGGTCGAGGAAGGGCAGCGAGTAGTGCTCGAGCACGGGCCGGCTCGAGGTTCCCTCGTGCAGCTCGGAGACCGCCTCCTGGCGGCGCTTGGTGAAGCCGAGGAAGGCGGCGAGCATGCCGGTGCAGAGCAGCAGCCATTCCGAGGCGTGGGCGTCGACGGCGCTGGCGCCGGCGGCGACGCGGAGGATGAACAGCCCCGCCAGCGTCATCACGTCGATGATCACGATCTGCTTGAGGCCGAGGCTGTAGGCGGTCTGGGCGACGCCGTATCCGACCACCATCAGCCCCACTTCCCAGTTGACGGCGCCGAAGGCGATGGCCACCGCGGCCAGGGCCAGGACGGGGGCGACGACCATCGCCGTCCGCTCGGAGAGCTCGCCCGCCGCCAGCGGCCGGAAGCGCTTCTTCGGGTGCTTGCGGTCGAGCTCGACGTCGATCAGGTCGTTGAGGAAGTAGCCGGCGCTGGAGACCATGCAGAAGGCGACGAAGGTGATCACCGCCTCGACGATCGCGTGCGACTGGTCGAACTTGCCGGAAAAGAGCAGGCCGGCGAAGACGAAGACGTTTTTGATCCACTCCTTCGGCCGCCCGGTCTTGATCGCCGCGCGCAGCGGCGAGCGCCGCGGCACGACCTCGCCGGTCTCGGGCTCGTGGGAGGTGGCGGGCTCAGCCGGCACGGTGGGCTGTTCGGAGGTGATCGTTTCCATCGTCAGAGGCCGGCAGGGCAGTCGAAAGCGGCTGCCGCAACCGGATTGCGAGTCGCGAAAGGGTAGCGCCGAGGGGTGTCAGCCCTCGCCTCCGTCCTCAGCCTGGGCGTTGGGCTCCGGCCTTACGGGGGGCACAGAGAAAGGTTAATCAGAGATCGATCAGCACGCCGGGATTCAGCATCCCCGCAGGGTCGAGCTCGCCCTTGGCGGCGCGCAGGGCGGCGGCGAATGGGGCCGGGCGCTGGCGGTCGTACCAGGGGCGGTGGTCGCGGCCGACGGCGTGGTGGTGGGTGATCGTGCCGCCGGCGTCGATCAGCGCCTCGGAGACCGCCGCCTTGACCTCGTCCCACTGCTCGACCTCGCCGCCGCGGACCGCCGGCGCGAGGACGGTGAAGTAGGGAGCGGCGCCGTCGGGATAGACGTGGGTGAGGCGGCAGCTGACGCGAGGGGCGCCGGGGCCGTCCGCCGGGACGCCGCCGACCTCGGAGACGGCGCGGCGGGTCGTCTCCATCACCGTCGCGTGGAACTGCTCGAAGCGGTCCCAGGTGATCGCCGTCTCGAACGTCTCCGAGAGCACGCCGCAGGCGACGAACGTGTCCCGCAGGTACGGCGCCAGCAGGAACGCCCCGCGCCACTGCCCCACCGCGTCGCCCTCTCCTCCGCCGACGGGACGATTTCCGCTTACGTGAAGCGGTTTTCGTCCCGTCGGCGGCGAGGTGGTGCGTACCTCGCCGGGGGTGCCGCCGTGGTCGCGGGCGATCTCCAGCGCTCGGTCCATCCCGGTGTCGACAGGGTGGTCGGCGGACTCGAAGCCGAGGATCAGGAGATGGGAGCTGCCGTCGCCGGCGCCGGTCAGCTCGGCCTCGGCGGCGTCGAGGAGGCGGCAGTTGGCGGGATGCAGGCCGGACTGGGCGATCTCGCGGACGGCGTCGGCGGCGGTCTTGAAGTCGTCGAACCCGACCCCGGCCGAGACCTTGAACTCGGGGCGCGGCCGCACCCTCACCCACGCCTCGGCGATCACGCCGAGGATGCCCTCCGAGCCGATCAGCAGCCGATCGGGAGAGGGACCGGCCCCCGAGCCCGGCAGCCGGCGGCTCTCCCAGGTCCCGCGCGGGGTGATCGCCCGCACCGACTCGACCAGGTCGTCGATGTGCGTCTCCAGCGTCGCGAAGTGCCCGCCGGCCCTGGTGGCCACCCAGCCGCCGAGGGTCGAGTACTCGAACGACTGGGGAAAATGCCGCAGCGTCAGCCCGTGCCCACGCAGCTGGTCCTCGAGGCCGGGCCCGGTCGCCCCCGCCTGGATCCGCACCGCCAGCGAGGTGGGGTCCACCTCCAGCACCCGGTCCAGCTTCCGCAGATCCAGCGAGACCACCGGCCGCTCCCCGACCCGTGCCTCGACCCCGCCGCAGACGCTGGTGCCACCCCCGAACGGAATCACCGCCGCCCCCTCGGCCTCCGCCCAGCCGAGCACCGCCTCGATCTCCGACTCGTCCCGAGGAAACGCGACCAGATCCGGCGGCTCCTCGAACCTCCCGTAGAAGCCGCGGACGATGTCCCTGTAAGCCTTCCCAAGCGCGTGCGAGACCCGCTCGTAACGGTCGTCCGAGAACAGATCCCCAAAACCACCCGGCACCTTCAACCGAGGCGCCCGCAGCTCAACCTCCTCCAGCGGCACCGGCTTCTCGACCTCGCCGCCAAACCCGAACCGGGCCCGGATCCCTTCGGCAGCCTCCCTCAGCTGCGTCGCCGTAGGCGCCTGATCCTCATACCCCCACCCCCAGTGCTTGAGCCGCCGCTCCGCCACCGGGTGAACCTACTACCAGTGCACGCCTTTCATCAGATGCGCAAAGGCGACCGCCTCGGTCGAAGGCGGCTTGTCCCGGGCCTCCTCCTTCTTGCCCTTCGCCGCCTGCGAATCCGGGAACAGCTTGTAAGCCGTATTGAGGATCGAGTCGCTGGCCTTCGGGGCGACCGCGTACATCAGCTCGCCGAAGTTGCCGAGGCGGGTGGCGACCTTCTTCGGCCGGGAGATCATCGCCTTGGCGATCATCTCCGCCGCCTCCTCGGGCGTGATCGCCGGGAACATGTCGTACATCCGGGTCGGCGCGATCATCGGCGTCCGCACCAGCGGCATGTTGATCGTCGTCAGATGGACGTTGTCGTCGACAACCTCGGAGGCGATCACCCGGCTGAACGCGTCCAGCGCCGCCTTCGAGGCGACGTAGGCGGAGAAGCGCGGCGGGTTGGTCTGCGTCCCGATCGAGCTGATGTTGATGATGTGGCCCTGCTTGCGGCCGCGCATCGCCGGCAGCAGCGCCAGGATCAGCCGCACCGCGCCGAGGTAGTTGAGCTGGATCGTGCGCTCGAAGTCGTGGTAGCGGTCGTAGGAGAGGGCGATCGAGCGGCGGATCGAGCGGCCGGCGTTGTTGACGAGGATGTCGACGTGACCGTGGTAGGTCAGGACCTCCTCGGCCATCCGCTCGATGTCCTCGATGTCGGCGAGGTCGCACTGGTGGATGTGGGCGGTGCCGCCGCCGGCCACGATCTCCTCTTTGGTCTCCTCGAGCTTGTCGAGCGAGCGGGCGACCAGCAGCACGGTGGCGCCGGCGTCGGCGACCTTGAGCGCGGTCGCTTTCCCGATCCCCGACGAGGCGCCGGTGATCAGCACGACTTTGCCCCGCACGGCCGCCGACAGCGAACGGTCCTTGAAGAGGTCGGGATCGAGGTTGCGCTCCCAGTAGTCCCAGACCCGGGTCGCGTAGGACTCCAGCGGCGGCACCTCGATGCCCGAGCCCTTCAGCGCTTTCTGCGCCAAGGTCGAGTCGAACGAAGTCGGGTAGTCGACGTAGGTCAGCAACTCCGCCGGCAGCCCCGCCTGCCCGAGCGCCAGCTTCGCCGCGCGCTTGGCCGGCGGGAACAGCTTCAGCGCGCTCCGCACCGCCCCGGTCGCCGGCTCGGTCACGTCGGTGCCGAGGCGCACCGCCATCTGCGGCGCGTCGGCGGCCCGCGCGAAGAGGTTGATCACCTCGCCGGCGGTGTGCGGGTTGGGGTCGGTGAGGTGGAAGGCGCGGCCGTTGAGGCGCGGCTTGTGGGCGATGTGGTCGATCGCGGCGGCGACGTAGTCGACCGGGACGATGTTGATCTCGCCGCCTTCGATCCCGACGGTCGGCAGCCAGGCCGGCGCCACCCGCCGCAGCCGCTGCAGCGCCTTGAAGAAGAAGTACGGACCGTCGATCTTGTCGATCTCCCCGGTGCGCGAGTCGCCGACGACGATCCCCGGCCGGTAGACCCGCCACGGCCGCTGGCACTCGTCGCGGACCAGTCGCTCGGACTCGTGCTTGGTGCGGAAGTAGGGGTTGTTGTCGAGCCTTTCGGCCTCCTCGAACATGTCCTCGGTGAAGACGCCCCGGTAGAGGCCGGCGGCGGCGATCGAGCTGACATGGTGGAAGCAGCCGGCCTCGACCGCCCCGGCGAGCTCGATCGCGTGGCGCGTCCCCTCGACGTTGGCGACCTCCTGCGTCTCCGCGTCGGCGGTCATGTCGTAGATCGCCGCCAGGTGGAAGAAGTGCTCGATCTCCCCCCGCATCGCCACCAGGTCCTCCTCGGAGACCCCGAGCCCGGGCTGGGTGAGGTCGCCGGTGATCGGCACGATCCGGGCCCCGTCGGCGCCGAAGCCGGTGCGCAGCTCCTCCAGGCGCCCGCGCGATCCGGCCCGCACCAGGGCGTAGATCGTGCCCTCCCGCTGGAGCAGTTTCTGGACGAGGTTGCGGCCGATGAACCCGGTCGCGCCGGTGACGAAGTAGCTCATTGGGGTACCAGGGTATCTCGATAGGCCTGCCGATAAACCACTTTCCTTAGACTGACCCGCGAGATGCCAGAGACGGCGACCGTCCAGATCACCATGCCCGAGATGGGCGAGTCGGTGACCGAGGGGATCGTGCTTGAGTGGCACGTGGCCGAGGGCGACTCGGTCAGCGAGGGCGACACGGTCGTCGAGGTCTCGACCGACAAGGTCGACGCCGAGGTGCCGGCGCCGATGGACGGGGTGATTACGAAGCTGATTGCCCAGGTCGATGACGAGGTGCCTGTCGGGGCTCCTCTGGCCGAGATGGAAGCTGGCGAGGGCTCGGGTGAGGGACAGAGCGCTCGGCCGGCGGGTCCTGCCGCCGCAGGGGACCCACCCCCAGCTGCAGAGCAGCAGGGGGTCCCCCCTACGACGTCACCCACCGGAGGAGAGTCTTCGACCGAGGGTTCGAACGGGTCAGGCAACGGCTCCGGCGCTGATGTCCGCGCTACGCCGGTCGCTCGGCGGGTTGCTGAAGCTACGGGCGTGGATCTTGCTTCGGTCAGTGGGAGCGGGCCTGGCTCGAAGGTGACCAAAGAGGATGTGATGGCGGCGGCTGACGGTGGGGGGAACGGGGCCGCGCCGGCCGTCGGCGAGGCGAAGCAGCTGCGTGGGGCCGCGGCGATGCTCGCCAACGCGATGGACGAGAGTCGGCAGGTGCCGACGGCGACGTCGTTCCGGACGATCGCGGTGGACACGCTGGACGCGAAACGGAAGGCGATCAACTCGGTGCTGAAGGACCGGGGGCTGAAGGTCTCCTTCACGCACCTGGTCGCCTGGGCGATCGTGCAGGCGACCAAGGACCTGCCGGTGATGGTCCGGGTCTTCGCCTCCGAAGACGGCAAGCCGTTCGCGATCGACGGCAGCCCGGTCAACCTCGGGATCGCCGTCGACGTCGAAAAAAAGGACGGCTCCCACAGCCTCATGGTGCCGGCGATCAAGGGCGCCGACGGGCTCGACTTCAGCGGCTTCCACTCCCGCTACGAAGAGCTGATCGCGAAGACGCGCGAGAACAAGCTCTCGGCCGACGACTTCCAGGGGACCAACATCAGCCTCACCAACCCGGGCGGGATCGGGACGATGGCCTCGGTCCCGCGCCTGCTCTCCGGCCAGAGCGCGATCATCGCCACCGGCTCGATCGCCTACCCGCCGGAGTGGCGGCACGCCTCGCCGGAACGGCTGAAGCAGCTCGGCGTCTCGAAGGTGATGACGCTGACCTCGACCTACGACCACCGCGTCATCCAGGGCGCCGAGTCGGGGGCCTTCCTGCGCCGGGTCGAGGAGTTGCTGCAGGGCGAGGACGGCTTCTACGAGGCGGTCGCCGCCAACCTCGGCTTCGAGGCCTCGGTCGTCAGCAACGCCCATCCCGCCTCCGCCTCGGCGCCGCCGCTGAGCGCCGCCGCCCCGAGCGCGGAACCGAGCAGCGCTCCCGACCAGATCGACGAAGAGCTGCTGCAGGCGGTCCAAGCGGCGACCTCGCTGCTGAAGGCCTACCGCACCCACGGCCACCTCGCCGCCCACCTCGACCCGCTCGGCTCCGAGCCGAAGGGCGACCCGGCGCTGCAGCCCGAGAACGTCAACCTCACCCCGGAGCTGATGGAGCGGATCCCGGCCTCGATCCTGCGGATCGGCGTCCCCGGGGAAACGCTGCTCGAGGCGCTGCCGCGGATGCGCACCGCCTACTGCGGCACGATCGGCTACCAGTTCGAGCACCTCTCCTCCCACCAGCAGCGGATCTGGTTGCGGGAGATGATCGAGACCGGCGCCCACCGCCAGCCGCTCACCGACGAGGAGAAGAAGCGGCTGCTGAACCGGCTGATCGACGTCTTCCAGTTCGAGCGCTTCCTCGAGAAAGCGTATTTGGGGCAAAAGATGTTCTCGATCGAGGGGCTCGACGTGGTCGTCCCGATGCTCGACGAAATCGTCACACTCGCCCAGCGCGACGGTGCCGAGGAGGTCGTCTTCGGGATGGCCCACCGCGGCCGCCTCAGCGTCCTCGCCCACAACCTCGGGCGCTCGGTCGAGTCGATCCTCGCCGAGTTCGAGGGATCGAAGCAGATCGACGCGGTCAAGGCGGTCGCCGCGATCCCCCACGGCGGCACCGGCGACGTCAAGTACCACTACGGCCACCGCGGGGTCTACGAGACCGCCGAGGGCCAGAAGATCTCGGTCCGCCTATACCCGAACCCGAGCCACCTCGAGTTCGTCGACCCGGTGGTCACCGGCGGCACCCGCTTCCTCCAGCAGGACTTCGAGGGGTCGAGCCTCTCGCTCGACCACAAGCGGGCGGTGCCGGTGCTGCTGCACGGCGACGCCGCCTTCCCTGCCCAGGGCGTGGTCGCCGAGACGCTCAACCTGCAGGCGCTGCCCGGCTACACCACCGGTGGCACCATCCACGTGATCCAGAACAACCAGGTCGGGTTCACGACCGACCCCAGCGACGCCCGCTCGACCCCCTACGCCGCCGACATGGCGAAGGGGTTCAACGTGCCGATCATCCACGTCAACGCCGACGACGTCGAGGCCTGCGTCGGCGCCGTGCGGCTGGCGATGGCCTACCGCGAGCGCTGGTGCCGCGACGTCGTCATCGACGTGATCGGGTACCGCCGCTTCGGCCACAACGAGACCGACGAGCCGGCATACACGCAGCCGACGATGGCGGCGGCGATCAAGTCGCACCCGCCGGCCTCCGAGCTCTACGCCGAGAAGCTGATCGAGGAGGGGACGGTCTCCGCCGAGGAGGTCGGCAGCACCTCCGACGACCGCCACACCGAGATGTCGAACGCCCTCAAGGGCCTGCGGCAGAAGATGGAGGCCGGCGACTACGAGGACCCGACCGTCACCGGCGTCACCACCCAGACCGGCGAACTGCTCGACCGCACCGCCAGCCCGCCGGTCCACACCGCGGTCGCGGCCGACAAGCTGCGGGCCATCAACGAGGCGCTGCTGAAGACGCCCGAGGGCTTCAACGTCCACCGCAAGCTGCGCCGCCCGCTCTCGCGCCGGACCGAGGCGCTGGAGCACGGCGGGATCGACTTCGGCCAGGCCGAGGCGCTCGCCTTCGGCACCCTGCTCACCGACGGCGTCCACATCCGCCTCACCGGCCAGGACACCGAGCGCGGCACCTTCTCGCACCGCCACCTCGTCCTCCACGACGAGAACACCGGCCTCGAGTACACGCCGATGCAGAACCTCGAGGACGCCTCCGCCCCCTTCGAGCTCTACAACAGCCCCCTCTCGGAGATCGCCTGCCTCGGCTTCGAGTACGGCTACTCGGCGGCCAGCCCCAGCGCCCTGGTCCTCTGGGAGGCGCAGTTCGGCGACTTCGCCAACGCCGCCCAGGTGATCGTCGACAGCTTCATCGTCTCCGGCGAGTCGAAGTGGGGCCAGACCAGCCGCCTCACCCTGCTGCTCCCGCACGGCTACGAGGGCTCCGGCCCGGAGCACTCCAGCGCCCGGATCGAGCGCTTCCTGGCGCTGGGCGCCGAGGGCAACATCCGCATCGCCAACCCGACCACCGCCGCCCAGTACTTCCACCTGCTGCGCCGCCAGGCGCTGATCAAGAAGCCGCGGCCGCTGATCGTCTTCACCCCGAAGGGGCTGCTGCGGCTGGAGCGGGCCGCCACCACGCTCGAGGAGCTGAGCGACGGAGAACTGCGGTTCATCCTCGACGACCCGACCGCCGGCGAGCGGCGCGAGAAGGTCGAGCGCCTCGTCCTCTGCACCGGCAAGGTGTACTTCGACATGGACGACAACGAGCGGCGGGCGAGCGCCGAGAACGTCGCCATCGCCCGGGTCGAGGTCCTCTACCCCTTCGCCAAGGAACAGCTGGAACGGCTGATCGCCTCCTACCCGAACCTGAAGGAGATCGCCTGGGTCCAGGAGGAGCCGCGCAACATGGGCGCTTGGAAGGTGATGTCCCGCCGCATGCCCGACGTCCTGCCCGAGGGCGTCACCCTCACCTACATCGGCCGCCAGGGCCGGGCCAGCCCCGGCGAGGGCTACTCGGGAGCCCACGCGCGCGAGCAGGAGCGGATCGTCCTCACCGCCCTGACCCCGGGCAAGTAGCGCCGATGGCGCGCAAGCCGTTCGAGAAGCCCGTCCCGGGCGACCTGTTCGTCTGGGTCAAGCGCCTCTCCTGGGTCGAGCTGGCGGTCTTCGCCGGGCTGATCCTCTTCTGGCTCCTGCCCGGGTTCGAGACCCCGACGATGCTCTTCGGCTGGGCCCACGGGCTCGGCTTCATCGCCCTCTGCGTCCTGATCTGGATCGCCTGCATCCGCAAGGAGACCCCCTACACCCTGCTCGCCGCGACCCTGACCCCGGTCGGCCCGGTCGGCAGCGTGATCGGGATCGAGTTGATCGAACGCAAGGGCTGGGGTATAGGTGTACAGCCGAGTTCCCAGGTAACCGAGACGGAAAGTCACCAGAACCGGGCCAAAGCGCTCGATTCTGCTTGACCGAGGCTGTGCGAGCCTGTATAGCTAAACGCTGACTGTTCCTCAGGGCAGTCCCGCCAGGGGGAACGGCCGCGTCGGCATCCCTCCCTGGCTACCGACGCGCAGGTGCAGTGTGGGTCGCGCGGACCCCCCTGCCTCCCGCGGCCCCGCTGCGCCTATTGCTTCAGCTTCCTCAGCACCGTCTGCAGGATGCCGCCGTTGACGAGGTAGGTGACCTCGTTCGGCGTGTCCAGGCGCACCGTCGCCTCGAAGGTCTTCTCGCTGCCGTCGTCGGCCCGGGCGGTGACGGTCACCTTCCGCGCCCTGCCGTCTTCGAGGTCGCCGACGTCGAAGCTCTCGGCGCCGGTGAGGCCGAGCGAGGCGACGCTCTCGCCGGCGGCGAACTGCAGCGGCACCACCCCCATCCCGATCAAGTTGGAGCGGTGGATGCGCTCGTAGCTCTCGGCGATCACCGCCCGCACCCCCAGCAGCTTGGTCCCCTTGGCGGCCCAGTCGCGCGAGGAGCCGGAGCCGTACTCCTTGCCGGCGAGGACGACGAGCGGGACCTTTTCGCCTGCGTATCGCGTTGCCGCGTCGTAGATCGTCGTCTCCTCGCCGCCGGGGAAGTGCCGGGTGAAGCCGCCGGCGCGGTCGACCAGCTGGTTGCGGAGGCGGATGTTGGCGAAGGTCCCGCGGATCATCACCTCGTGGTTGCCGCGGCGCGACCCGTAGGAGTTGAAGTCCTCGACGCCGACCCCCTGCTCGGTCAGCCAGCGGCCGGCGGGGCTGTCGCGCTTGATCGCCCCGGCGGGGGAGATGTGGTCGGTGGTGATCGAGTCGCCGAGGACGGCGAGGGCGCGGGCGCCGCCGATCGGCTCGACGCCCGGCGCCTGCGCCGGCATCGCTTCGAAGAAGCTCGGCCGGCGGACGTAGGTCGAGTCGGGCCAGTCGTAGCGGTCGCCGGCGGGAACCTCGACCGCGTTCCACATCTCGTCGCCGGCGAAGACCTCGGCGTAGTTGCGCTCGAACATCTCGGATTGCACCGAGGCGCCGACCACCTGCTTGATCTCCTCGGCACTCGGCCAGAGGTCGCGCAGAAATACGGGCGCTCCGTCCTGGCCCTCGCCGAGCGGCTCGGTCTCGAGGTCGATGTCCATGCGGCCGGCGAGCGCGTAGGCAACGACCAGCGGCGGGCTGGCCAGGTAGTTCGCCTTCACGTCCTGGTTGATCCGACCCTCGAAGTTGCGGTTGCCGGAGAGCACCGAGCAGACGGCGAGGTCCTTCTCGGCGATCGCGGCCGAGATCTCCGGCGCCAGCGGCCCGGAGTTGCCGATGCAGGTCGTGCAGCCGTAGCCGACCAGGTTGAACTGGAGCGCGTCGAGGTACCGGTTCAGCCCCGCCCGCTCCAGGTAATCGGTGACGACGGTCGAGCCCGGCGCCAGCGAGGTCTTCACCCACGGCTTGCGCTCGAGGCCGCGCTCGACCGCGTTGCGGGCGAGGAGGCCGGCGCCGACCATCACGCTCGGGTTGGAGGTGTTGGTGCAGCTGGTGATCGCGGCGATGACGACGTGGCCGTGGTCGAGCTCGACGCTGGTGCCGTCCTCGAGCGTCACCGCGATCGCGTCGTGCGTGCGCTTGGGCGCGGCGGTCGCCGAGGCGGAGACGGCCGGGCGCGGCTTGCCGCGCTCGTCGTCGTGATCCTCGGCCGGCGGATCGGAGGCCGGGAAGGACTCTTCGATCGCCTCGTCGCGGCCGTTCCCCATCTGCTCGGCCGCCTCGGGGTCGAACTCGTGCATCGCCTCGAGGAAGGCCTCCTTGGCCTGCGAGAGCGGCACCCGGTCCTGCGGCCGTTTCGGGCCGGCGAGGCTGGGGACGACGTCGCCGAGGTCGAGCTCGAGCAGGTCGGAGAAGGCGGGGTCCTCGCCGCTGCCGTCGGCGAACATCCCCTGCTCGCGGGCGTAGGCGTCGACCAGCTCGATCGTCTCGGTCGGGCGGCCGGTGAGGTCGAGGTAGCGCAGAGTCTCGGCGTCGACCGGGAAGATCGCGCAGGTGGAGCCGAACTCGGGCGACATGTTGCCGAGCGTGGCGCGATCGGCGAGGCCGAGGGTCGGCAGCCCGGGGCCGAAGAACTCGACGAACTTGGAGACGACGCCGCGCTCGCGCAGCATCTCGGTGACAGTGAGGACGAGGTCGGTTGCGGTCGCCCCCTCGGGCAGCTCGCCACTCAGCCTGAAGCCGACCACCTGCGGCAGCAGCATCGAGATCGGCTGGCCCAGCATCGCCGCCTCGGCCTCGATCCCGCCCACCCCCCAGCCGAGCACGCCGAGGCCGTTGACCATCGTCGTGTGCGAGTCGGTGCCGACCAGGGTGTCGGGATAGGCCTGCAGGGTGCCGCCGTTCTCACGGCTGTAGACGACCTGGGAGAGGTACTCGAGGTTGACCTGGTGGCAGATCCCGGTCGCCGGCGGGACGACGCGGAAGTTGTCGAACGACTGCTGGCCCCATTTGAGGAACGAGTAGCGCTCGAGGTTGCGCTCGAAGTCGCGCTCGGCGTTGACCGCGAAGGCGCGCTCGTTGCCGAAGGCGTCGACCTGGACCGAGTGGTCGATCACCAGGTCGACGTCGACCAGGGGGTTGATCGCGGCGGGGTCGCCGCCGATCTCCTCCATCGCGTCGCGCATCGCCGCCAGGTCGACGACGGCGGGGACGCCGGTGAAGTCCTGCATCAGGACGCGGGCGGGCTGGAAGGGAATCTCGGCGCTGGGATCGGCGGCGGCGTCCCAGGCGGCGATCGCCTCGACGTCGGCGGCGCTGACCGAGACCCCGTCCTCGAGCCGCAGCACGTTCTCCAGCAGGACCTTGATCGAGTACGGCAGGCGGGCGACGTCGAAGCGCTCCTGCAGCGCGTCGAGGCGGAAGATCTCGAACTCGCGGCCGCCGACCTCGAGGGTCGATCGGGCGCCGAAGGAATCGCTGCCGCTCACAAGGCCAGTCTAAGAAATCCCGGCCTCCGGCCGACCCACCCCTTCGTCTGTTCTTTATCGGCGCAGGGCAACGATAAGGAACAGACGAATGAGCTCAGCGCTTGTCGGCGGAGTGGCCGGCGGCGATGTCTTCGGCGGCCTTCTGGCCGGCGCTGCCGCTCTGCACCTTGACGCTGAGCGCGGGGCTGATCAGGGCCAGGTGGGCGCCCGCGCGCTGGGGCAGGGGAGCGATCGTCACCTCGACCTTGTTGCGCTCGATCGCCTTGGCGGTGGCGGCGCCTACTTCCTCGGGGGTGGCGGTGCCCATCCCCGGCGGGGGCTTGGACCCGGCGTCGGCGAACATCCCGGCTTCGCGGATGAAGCCCGGCGAGACGATCGAGACGCCGACGCCGCGCGGGTTGAGGTCGCTGCGCAGGCCGAGGGCGAAGCCGCGGAGGCCGAACTTGGTCGCGTTGTAGATCGAAGAACGAGGGCTTGCGGCCTTGCCGGACAGCGAGGCGACGAAGACGAGATGGCCCGAGCCGGCCTCGAGCATCGCCGGGTAGAGCGCGCGGGCGAGCAGCATCGGCGCCTCGAGGTTGACCCGCAGGGCGCGCTTCACCTCCTCGGCGCTGAACTCGTCCACTTTGCCCGCCCCGGGCAGGCCGGCGTTGGCGACGAGGATCTCGGTGCCGGCGGCTTCGGCGGCGAGCCGCTCGGCGGCGTCGGGCTCGGCGAGGTCGGCGGGAAGGACGGTGTGGCCGCCGCCGGGCAGGCCGGCGGCCATCTCCTCCAAGGCCTCACGGTTGCGGGCGCTGAGGGCGAGGAGCGCCCCGCGCTCGGCGAGCGCCTGCGCGATCGCCCTTCCCAGCCCTCCCGTGGCCCCGGTGAGGAGCGCTCTGCGGCCCGAAAGGTTCATCCCAGGACGCAAGCTACCAGCCCCGGCGTCGAACAGATTCTCGATGGGAGCGGGAACTTCGAGGAAATATTTGCGTTTTGTGAGCGGAGCGCCGCGCGATGGTCTACACTGCCGCCGGTCAGTAACCGAAACGCCGAATCCCTGGCGCAAAGAGCGTTTGGGGAACGGGGGAACCACGTTTTCGGGGCTAACCCACCAAGTCCAAGGTGGGAGCGCAGGCTCCTTTCGCGCTAGCCCGACAGCTAACCCCGTAGGCCGACGAAGGAGAATCGGTTTGCGTCACAACTTCAGGTTGGCTGGGCTTGCGTTGGTAGTCGCCCTTTTCGCCACCGCCTTTTTCGCCTCTGGCAGCGCTTCCGCCGCCTGCACCACGGGCGGCATGTCGCCGGCCGAAGTCGACGTCTGCACCCCGACCGAGAAGGCGAAGCTCCTGCCCAACGGGACCCTGGTCCCGCCGAAAAGCGCCCCCGCCCGCGTCAAACGGGTGATCGCCGCGGCGAACAAGATCACCGCCAAGCCCTACATCTACGGCGGCGGCCACGCCCGCTGGTGGGACCGCGGCTACGACTGCTCCGGCTCCGTCTCCTTCGCCCTCCACGGCGGCAAATTCCTCGAAAGCCCCCTCCCCTCCGGCCCGATGATGAAGTGGGGCGAAGAAGGCGAAGGGCGCTGGATCACCGTCTACTCCAACCCGGGCCACGCCTACGCCGTGATCGCCGGCTTCCGCTTCGACACCTCGGGGGACTCCGGCGGCGAAACGGGGCCCCGCTGGCACGAAGACCTGCGCGACAACGTCGGCTTCGTCTCGCGTCACCCGACGGGCTACTAGGAGCGGTCTCTCTAGGAGCGGGTGGGGTGCCTCCCCTGGGAGCACCTCCGCCGGCTGGTGCGCGGATGGCTGGCGCCTCGTGCGGGAATTGGGCCGGCTCCATGCTGAGTACCCAGGGGAGGCACCCCACCCGCTCCCCGACACGTTGGGGCCACGGGTGACGCGGGCCAGCTCCCAGGGTCGCGCGGGGTTCGTTGGGGCCTAGCTTTCGAGGGACGAGAGCTTCTTTCTCAAGGGCAGTCGACTAGCTGAAGCAGGCGGCGATTCGTGGAGGGGGCCGGTGGGGGTCCCCCGGGTACTCAGCATGGAGCCGCGCCATCACCCGCCCGGGGCG
>DASTBO010000010.1:0-15877 GCA_035712025.1 Solirubrobacterales bacterium
CCGTTGCCGGTCACCTGCGTCCACAGCCAGGCGAGCGCGTAGTAGAGCGGCGGCGCCGACTCGGAGAAGCCGACGGCGTCCATCGCGTGGCCGAAGCCGACCCGCAGGACCCGGCTGGCGGTGACGATCTCGTCGTGGTGGTAGGCCTGGTCGCCGAGCGTCGCGAAGCGAAGTGCGGCGCCCAGCGCGGTCAGCCCCGCGACGATCCAAAAGGTGCGCGAGCGGACTAGGACAGCGCGACCTCGAGGGCTTCGGACACCTCGTCGACGAAGACGAACTCGAGGTCGCCGAGCTCGTGCTCGGGGATCTCCCCCACGTCCCCCTGGTTGCGGCCGGGGACGATCACCTTCTTGATCCCCGCCCGCTGCGCCGCCAGCGACTTCTCCTTCAGGCCGCCGATCGGCAGCACCTGCCCGGTCAGGGTGACCTCGCCGGTCATCGCCACGTCGTTGCGGACCGGCCGGCCGCCGAGCAGGGAGGAGAGCGCGACGGTCATCGCCACTCCGGCCGAGGGACCGTCCTTCGGCACCGCCCCGGCCGGGACGTGGACATGGACGTCGTGGGTGGCGAACCAGTCGCCCTCGACCTTGGGCGCGATCTCGCCGCAGTGGCCGCGCACGTAGGAGAGCGCCGCCTGGGCCGACTCCTTCATCACCTCGCCGAGCTGGCCGGTGATCGTCAGCTTGCCCGAGCCGGGCATCGCCGTCGCCTCGATGAAGAGGACGTCGCCGCCGGTCGGCGTCCAGGCGAGCCCAGTGGCGACGCCGGGGTCCTTGGTTCGGCGCCGCTGCTCGGCGAAGACCCGGCGGCGGCCCAGCAGCTCGCGCGCCTTCTTGCCCGAGATCCGCACCTTGCCCTTGACCTTGCCCTCGGCGACCTGCCGCGCGACTTTGCGGCAGACGGTGCCGATCTGGCGCTCGAGGCCGCGGACCCCCGCCTCGCGGGTGTACTCCTCGACGATCGCGGTCAGCGCCGCGTCGGAGAACTCGATCTGCGAGGGCTTCAGCCCGTTGGCCTCGATCTGGCGGCGGACCAGGTAGCGGCGGGCGATGTGCCGCTTCTCCTCCAGGGTGTAGCCGGCCAGCTCGATCGTCTCCATCCGGTCGAGCAGCGGTCCGGGGATCGTGTCGAGGACGTTGGCGGTGGCGATGAAGACGACGTCGGAGAGGTCGAGCTCGAGATCCAGGTAGTGGTCGCGGAAGCTGTCGTTCTGGGCCGGGTCGAGCACCTCGAGCATCGCCGAGGCGGGGTCGCCGCGGAAGTCGGCTCCCATCTTGTCGATCTCGTCGATCATGAAGACCGGGTTGCGGGAGCCGGCGTCGCGCAGGGCGCGGACGATGGTGCCCGGCATCGCGCCGATGTAAGTGCGGCGGTGGCCGCGGATCTCGGCCTCGTCGCGGACGCCGCCGACGGAGATCCGCTCGAACTCGCGGCCCAGCGCCCTGGCGATCGATTTGCCGAGGCTGGTCTTGCCGACCCCGGGCGGGCCGGCGAAGCAGAGGATCGGGCCCGGCGAGTCTGGGTTGAGCTTGCGCACCGCCAGGTACTCGAGGATCCGGTCCTTGATCTTCTCCAGGTCGTAGTGGTCGGCGTCGAGGACCTCGCGGGCGTGGGCGAGGTCGAGGTTGTCCTCGGTCCGCTTCGACCAGGGCAGCTCCGTCAGCCACTCCAGGTAGGTGCGGATGACGCCGTGCTCGGCGGCGGCCGGGGGCAGCTTCTCCAGCCGCGAGAGCTCGCGCTCGGCGGCTTTGAGGGCGTGCTCGGGAAGCCCGGCCGCCTCGATCTTCTCGCGCAGTTCGTTGACTTCGGCCTGCTGCTCGTCGCCTTCGCCGAGCTCCTCCTGGATCGCTTTCATCTGCTGGCGGAGGAAGAACTCGCGCTGGCCTTTGTCGATCTCGGACTCCACCTGGGTCTGGATCTGGGTGCCGAGCTGGACGACCTCGAGCTCGCTCGCGAGGAGGTGCGAGAGGCGCCGCAGCCGCTCGGCGACGTTCACCTCTTCCAGCAGCTTCTGCTTCTCGGCGGTCTCGATCCGCAGGGCGCCGGCGATCAGGTGCGCGAGCGCCGCCGGGTCGTCGATGTTGGCGACCGCCATCTGCAGCTCCTCGGGCAGGTAGGGGATCTGCTCGATGATTTCGGAGAAGGTGCGCTGGACGTTGCGGCTCAGCGCCTCCAGCTCCGGGGTCGGCTCGATCACGTCCGGCAGCTCGGCGATGCGGGCGACCATGTAGGGCTGCTCGGTGACGTACTCGCCCAGCTTCACCCGCTGCATGCCCTGGACGAGGATCCGCAGGCTGCCGTCGGGGACCTTGACCATGCGGGCGACGGCGCCGACGACGCCGACGTCGTAGAGCTCGCCCGGGCCCGGCGTCTCCAGCCCCGGGTCGTGCGAGGTGACCATCGCCAGCATCCGGTTGGTGCCGAGGACGTCGTCGACCAGCCGGATCGAGCGCTCCTGGCCCACCGCCAGCGGCGCCAGCGTTTCCGGGAAGGCGACGGTGTCGCGCAGCGGCAGGACCGGCAGCGCCTCGGGGAGCGGCTGGCTGGCCTTGATCGCCTCGTCGACGTCGAGCGGCGAGTCGACCACCTCGAGCACCGGTGCCCCCTCCATCACTTGCGGCCTATCGGGACCCGGCGGGTGGTCTCGTTCGGGTCCCGCAGCGGCAGCTCGATCCGCAGGATGCCCTCCTCGTAGGTGGCGCTGGCGCGCTCGGCGTCGACCTCGACCTGCAGCTCGACTACGCGGCGGAAATGGCCGGACGGGATCTCGATCTGCTGGTAGACGCGGCCCTCGCTCTCCTGCAGCTGGCGTTCGCCGGCGATCGCCAGATGGCGGCCGCTGACCTCGATCCCGACCTCGGAGAGCTCGACCCCGGCGAGGTCGACCTTGACGATCGCCCGCTGCGGTTCGCCGCAGTAGTAGACGTCGACGTTGGGGGAGAAGCCGCTGGAGCGCCGGGTGACGTAGCGGGTGCGGCTCCAGTCGACGTAGAGGTCGGGTCGGGGCATCGCGCACAAAATAGCCCGCTCCGGCGGGCGGGTCCTGCCCGGGCGCGATTCAGGCGGGGCGCGAGGCCCAGCGCGGGGCCCGCATGAGGAGGACCGGCTGCCGCGGCGGGACGAGGCCCTCTGGTCGGTTCGGCCGGAAGGTGGCGCAGGCCTCGTTCAGCTCCAGGGCGCAGAGGAGGTTCTTGCGGAAATAGCAGTCCTCGCACGTCGGGGGCTTTGGCTTGCGCGGCACGGCCGGCATGTTTGCATCGCGTGTGGGTACGTGCGAGAGCCGTTTCCGCAAATCGCCACGTCTTTGAAACAGCTTCGTCACAGCTTCCCTGCGTCTTCCGGGAACCCGGCCCGCCGGCGCTAGTATCGAGGGCGATGGAGGGTCATTCCCGGACCGAGAAGCTCTCCGCTTCTCCCCCACTTTTCAAGAGCGACTTCCTCAACTTCTTCTCCCGCGTCCACCCTGCGGTGCCGGCGATCATCTTCGTCCCGGTGGTGGTGGCGATGGAGTGGATCGGGGCCGATCGCGGCTACGCCGCCTGGCAGCTGGCGCTGCTGACGCTGGCCGGGCTGGGCGTCTGGACCCTGACCGAGTACTGGCTCCACCGGCTCGTATTCCACTGGGAGCCCGACAACGCCTTCGGCCGCCGCATGCACTTCATCATCCACGGCATCCACCACGACCATCCCAACGACAAGATGCGGCTGGTGATGCCGCCCTCGGTCTCGATCCCGCTGGCGCTCCTCTTCTTCCTCGCCTTCCGGCTGCTCCTCGGCGACGCCGCCTTCCCGCTGTTCGCCGGCTTCATCGCCGGCTACCTCTTCTACGACTACACGCATTACTACGTGCACCACTTCGTGCCGAAGTCGGACTTCGGCAAGCGCCTGCGGGAACACCACATGCGCCATCACTTCCAGGATCACAGCTACGGCTACGGGGTCTCGTCGCCGATCTGGGATCACGTCTTTCGGACCTATCCCAAGAAGCGCAGCAAATACCGGGCCTAGGTGGGGGAGGCTGTGGGGAGGGGGCGCCTGGGAGCACCTCCGCCGAGTGATTCGTTGGATTGGCTTACGCCTCGGACCGCATCGGCTCGGCTCCATGCTGAGTATCCAGTCACCCCCTCCCCACAGCCTCGTCACAAAGCGCGATGCTGTTTCGTCTAGGGGGCATGAACGGAACTAGACATGCGGTGGTTGTTGGTGGTGGGCCCGCGGGGCTGATGGCTGCGGGGCGGTTGGCTGGTGGGGGGTTCGAGACCTTGCTCTTGGAGGGCGGGCCTCATCTTGGAGGGCGGGCCGCTTCGGAGACGCGTGGGGGGTTTGTGCTGAATCAGGGGCCTCATGCTCTTTACATCGGGGGGCCGGCGGGGCGGGAGTTAAAGGGGAGTGGGATCGAGTTGGACTGGTGGCAGCCGGCTGCGCCCGCGGCGTCGGTGTTCCCGCGAGAGGGGAAGGCGAAGCGGACGCTTGGCGGGACCGGGCAGCTCGGGCGGTGGTTCCTGAAGCTGCAGCGGACCGACCCGGCGGAGCTGGCCGGGATCTCGGCCGCCGAGTGGCTGCGGCGCAGCCTGGGGTCGGAGCGGGCTCGGGCGAGCGCGGCGGCGCTGGTGCGGGTGACGACGTTCGTCGCCGACCAGGAGAGCCTCAGCGCCGACGTCGCCGCGACCCAGCTGAAGATCGGCCTCCTCCCCGGCGTCCGCTACCTGCGGGGCGGCTGGCAGTCGCTGGTCGACGCGCTCGCCGCGAAGGCCGAGGCGGAGGGCGCGACCCTGCGGACCCGCGCCGCCGTGCGGGCGCTCGAGCGCGGCACCGAGGGCTGGGAGGCGCGGCTCGACGGGGAGACGCTGCGGGCCGACGTCGTGGTCCTCGCCGCCGGCGGCCCCGACGCCGCCGCGAAGCTGCTCGGGGAGCGGGCCCCCGCCGCGCCCGGGCCGGCCGCCGAGTTGAGCGTCCTCGATCTCGGCCTGCGGAGGCTGCCGCGCCGCTCGCGCCGCTTCGCGCTCGGGGTCGACAAACCGACCTACCTCTCCCGCCACTCACCGCCGGAGCACCGCGACGGGGTCCTCCTCACCCTCGCCAGCTATGCGCGCGAACCGCGGGCGGCGCTCGAGGAGCTGGCCGACGCGGTGCAGCCCGGCTGGCGCGAGGAGGCGACGCTCGAGCGCTTCCTCCCGCGCATGGTCGCGGTCTCGGCGATCCCCACCCCGGCGGGAGGCGGCCTCCCCGGCCGTCCCGCGATCGACCGCGGCGACGGCCTCTACCTGGCCGGCGACTGGGTCGGCGGCGAAGGCTGGCTGGTCGACGCGGCGCTCGCCAGCGGCGCTGCCGCGGCGGCCGCCGCCCTGCGCGGCCGCGTCCCGCTCGCGGCATGAGGGAGGACGCCTTCACCGCCTGCCGCCCGCGCCTGCTCGGCATCGCCTACGGCCTGCTCGGCGAGCTGACCGAGGCCGAGGACGTCGCCCAGGACGCCTGGCTGCGCTGGGAGCAGGCGGACGCCGAGGCGGTCCGCAACCCGGAAGCGTTCCTGGTCACGGTGACGACCCGCCTCGCCCTCGACCGCCTGCGCTCGGCGCGGGCGCGGCGCGAGGTCTACGTCGGGCCCTGGCTGCCGGAGCCGCTGCTCGCCGATCCCGAGACGCCGGAGACGAGGGCGATCGAGGCCGAGCGACTCGACCTCGCCCTGCTCGGGGCGCTGGAGCGGTTGAACCCGGTCGAACGGGCGGTGCTCGTCCTCCGCGACGCCTTCGACCTCGAGTACGCCGAGATCGCCGACGTCCTCGAGCGCACTCCGGCAAACGTGCGGCAGATCGCCAAGCGGGCCCGCGACCACGCCGGCGACACGAGCCGGCGGCGAACCGTGAGCGAGGAGGAGCGCCAGCGCCTGGCGGACGCCTTCATGCTCGCCTCGATCTCCGGCGACGTCGAGCGGATCCGCGACCTGCTGGCCGCCGACGCGGTCATGTACTCCGACGGCGGCGGGGTCGTGGTCGCCGCCCGCAAGCCGATCTACGGCGCCGACAAGATCGCCCGCTTCATGGTCGGCGTGCAGCGCAAGGAGGCCTTTCCCTCGGACCCCCTCTTCACCCGTGTCCTGGTCAACGGCGATCCCGGCGTGCGGATGGACAGCGCCGAGCACGGCTTCCTCAGCATCGTCGCGGTGGAGGTCGCCGCGGGCGCGATCCAGGCGGTCCGCTTCTTCACGAATCCCGAGCGCTTCCCGGCCGAGTTCCCGCGCACCTGAGCATCTGCTCAGTGTGAAACTCCCTCGACTCCCTGGTACTGAGAAGTTAGCCAATTAGTTGAAACATTCCTTTGATTGCCCGATGCAAGTGTCACAGTGTGTGTGACTCTGCCACACTCCCCCATGGCAGTTCTTCAACTTGGATTGGAAGGAATTTAGATGCCCCCCAGCAGCAACCATTTGGACGTGGCTCGCGAGGCCCTGGAGAAGACCATTCGTGAGCTCGAGGACCAGATCAAGCAGGCCGAGCAGGCCCTAGCCGCCCTGGGCGGAAAAGCGACCCGCCGCGGCCCGGGCCGCCCGCGCGGCAGCGCGAGTAAAAAAGCCACCAAAGCCAGTACCCCCCGCCGGCGTCGTAAACGCCGCGGCGGCACCCGCGCCGATCAGGCCGTGAAGCTGATCGAGGAGAACCCCGGCATCAGCGCCTCCGATGTCGCCAAGCAGATGAAAATCAAGCCGAACTATCTGTACCGGGTTCTCGGCGACCTCGAGAAAGAGGGTCGCGTGAAGAAGGACGGTCGTCAGTACAGCGCCGCCGGCTGATCGGTACCTACCGTTACTCAGGCACAAGAGAGGCCGGCTATGCCGGCCTCTCTTTTTGCCCTATGTCCTGAATGCCTGGACCAGGCGGAGCGACTAGACCAGCCCGAGCTGGCTGACGGCGTCGCGCTCCTCCTGCAGCTCCATCACGCTGCGGTCGATCCGCTCGCGTGAGAAGTCGGGCACCTCGAGGCCCTGGACGATGCTCCACTCGCCGCCGCTGCAGGCGCAGGGCATGCCGCAGATGATCCCCTCGCCGATCCCGTAGGAGCCGTCGGCGGGAACCGCCATCGAGACCCAGTCGCCCTCCGGCGTCCCCAGGACCCAGTCGTGGACGTGGTCGATCGCCGCGTTGGCGGCGGAGGCGGCGCTGGAGGCGCCGCGCGCGTCGATGATCTCGGCGCCGCGTTTGCCCACCCGCGGGATGTACTCGTCCGCGATCCAGGCCTCGTCGTCGACCGCGTCCCAGGCGCTCTGCCCGTCGACCTTGGCGTTGACCAGGTCGGGGTACTGGGTCGGAGAGTGGTTCCCCCAGGCGGTCATGTTGGTGACCGCGGAGACCTGCTTGCCGAGCTTGTTCGCGACCTGCGAGATCGCCCGGTTGTGGTCGAGTCGCATCATCGCCGTGAACCGCTCGTTGGGAACGTCGGGCGCGTTCGACATCGCGATCAGGCAGTTGGTGTTGGCGGGGTTGCCGACCACCAGGACCTTGACGTCGTCGGCGGCTCCGGCGTTGATCGCTTCGCCCTGGGGCTTGAAGATGCCGCCGTTGGCCTCGAGCAGGTCGGAGCGCTCCATGCCGGGGCCGCGCGGGCGAGCGCCGACCAGGAGGCCGACGTTGCAGCCGTCGAAGGCCTGCTTCGGGTCGTCGCTGATGTCGATCTTGCGCAGCAGCGGGAAGGCGCAGTCGTCGAGCTCCATCGCGGTGCCCTCGGCGGCTTTGATCGCCGGCGGGATCTCCAACAGGCTCAGCTCTACCGGCGTGTCCGGGCCGAGCATCTGGCCGCTGGCGATGCGGAACAGAAGCGCGTAGCCGATCTGCCCGGCGGCGCCGGTGACGGTGACCTTTACGGGGGTGGTGCTCACTGAATTCTCTCCTCGAGTCGGGGGGTTTGGAAGATCGTCAGGCCATCGCGCGCTGGAGGTTCTCGTCGATCGCGGCGAGGAACTCCTGCGTGGTCTGGTGCTCCTGGCCGTCGCCCACGAGCAGGGCCAGGTCTTTGGTCATCTTCCCGCTTTCGACGGTCTCGACGCAGACGCGCTCGAGCGTCTCGGCGAACTGCGAGACCGCGGGGGTCTCGTCCATCCGGCCGCGGGCGGCGAGCCCGCGGGTCCAGGCGAAGATCGACGCGATCGGGTTGGTGGAGGTCGGGTTGCCCTGCTGGTGCTGGCGGTAGTGACGGGTGACGGTGCCGTGCGCGGCCTCGGCCTCGACCGTCTTGCCGTCGGCGCTCATCAACACGCTCGTCATCAGTCCGAGGGAGCCGAAGCCCTGGGCGACGGTGTCGGACTGGACGTCGCCGTCGTAGTTTTTGCAGGCCCACACGTAACCGCCCTCCCACTTCAGCGCGGCGGCGACCATGTCGTCGATCAGGCGGTGTTCGTAGGTCAGTCCGGCGGCCTCGAACTCCTCCCTGAACTCCGCCTCGTACACCTCGGCGAAGAGGTCCTTGAAGCGGCCGTCGTAGCGCTTGAGGATGGTGTTCTTGGTCGACATGTAGACGGGGAAGCCGCGGTCGAGGCCGTAGCGCATCGAAGCGCGGGCGAACTCGCGGATCGACTCGTCGAGGTTGTACATCGCCATCGCGATGCCGCCACCCGGGAAGTCGTAGACGTCGAGCTCGACCGGCTCGGAGCCGTCCTTGGGGGTGTAGGTAAGGGTCAGCGTCCCCTCGCGGGGGACGACCAGGTCGGTGGCCCGGTACTGGTCGCCGAAGGCGTGGCGGCCGATCACGATCGGCTTCGTCCACCCGGGCACCAGACGCGGGATGTTCGAGATCACGATCGGCTCGCGGAAGATGACGCCGCCGAGGATGTTGCGGATCGTCCCGTTCGGCGAGCGGTACATCTCCTTCAGCCCGAACTCCTCGACCCGCGCCTCGTCGGGGGTGATCGTCGCGCACTTGACGCCGACCCCGTGGCGCTTGATCGCTTCGGCCGCTTCGACCGTGATCCTGTCCTCGGTCGCGTCGCGGCTCTCGATCCCGAGGTCGTAGTACTCGAGCTCGAGGTCGAGGTAGGGCAGGATCAGCTGCTCTTTGATGAACGACCAGATGATCCGGGTCATCTCGTCGCCGTCGAGCTCGACGACCGGTTTCTCGACCTTGATCTTCGTCACGAGGGCGCGATGCTATCTGCCCGCCGCTCTGGCTGACCGGCCAGGGCATGCCACAATCAGCACCCGATGGCAACCGTCGAGCGCAAGAGCTTCGGCAACCACGAGGTGGTCAACCAGCCGCCGCCGCTGGTCGACTACAACGTCTTCGAGGCCGACACCGTGCTGGTCGAGGCGGTGCAGCGCGAGGGCGCCGAGTGGGACCGGGAGCGGATCGCCGCCGCGGGCGAGTACGCCGGCTCGGAGGCGGCCCAGGAGCTGGGGCGGCTCGCCAACGAGAACGGGCCGAAGCTGAAGACCCACGACCGCTACGGCAACCGGGTCGACATCCCGGAGTTCCATCCCGCCTGGCACGAGCTGATGGGCGTCGGGGTCGGGTTCGAGCTGCACTCCTCGCCCTGGAAGGACCCGCGACCGGGAGCGCACGTCGCCCGCGGCGCCGCCTTCATGTGCATGTCCCAGGCCGAGGCCGGGATCGGCTGCCCGATCTCGATGACCTACTCGGTGATCCCGGCGCTGCGCACCCAGCCCGAGCTGGCCGCCGAGTGGGAGCCGCGCTTCCTCTCCGCGACCTACGACCCGCGGAACGCGCCGGCCGCCGGCAAGCGGGGCGCTCTGGCCGGGATGGGGATGACCGAGAAGCAGGGCGGCACCGACGTCCGCGCCAACACCACGGTGGCGCGACCGGTCAACGGCGGCGGCACCGGCGGCGAGTACGAGCTGACGGGGCACAAGTGGTTCATGTCGGCCCCGCAGTGCGACGCCTTTCTCGTCCTCGCCCAGGCCGACGGCGGCATCTCCTGCTTCCTCTTCCCGCGCTGGACGCCCGACGGCGAGCGCAACCGCTTCCGCCTGCAGCGCTTCAAGGACAAGCTCGGCAACCGCTCCAACGCCTCCAGCGAGGTCGAGTTCGACGCCGCCTCCGCCTGGCTGGTCGGCGAGGAGGGTGCGGGGGTGCGGACGATCATCGAGATGGTCAACCACACCCGGCTCGACTGCGTCCTCGGCGGCGCCACCGGGATGCGGGCCGGGGTCGCCCAGGCGATCCACCACACCACGCACCGCTCGGTCTTCGGCCGCGAGCTGGTCGAGCAGCCGCTGATGCGGAACGTCCTCGCCGACCTCGCGATCGAGTCGGAGGCGGCGACGATCTCGGCGCTGCGTCTCGCCCGTGCCTACGACGAAGCGATCGCCGGCGACGAGGAGGCGGCGCAGCTGAAGCGGGTCGCCAACGCCGTCCTCAAGTACTGGATCTGCAAGCGCGCGGTCGTCCACGCCGGCGAGGCGCTCGAGTGCCTGGGCGGCAACGGCTACGTCGAGGAGTCGGGGATGCCCCGCCTCTTCCGCGAGAGCCCGCTGAACTCGATCTGGGAGGGCTCCGGCAACGTCCAGTGCCTCGACGTCCTGCGGGCGATGGTCAAGAGCCCGGCGTCGCTGGAGGCGTTCTTCGCCGAGGTCGCCGAGGGCGCCGCCGCCGAGCCGCGACTGCAGTCCTTTGCCGCCGAGCTGCGCGACGAGCTGCCGGGGGACCTGGAGACGATCGAGTCCCGCGCCCGCCGCGTGGTCGAGAGGATGGCTCTCGCCCTCCAGGCCTCGCTGCTGGTCCGCTACGGCGACGAGGCCGTCGCCGACGCCTTCTGCGCCTCCCGCCTCGGCGGCGACTGGGGCCAGGCCTTCGGCACGCTGCCGGCCGGAACCGATTTCGGCCGCATCGTCGATCGCCACCGCGCGGTCGCTTAGCCCCGCTGCCCGCTGACCCAGTTACCGGATCCAAGTTGCTCTCGGCGCTGGGTGAGGAGTCGTGCAACGCGCTCCATGACCTGCCGCGGTTCGCGTTCCAGGCGCCGACCGGTCACGCGAGCGACCTCGACGCCGGCGAGCTTCAAATCCTCGTCACGGCGACGGTCCTCCTCAAAGGGTTCGTGCGCGCCGTGGGTCGCATAGACGTCGAGTTCGACCGCGAACCGCAGCTCGGGCCAATAGATGTCCAGCTCGTACCCGGCGACGTTGAAGGCGGTGATAGGCGATCCCAGCCCATCCTGCTCGACCAGCATCAGGAATTCCCGCTCGAGCTCTGAGCGGGTAAAACGCGGCGGCTCATAGATACCGAGGGCTCGGTCGAGGTGGTAGGCGCCACGGTGACCGCGATTGCGGGCATTGACCGAATGAAAGTCAGCGAGGTCGAACACCCTCAGCTCCTCTGCGCGGCGGAGGAGGCGGCGCAGGTTCCGGAAGCGAACAACCGCAGCGAGGTCGAGTGCGGTGCGGGCGACCGAAGTGACCGGGATCCCCCGCTCCAAGCTGCGATCGGCAGCAATCAGCGTGCGCGAGCGATGTATGCGCACAGCGTCCCGCCGCTTGCGCGGGATCGGCGTCGTCACGTGAACCGGGATCGGACGGGTGGAAGTGAGGCCGAGCAGCCACCCGGCCGAATAGTGGCTCAGCAGAGAGTTTGCTCCCGAAGCCAACACTGCGGCGAGACACCGCCCCTCTAAGGAGAGATTCGTGTGCCCCACGGCGTAGACACCCTGGTGCAGTCGATGAAGCCGTCCCGCCGCCACCGACTTTTCGGTGGACGAATGCGAGTAGCCAAGGCGCCGAAGCTGGCGGATCGAGACAACACCGTGTTGTCGGTGGGCTAAAGCGGCCAATGCCTGCCCCCGTGGCAGAGCTTTTACATCCATAAGAGGGAAAAGCTCTGCCGCGGCTGGGTTCTCCCCCGAGGGGTGCGGACTCGCTCCGGACTATGCGGGAGTTTGAGGCGCGGTTGCGTCGCGGAGCGCGCGGCCGACCTGCTCGATCGTGATCACGCCGGAGAGGCGGCCTTCGGCGTCGACCGCCATCAGGGCGCCGAGGCGGCGCAGGTTCTGGTTGGCGAGCAGGGAGTCGAGCGGGGTGTCGTCGCGGACGAAGAGGCCGATGTCGTGGTCGACGAAGTCGGCGACGTGGGAGTTGGCGCGGGAGATCTCGGGGACCTCGTCGGCGCGGTCGCGATCGATCAGGCCGAGGAAGCGGCGGCCGGCGTCGACCACGGGGAACCAGGGCCAGCGGTAGCGGAGGAAGTATTCGTCGAGCGCCCGCTCGACGCTGAGGTCGCCGGGGATCGTCACCGGCTCGCGGTCCATCACGTCGGCGACGCGGACATCGCCGATGCGGTCGGTGAGGGCGGTCTGCATCGCGGCGCCCCGGGCCGAGCCGTTGATCACCAGGCCGATCAGGCCCAGCCAGACCCCGCTGAAGACGTAGCCGGCAAACGCCAGCGCGATCCCACCGGCGATGAACAGGTAGCCGAAGACGCGGCCCAGGTTGGCGGCGAAGCGCGTCGCCTGGTTGCGGTTGCCGGAGCGGTACCAGGCGATCGCTTTGGCGACCCTGCCGCCGTCCATCGGGTAGGCGGGCAGCAGGTTGAACACGAGGACGAGGAGGTTGATCGTCACCAGCCAGGCGACCAGCGCCATCGGGCCGGAGACGTCGGAGCGGGATTCGAGCACCACCGCCTCCCAGAAGCCGCTCGGGCCCACGACGGCCGTCCCCGCCAGTGCCAGCACGATCGCGATCACGGCGGTCACCGCCGGCCCGGCGAGCGCCACCTTCAGCTCGGTCCCGGGGGTGTCGGCTTCGCGGTCCATCCGCGCCATCCCGCCGAAGATCCAGAGCTGGATGCCGGAGATGCCGATCCCGTTCCGCATCGCCACCACCGCGTGGCCGAACTCGTGCAGGAGGATCGAGCCGAAGAAGCCGACGGCCGCGAGGAGGGCCAGAAGGAACGGGCCGCTGCCCGTCTCGCCGAGCAGGTCTTCGAACTGCCTGGTCATGAAGATGATGACCAGGAAGAGGACGATGAACCACGACCAGTCGACCGTGACCTTGATCCCGCGGAAATGGAAGAGGGTGATCGACCCACCGCCGAGCATCTGCCCATGGTAAGCGGCTAGCGTCCCGAACCGATGCCGGGTGAAGCTGATTGGCTGCGAGAGCGGCTGGAGGAACTGGAGCGGATCGAGCGCCCGTCCGCCTCCGACGGCGAGCGCCGGGCGGCCGAGTGGCTGGTCGCGCAGCTCGGCGAGCTGGGCGCCGCGGCTCGAATCGAGGCCGAGGACGCGCACGGGACCTACTGGTGGCCGCTGGGGATCGGCGCGGCGCTGGGAGCGCTCGGCGCCGCGGCGGCGCTGCGCGGCCGGCGCCTGCTCGGGACGCTGCTGGGCACGGTCGGCGCCGCGGCGATGGCGGACGACTTCCCGCCCGGGCAGCGCCGCCTGCGCCGGCTCCTGCCCCGCCGCACCACCTACAACGTCCTCTGCGAGCTCGGCGACCCGCAGGCCGAGCGCACGGTCGTCCTCAGCGCCCACCACGACGCCCCCCACTCCGGGCTCGTCTTCCACCCGGCGCTGCCCGAGCTCGCCGACCGCCTCGGGATGCTGGAGCGGACCGACACCAGCCCGCCGCTGATGGCGCCGGTCGTCGGCGGTCCGGTGCTGGCGGCGCTCGGGGCCCTCAGCGGCCGCCGCCTGCTGGCCAAGCTCGGCCTCTTCCTCGGCCTCGGCTCGATCGCGGCGATGGCCGACATCGGCGCCCGCAAGTCGGTCCCGGCCGCCAACGACAACGGCTCCGCCGTCGTCGCCCTGCTGGCGCTCGCCCGCCGCTTCCTCGCCGACCCACCGCCGGGGATCCGGGTGATCCTCCTCTCGACCGGCTCGGAGGAGTCCTTCAGCGAGGGGATGAAAGCGTTCGGCGAGCGCCACTTCGGCGAGCTGCCGCGCGAGAGCACCTTCTTCCTCTGCCTGGAGACGCTCGGCGCCACCCACCTGCTGGCGCTGCAAGGCGAGGGCTTCCTGAAGATGCGCGACTATCCGCCCCGCGCCCTCGCCTTCCTCGAGCGCGTCGCCGGCGAGGAGGGGATCTGGCTCTACCCCAACCTGCGCACCTACAACGGCACCGACGCCCTCGAGCCCCGGGTCGCCGGCTACGAGACCGTCGCCCTCTGCAGCTGCACCGACCAGAAGCAACCGGGCCGCTACCACTGGCCCAACGACACCGC
The DNA here is from genome assembly GCA_035712025.1 of Solirubrobacterales bacterium. Taxonomy (GTDB): domain Bacteria; phylum Actinomycetota; class Thermoleophilia; order Solirubrobacterales; family 70-9; genus VAYN01. Next base: position 14,158 of record DASTBO010000010.1, read on the forward strand.
CGAGAACGTCGACTTCTCCACCCTCGAGAGCGCCGTCACCCTCTCCGACAAGGCAGTCCGCCGCCTCGGCGAGCGCTGGCTGTAGATCTCAAGCCGCCGCGTGGAGAGGCGGGGGTGTCCCTCCCCGGACACTCAACATCGAGCCATAGCGAGATGTGTCTGGGGCGGGACACCCTCGCCTCTCCCCCCACCGCAACGTGACGAATTGCAAAGTGACGAATCCCGACTACGTGCTCGGGATTTGGCGCTATAGCATCCGCGCCCGTGCCATCCCATGACGTTCTCGTAATCGGGGCCGGGCTCGCCGGCCAGCGGGCTGCCCTCGCCGCCGCCGAGGAAGGCGTGTCGGTCGGGATCATCAGCAAGGTCCACCCGGTCCGCTCCCATTCAAACGCGGCGCAGGGCGGGATCAACGCGGCCCTGAACCCTGGCGACTCCTGGGAGTCCCACGCCTTCGACACGATCAAGGGCTCCGACTATCTCAGCGACCAGGACGCGGTCGAAATCATGACCCGCGAGGCGCCGGAGGAAATCCTCCACCTCGAGCACCTCGGCGTCACCTTCCACCGCAACGAGGAAGGAAAACTGGGCACCCGGGCCTTCGGCGGCGCCTCCGCCGCCCGCACCTACTACGTCGCCGACATCACCGGCCAGGCGATCATGCACGTGCTCTACGAGCAGCTGATGAAGTACTCCGAGCAGATCGCCCGCTACGAGGAGTGGTTCTGCAGCTCCCTGGCGCTGGACGAGAGCGGCGAGTGCTGCGGCGTCGTCACCCGCAACGTCGCCGACGGCTCGATGGAGCTGTTCCAGGCGAAGTCGGTGATCCTCTGCACCGGCGGCAACGGGATGGTCTGGAAGCCGTCCACCAACGCCCTGATCTGCACCGGCGACGGGATCGCGATGGCCTACCGGGCCGGCGCCAAGCTGATGGACATGGAGATGATCCAGTACCACCCGACGACGCTGGCGGGCAAGGGCTTCCTGATCACCGAGGGCGCCCGCGGCGAGGGCGCCCACCTGCTCAACGCCAAGGGCGAGCGCTTCATGGAGCGCTACGCGCCGAACAAGATGGAGCTGGCCTCGCGCGACGTCGTCTCCCGCGCCGAGCAGACCGAGATCAACGAGGGCCGCGGCTTCCCCGACGGCACGGTGGCGCTCGACATCACCGTGGTGCCGAAAAAGCGCGTCCACGAGGCGCTGCGCGAGATCGTCCTCGTCGGCCAGGACTTCGCCGGCGTCGACATCACCCGCGAACCGATCCACATCAAGCCCGGCAACCACTACACGATGGGCGGGGTCAAGACCGACGTCGACGGGCGCACCGACATCCCCGGCCTCTACTCGGCCGGCGAGACCGCCTGCGTCTCCGTCCACGGCGGCAACCGGCTCGGCGCCAACTCGCTGCTCGACACGCTGATCTTCGGCAAGCGCTCCGGCCGCGACGCCGCCGCCCGCGCCAAGCGAACCGACGCCATCCGGCCCTCGAAGAAGGTGCTGGAGGACGAGGAGGCGATGATCGCCGACATCAACGGTCGCGAGAAGGGCTCCGGCCGGCGCGTCTCCGAGATCAAGCTCGAGCTGGGCCAGACGATGGACGGCAAAGTCGCGGTCTTCCGCGACGAGGCCGGGATCAAAGAAGCGATCGAGATCGTCGCCCGCCTCAAGGAGGAGGCGAAGACGGCCTACATCGACGACCACGGCAGCGTCTTCAACCAGG
>DASTBO010000011.1:0-8678 GCA_035712025.1 Solirubrobacterales bacterium
ACGATCCTCCGCGACGGGGAGCGCCAGCAGGTCGAGGTCACCCTCGGCAAGCGGCCCGACGACCCGCCCTCGGAATGACCCCTCCGGGTGGCTGGACGCCATGTCGCCGCCTATCGGTGTAGAACTCCAGCCTTGCTTCAGGAAGTAGCTCTCGGCCACAAGACCCTCACCGACTACACCCACATCGTCGGCAAAGACCTGACGGAGCAGATCCGCCAGCTCGCTGAGCCGCTGAAGGGGAAGCGAGTCCTGCACGTCAGCGCCACCGCCTTCGGCGGCGGCGTCTCGGAGATCCTCTACACGCTGGTGCCGCTGATGCGCGACGTCGGGGTCGACGCGCACTGGCACGTGATCTTCGGCAAGGAAGAGTTCTTCAACGCCACCAAGCTCCTGCACAACTCGCTGCAGGGCGCCGAGGAGACGCTCAGCGACGAGCAGTGGGAGGTCTTCGACGAGATCAACCAGATCAACGCCGAGGGCCTGCAGGGCGAGTGGGACGTGGTGATCGTCCACGACCCGCAGCCGATCGGCCTGCGGCGCGGCGCCCAGGCGAAGGGCGGCAAGTGGATCTGGCGCTGCCACATCGACCTCTCGACGCCGAACCCGGCGCCGATCGAACGCCTGCTGCCGATGATCGAAGAGTACGACGCGAGCGTCTGGCACCTGCCGGACTACGTCCCCAACGAAATGGGGAGGCATCGGGACGCGGTCAACATCATCCCCCCCGCGATCGACCCGCTCTCGCCGAAGAACATGGCCTTCTCCCCCGAGGACGCCGCCTTCGTCTGCCGCCAGTTCGGGATCGACGTCGACCGGCCGCTGATCACCCAGGTCTCCCGCTTCGACCCGTGGAAGGACCCGATCGGCGTGATCGACGCCTACCGCGAGGTGACCCGGCAGGTGCCGGAGGCGCAGCTGGCGATGGTCGGCTCGATGGCGACCGACGACCCCGAGGGGATGGAGTACTTCCAGAAGACCTTCGAATACGCCGACGGCGACGAGGACATCAAAATCCTCAGCAACCTCAACAACGTCGGCGCGATCGAGGTCAACGCCTTCCAGTCGCAGTCGGACATCTGCCTGCAGAAGTCGATCCGCGAGGGCTTCGGGCTGACCGTCACCGAGGCGCTCTGGAAGGGTCGGCCGACCGTGGCCGGCAACGTCGGCGGCATCCCGCTGCAGATCGAGGACGGCGTCAGCGGCTTCCTCGTCGACTCGCCCTCGCAGTGCGCCGAGCGCTGCCTGGAGATCCTCCGCGACCCCGGCCTCGGCAAGCAGATGGGCCGCGAGGGCAAGGAGCACGCCCGTCGCCTCTTCCTCACCCCGCGCCTGCTGCGCGACTGGCTGCAGCTGTTCGGCGACCTCGACGGCTGAGGCCGCCGCGGTACCCCATAGTCGGTACCCCTTAGTCTCTGGGCGTGGGTTCCTCGCCGCTGATCATCGTCTCCAACCGCGGGCCGCTGCAGTTCGAGCGCGACGAGGCAGGCGAGCGCACCGTCCGGCGCGGGGGCGGCGGTCTCGTCACCGCCCTCTCCGGCCTCGTCTCCCATCGCGACGCGCTCTGGATCGCCTCGGCGATGACCGACGAGGACGTCGCCGTCTCCGACGAGGCTGGCGGTCCCGTCGAGCAGGAGCTCGACGGGATCGACTACCGGGTGCGGCTGGTCGGCAGCGACCCCGACGCCTACGACCGCTTCTACAACGTGATCGCCAACCCGATCCTCTGGTTCATCCAGCACTACCTCTGGGACATCTCCAACGCACCTGACATCCGCCAGGAGGAGATCGACGCCTGGGAGCACGGCTACCAGGCCGTCAACCGGGACATCGCCGGCGCGGTGCTCGAGGAGATCGACGGGCAGGCGGACCCGCTGGTGATGCTGCACGACTACCACCTCTACACCGCCCCGGGGATGATCCGGGCCGAGCGCCCCGACGCCTTCCTCCATCACTTCGTCCACATCCCCTGGTCGCAGCCCGACAGCTGGCGGATCCTGCCGAAACGGATCCGCGGCGCGATCTACGAGGGAATGCTTGCCAACGACATCATCGGCTTCCACACCCAGGCCTACTGCATCAACTTCCTCCGCTGCTGCGACGAACTGATCGACGGGGTCGAGGTCGACTACCACGCCGCCGAGGTGCGGCACGCCGGCGGGCGCACCCTGGCCCGCGCCTACCCGCTGGGGATCGACGCGCAGCGGCTGGAGCGCGCCGCCGCCTCGCCCGAGGTCGCCGAGGCCGAGCGGGAGGTGCTCGAGCGGCGGCGGCAGTACCTGATCATCCGGGTCGACCGCGCCGACCTCTCGAAGAACGTGCTGCGCGGCTTCACCGCCTTCGACACCTTCCTCACCCAGCACCCGGAGTTCCGCGAAAAGGTCACCTTCATCGCCCACCTGCAGCCCTCGCGGCAGGACGTGCCCGAGTACGCCGAGTACCTGGAGCGGATCGAGGCGCTGGTCGCCGTCGTCAACCACCGCCACGGGACGACCGACTGGATGCCGATCGACCTGAAGATCTACGAGAACTTCCACGACGCGGTCGCCCGCTACAAGCACTTCGACCTGCTGATGGTCAACTCGCTGTTCGACGGGATGAACCTGGTCGCCAAGGAGGCGCCGGCGGTCAACACCCGCGACGGCGTCCTGATGCTCTCGGAGAACACCGGCTCCCACCAGGAGCTGATCGACTACGTGATCTCGGTCAACCCCTTCGACATCCAGGAGCAGGCCGACGCGATCCACCGGGCGCTGACCATGGGCCCCGACCTGAAGCGGTCCTGGGCGGAGGGCCTGCGCGAGATCATCTTCTCCCGCAGCCCGGGCGACTGGGTGGACGACCAGCTGCGCGACATCGAGGCCGCGCGCACCTCGGTCTGAGTCTGAGGGGGGAGAGTTCGGCGCCGCCCAGCCTTGAGTCGAGGTGCGCGGAATCCGAGTTCGGTGGGCAGGGATGGCGAAGCTGGCGGCGCTCCTCGCGCTCGCCCCGATCGCGCTGCAGGCGCTGCCGCACCTCCTGCGCCCGCCCGCGCCGCCGCCATTGGAGGCCGACGTCGGCCTGCCCCGGCCCATGCCTCGCCCCGATGCCGTGCCGCCGCAGCACAGGAACAGACGTCCTCCCCCCGGGTCGCGCTTCGCGAAGGAGACCCACAAGCCGAAGGTGACGACGGGATCGACGACGGCCGGATCGGCGGCGACCGACGTGATCGCCAGCCAGCCGCGGGGGCGAGGGTCGCGGCCCGCGACCCTCGCCCCACCCGCCCGACCTCCCGCTCCGCCGCCACCCGATCCCGCGCCTGCGACGCCTCCCCCTCCCCCTGCGCCGGCGCCAGTCCCGGCTCCGCCGCCACCGCCTCCGCCCGGCGACGGCTCGGAGGAGTTCGCGCCGCACTGATCCCGCCGCTATAGTCCTTCGCCGTTTTGGCAGCGGCACGCGAATACGAGCTGGTCCTGATGCTGGACCCCCAACTGGATGCGCCCGCGCGCGACGCGCTGGCGCAGGAGGCGCGCGGCCAGATCGAGGCCTCCGGCAGCCTCAAGGACGAGAACACGTGGGGCCTGCGAAAGATGGCCTACGAGATCGACCACCGCACCGAGGCGGATTACCGCTGGATGCGGTTCGAGGCGGCCAGCGAGCTGCTCGACTCGCTCGACCACAACCTGAAGATCGCCGACGGCGTCCTCCGCTTCCGCATCTTCAAAGTCGATCCCGGCGCCCCGGTGATCGTCCCGCCCGCCGTGACCGCCGCCCCCGGGCCGCGGGAGCGCAGCGCCCAGGGAGCCCGCGAGGATCGCGGCGACTCCTTCGACGATTCCGACGAGTAGCGGCCCCGGCACCTGTCGCTGTTTGCGGGAACCCCCGGCTCGAGGGGGGAGAGTGGAGCCGGCTGCCTCCTTACACTGGGGTCCAGATAAGCGAACCTCGAGGAGTGAGCGAATTGGCAGCTTCGAACGTGAACGTGGTGGTGATCACCGGGAACCTGACCCGCGATCCGGAGCTGCGTCATACCGGCGGCGGAACCGCCGTCTGCGACCTGCGGGTCGCGGTCAACAGTCGCCGTAAAGACCAGAGCGGGAACTGGGTCGACAAGGCCAACTACTTCGACGTCACCGTCTGGGGCGCGCAGGGCGAGAACTGCGCCAACTACCTGAGCAAAGGCCGCCCGGTCGCGGTCGAAGGCCGCCTCGACTGGAGTGAGTGGGAGGCGAAAGACGGCAGCGGCAAGCGCCAGGCCGTGCGCATCGTCGCCAACACCGTCCAGTTCCTCGGCTCCCGCGACGGGGCCGGCGGCGGTGGCAACGGCAACGGTGGGGGCTTCTCCCCGCCGCAGAGCGACGTCCCGGCGGACACGTCCGACTTCGGCGGCGCCCCGGCCGCCGCGGGCGGCGGCTCCGAAGACGACATTCCCTTCTAACCGGCCCTACACGGCGCCGCAGAGCGGCGCCGTGTAGCATCTCGCGCCGATGGCAAGGACCTCTGACAGTTCTTCTTCCCGTGGCGGTGCCCGACGCGGCGGCCGGCGCGGCGCCGATCGTGCCCGCCCCCGCAAGTACACCCGGGTCAACTCGGAGGTCGTCGACTACAAGGACCTGAACCTGCTGCGGCGCTTCCTCTCCGACAAGGGGAAGACGCGCGGGCGCCGGGTCACCGGACTTTCCCGCCGCCACCAGCGACAGCTCTCGGTGGCGGTGAAGCGGGCGCGCGAAATCGCCCTGCTTCCCTACGTCGGAGAGCGCTGATGGCGCAGGCGATCCTGCTGCAGGACGTCGAGTCCCTCGGCGAGCGCGGCCACGTCATCGACGTCGCCCCCGGCTACCTGCGCAATTACCTGATCCCCCGCAAGCTGGCCCAGCCGGCGACGGCGGGCGCGCTGGAGGAAGCCAGGCGCCGGATGGAGGCGGCCGAACGGGCCGAGAAGGTCCGCGCTGAGCGCGAAGCCGAGGCCGCCGGCCTGCTCTCCAAGACCGTGCTGACGATCCACCAGCGCGCCGGCGAGGACGGCAAGCTGTTCGGCTCGGTCGGCCCGAAGGAGATCGTCGACGCGCTGCGCGAGGCGCGCGACCTGCGGATCGACAAAAAAAACGTCCAGCTCGAGCAACCGCTGCGGGAGCTCGGCACCTTCATGGTCGAGATCCAGCTCAAAGACGGCACCACCGCGGCCGTCAAGACGATCATCAGCGAGGAGAACTAGTCCTCCTTCGCCGTCGCAGGTCCGGCTGGGTTCGCTCCGAGCGGGCGACGGTCGGCCTCGCCGCGGTCGCCCTCGGTGCCGCCGGGTCGGTGATGGTGGGGCAGTTCAGCCGCATGCTCGCCCGCCGGGCGAGCGAGGCGCACGATCCCGAAGCGCTGCTCGAATCGGCCCCCGCCGCCGCGGCCGACACGGTCGGGGTGGCCGTGCGCGGCTACGAAGAGGCGCCGCGCTACGAAACCGTCCTCTTCAACCTGCTCGGCGGCTTCCTCGGATCCTTCGCCCTGGTTCGCCTCTCCACCTGGGCGATCCGCGACGGCCGCGGGCCCTTTCGCAACGTCAGCATCGGCGGCCGCCACATCCACCACTTCGTGCCCGGCATCCTGCTCGCCTTCGGGTCGGGGACCGCTGCCCTGCTGACCGACGACGACGATCTCGAGCAGTGGCTGGCGGTGCCGATGGGGGCCGGCATCGGCCTCACCTTCGACGAGGCGGCGCTTCTCCTCGACCTGCGCGACGTCTACTGGAGCCGCGAAGGCCTGCTCAGCGTCCAGCTCAGCCTCGGCGCGACCGCGATCCTCAGCATCGCGATCCTCACCCTGCGGATGCTCCGTCGCGGCGAGCGGCGCCAGGAGCAGGAGGGCCTGATCCCGCTCGGCCATCACCACCAGCTCTCCTTCGGAACTGGCGCATAAACGCAACGGAAGTGTGAATTCTTTTTGGCGGCTATTGCACGGAAGCCGCAAGTCGGACGGAGCCGCCTCTGGTTTGCTTGAGGCAGCGTCCCCGGGCGTCCCGGTTCCGCCGCCGAGCCGCCTTTACTGAGAGAACGATGCCGCAGCCGCCCCCGACCCACGTCCCCCCCCAGAACATCGAGGCCGAGGAATCGGTCCTGGGAGCGATGCTGGTCGCCGAGCCGACCCTGACCCGGGTGATCGACGAGGTGAAGCTGAACGCGGCCGACTTCTACCTCGACAAGCACCGGCTGATCTTCGACGTCGTCCACGACCTCTACGCCGCCTCGAAGCCGGTCGACGAGCTGAGCGTCAGCGAGGCGCTCTCGCAGCGCAACAAGATCGAGGAGGCCGGGGGCCGGCACTACGTCTCCGAGCTGGCGGCCAAGGTGCCGGCGGCGGCCAACGCCAAGCACTACGCGGAGATCGTCCAGCAGAACTCCCTGCTGCGCCGGCTGCTCGGGGCGGGCCAGGAAATCCAGGGCTGGGTCAACGAGCGCGACGGCGAACCGCGGGAGCTCTCGGAGCGGGCCGAGAAACTGCTCTTCGAGGTCGCCCACAAAGAGCAGGCGAGCGACTTCAAACTGCTCGGCGAGATCCTCCACGGCGAGGTCGACCGCCTGGAGAAGCTCTCCACCGGCGAGACCGAACTGACCGGAACGCCCTCCGGCTTCCGCGACGTCGACGCGGTCACGGGCGGCTTCCAGCCCGGCAACCTGATCATCGTCGCCGCCCGCCCGGCGATGGGCAAGAGCGCCCTGGTCGCCAACATCGCCGAAAACGTCGCTGTCAAGAAGCAGCAGGCGGTCGCTTTCTTCTCACTCGAGATGTCCGAGGTCGAGCTGGCCCAGAGGTTCATCGCCTGCCGGGCCCGGATCTCCGGCGACAAGCTGCGCAAGGGCCAGGTCTCCAAGCGCGACTGGCCGAAGGTGCTGCGCGCCTGCAACGAGCTGGAAGAGGCGCCGCTTTGGTTCGACGACTCCTCCGACCTCGGGATCCTCGACCTGCGGGCGAAGGCGCGGCGGCTGCACGCCCAGGAACAGGAGCGCGGCGGCCTCGGCCTGATCATCCTCGACTACATCCAGCTGATGCGCTCCGACGACCACCGCGCCAACCGGGTCGAGCAGGTCGGCCAGATCAGCCGCGGGCTGAAGATCCTCGCCCGTGAGCTCGAGGTCCCCGTGGTGGCGATCTCGCAGCTCTCGCGCGCGCCAGAGCAGCGGACGCCGCCGAAGCCGCAGCTCTCCGACCTGCGCGAGTCGGGGCAGATCGAGCAGGACGCCGACGTCGTCGCCTTCCTCTACCGCGAGGACTACTACCGCGACCCCGACGAGGAGCCCGACGGCCTTGCCGACCTGATCATCGCCAAGCACAGGAACGGCCCGATCGGAACCAGGAAGCTGGTCTTCCTCGACCGCTACCCCAAATTCGCCGACCACGCCCACAACGAACCGCCGATCGAGCAGCCGGTCGGCGACGCCCCGCCCTTCGAGGGCGCCGCGGCGGCGGGCCCTGACTTCTGATGCCCGCGATCGCCCGCTCCGAGCCCTTCCGCGAACAGGCCTGCCCGGTCGGCGTCTGCGACGGCTCCGGCTGGATCCTCGGCCCGGAGGACGTGGCACGGCCGTGCGAGTGTCGCGCCGAGCGCCTCAACCGCGGTCGCAGCCGCGGCGTCGCCTCGGCGATCCCCGCCCGCTACCGCGGCGTCTCCTTCGAGCGGCCGCCGGTCTCCGACATGGCCCACGACATGGAGAAGCGGATCGCGGTGATGCACGCCCGCGACTACGTCGAGAACCTCGACGCGAACATCGCCGCGGGGCGCGGCGTCTGGTTCATGGGCGGCACCGGGACGGGCAAGACCACGCTGGGGATGCTGATCGCCAAGGAAGCGCTCGCGGCGAACAAGACGGTGGGCGTCTACTTCACCCCGAAGCTCCTGACCCGGATCCGCCAGACCTACCAGGAAGCCGAGAGCGAGGACGCCTACGGCCAGTTCTTCCGCCGGGTCACCTCGGTCGACCTCCTCTACATCGACGACCTCGGCTCGGAGCGCCACACCGACTGGGTCGTGGAGCAGCTCTACGCGGTGATCAACGAGCGCTACGAGAACCAGCGCCCGATGCTGGTCACGAGCAACGCGGAAGGCGACGTCGACCAGGGACAGCGGCAGCTCGAGGACCAGATCGGGCGGCGCACGGTCTCCCGCTTGATCGAGATCTGCGAAACGCCCCTGCCGCTGTTCGGCTCCGATCAGCGCTACCGGACCCGCGCCGCCAGCTAAACCGTCAGAATCCCCCGCGCATGCCAGGCGTAGTCATAGTCGGCGCCCAATGGGGCGACGAGGGCAAGGGGAAGGTCGTCGACCTCCTCGCCGAGCGGGCTACCACGATCGTCCGCTTCCAGGGCGGCAACAACGCCGGCCACACGATCGTCCGCGGCGGCGAGGAGTTCAAGTTCCACCTGATCCCCTCGGGCATCCTCCACGCGGAGAAGACCTGCGTGATCGGCAACGGCGTCGTCGTCGACCCGCGGGTCCTGCTGGGCGAGATCGACGGGCTCAAACGGGCGGACGTCAGCGTCAACAACCTGCGCCTCTCCGCCAACGCGCACCTGATCATGCCCTACCACGTGCTGCTCGACACCGCCGGTGAGACGAAGCTGGGGAAGCTCTCGATCGGGACCACCCGCCGCGGCATCGGGCCCTGTTACGCCGACAAGGCGCTGCGGCTGGGGATCCGGGTTCAGGACCTGCTCGA
>DASTBO010000012.1:0-14066 GCA_035712025.1 Solirubrobacterales bacterium
GCGCAACGGCGTCGAGGTCGGATCGCACGGGATGAACCACCGGCAGCTGCCGAAGCTCGACCCCGCCGAGGCCGCGGCCGAAGTTGCCGACTCGGCGGTGGCGCTGGAGCGGCTCGGGCTGCCGCGGCCGCGCGCCTTCTCCTATCCCCACGGCGAGTGGAGCCCGGCGGTCGTCGCGGCGGTCGGCGAGAGCGGCTACAGAGCCGCCTTCACCGTCACCCCCGGTGTCGTCGAACGGGGCCGCGACCGCTTCTCCCTGCCTCGTGTCGAGGTGCTCGCCAGCGACACCCCGGCGCGGCTGCGCCTGAAGCTCGCCACCGCCGGCTGGCCCGAGCGCTGGCGCCGACCGATCCTGCGACTGACCCGGACGCGACAATGAGCACCTCGATGCTCGGCCTGAACCGGATCCCGCCCAGCCAGAGCGCGGCCGCGACCAAGATCGCGCAGATCGTCGGTTGGAGGCTGATCGTGCCGGCGCTGCGCGCGCGCTGCCGCCGCCGGCTCGCTCGCCTGCATCCCGGGGCGGCGACGATCGTCACCGTCAACTGGAACTCCTGGGACCACCTCGAGGTGCTGATCGACGTCGTCCGCCGCCGCAGCCCGGAGGGGACCAGGATCATCGCGGTCGACAACGGCTCGGTCGACGGCTCGCGCGAGCGGATCGCCGCCAACCCGGACGTCGACGGCCTGCTGCTGCCGGCCAACGTCGGCCACGAGCTGGCGATGGACCTCGGGGTGCTCCTCGCCGAGACCGAGTTCGTCGTCGCCCTCGACGTCGACGCCTTCCCCCTCCACGACGACTGGCTCGAGCGGCTGCTGGCGCCGCTCTCCGAAGGCGCCCAGGTCGCCGGCGCCCGACTCAACCGCAACTACGTCCATCCCTGCTGCTGGGCGATGCGGACGGCGCGGTTCGTGGAGCGAGGGCACTCCTTCCGCGCCCACTACGTCCCCCGCAGCGAAGGCCGCGACGCCTCCGGAGACGTCGGCGAGGAGATCTCCACCGCCGAGGCTCCCAACGTCCACTTCTTCGAGGTGACGAGCCAGCGCGGGCCGGGCGACGTCGGCACCGTCTTCGGCGACCTCGTCTACCACAACTTCTACGCGACCCGGTTCAACGCGACTTCCGACTCCACGCTCGACGAGGTCGTCGCCGCCGACGACTCCGCCCGTGCGTGGGACGAGGCACTGCGGAAGTACGTCTATTGAGCCGGTCGCCGCGCCAGGACGAGGGTGGCGCTCGGCTTGCCCCAGGTGAGGCCGAGTCGCTCGATCCGCACCGCCGCCGCCAGGAACGGGAAGGCGAGCAGGCGGACGAGCAGCGGCGCACCCTTGATCCGGTCGCGGATCTCCTGCGCCGCGGCGGCGAGGCTGCGGTAGGTCGGCAGCATCTCGACCGGCTCGAGACCGGCGGCGCGGACGTCGGCCGCGATCTCCTCGCGACCGTAGCCGTGGCGCACCTCCTCGCGCCAGATGCCGGTGCTGCCGGGGAGCACCGGGGCCCAGTCCCTTTCGGGGACCTGCAGCGCCAGCAGGCCGCCGGGCCGCAGAGCGCCGGCCATGGTGCGGAGCGCCGCCGCGTCGTCGGGGATCTCGTGCAGGCACTCGAGGGCGACGACCGCGTCGAAGTTGCCCTCGGGCAGCGGCTGGGTGAGGTCGGCGGGCTGGAAGCGGACGTTGCCGAGCGAGCGCCCGACCGCCCGCGCGCGGGCACCGTCGAGGAGGTCGGTCCGCTGGTCGACCCCGAGCAGCGCCCAGTCGCCGTGCCGGCCGGCGAGCGAGAGGGTCAGCAGGCCGTCGCCGCAGCCGGCGTCGAGCACGCGCAGCGGGCTTCCCGCCGCCTCCCCGGAGAGCACCTGGTCGGCGAGGGCCAGGCGCAGTCGCCGCGACGGCGCCATCAGCGCCAGCCGCTCCTCGAGGATCGCGCGCAGCTTGCCGAGGACGTTCATCCGCGCATCATTCCCAACCGGGCGGCGGCTGCGTGAGCCCGCGGGCGCGAGAGGGCTGGTGCGAGGCGCCGTGGCGGACCCGCCTGCTGCGCCGGCTGCGGGTGCCGGCGGGGCTCGTGGCGCCGCTCGGCCGGCTCTCGCCCCGCTGGCGGGCGCTGCACGACGACCTCGCCCACTGGGCCGAGGTGCGGGCGCAGGCCAGCGACGAGGAGTGGCGGCGGCTGACCAGCTCCTACCCGGTCCTCGTCTACCACCGCTTCGCCGGCGAGCTGAAGCCCGGCCAGGAGCGGATCGACATCGCCCCGGGCCGCTACTACCGGCAGCTGCGACTCCTGCGACTGCTCGGCTTCAGGCCGCTGCCGCTCGGCGAGCTGCTCGCCTTCCACCGCGGCGAGCGCAACGACCTGCCGCGGCGCCGCTTCGTCGTCACCGTCGACGACGCGATCGCCGACGCGGTCGAGCCGCTGCGCCGCACCGCGCGCCTCTCCCCGCAGCTCTTCGTCCCCACCGCCGAGCTCGGCGGCAGCGCCCACTGGATCGACGGCGAGCCGGTCGCCGGCTGGGACGACGTCCGCGCCCTGGCCGCGGCCGGGGTCGCGATCGGCTCCCACACCCGCCACCACCGGCGCCTGACGGAGCTGGGAGCTGCCGAGCGGGAGGTCGAGCTGCTCGGGTCCCTGGCCGAGCTGCGCGAACAGGTGCCGGAGGCGAAGGCGGCGATCGCCTATCCGAACGGCGACCACGACGACGCTGTCTGCGCCGCCGCCGAGGCGGCCGGCTACGAGGCCGCCTTCACCACCGAGAAGGGCCGCAACGACGCGGCCAGCGACCGCTTCCGGCTGCGCCGGGTCAGCGTCCACGGCGCCGACGGCGCCCTCGCCGTGCTCTGGAAGGTGCTGACGGGCGAGGCGCTGCCGGGCTGGTGGCTGCGCCTGCGCCGCTAGCCGCGGTGCAGCTCCTCCTCGACCAGGCCGAAGAAGGTCGAGCCGCGGAGCGCCTCGGCGCTCGGCGCGCCCGGCGACTCCAGCTGCAGGTGGCGGTAGTCGCTGCGGCTGTGGACGATCCAGGTGAGGAGGCGGAGGCGACGGAAGTCGGCGGCGGAGATGCCGAGCGCCCCGCTGTACTCGGCGATCGCGGCGGCGGCGACGCGGCCGTGCGCGGTGGCCGGGTCGAGGAGCTGGGCGTAGGTCTCGCGGGTGCGGCCGTTCTCCAGCGCCCCGTCGAGGACGAAGGCGCAGTTGGCGAGGAAGTAGACGAGGTCGAGGCCGGGCAGCCCGGCGGGCTCGGCCGACTCCCAGTCGAGCAGGACGGGGTCGCCGGCGGGCGACATCAGCAGGTTCCAGGGCGAGCAGTCGCGGTGCTCGACCGTGGCCGGCATCTCCCCGAGGCCGCCGAGCTGCTCCTTCGCCGCGTCTGCGCCGCCGAAATGCTGCTCGAACCAGGCGAGCGGCTCGGCGACCAGACGCTCGCGCCAGCCGGCCGCCGGCGCCGGATCGCCTGAATTCGCCAGCTCGACCAGCAGGCGCGTCACCCGCAGCGCCACGTCCTCGAAGTTCTCCGGCCGCAGGGCGTCGAGCAGCGACTCGCCCGCCACCGCCTCCTGGACCACGGCGAGGCGGCCGTTGCGCGAGCCCTCGCCGACCAGGCGCGGGACGCCGGCGAGATCGGGGCGCTCCTCGCGCAGCTGACGCAGGACGGCGCCCTCGCGCTCGAGGCCCGGCTCGGCCTCGGGGACGCGGGCGAATTTCACTGCCTTGCCCGGTTCCGTCGCCCGCGGCTCGAAGGCGAGGCCGACCGCCTTGTTGATGCTGCGGTGGCCGGTGGTCAGCAGCAGCAGCGGGCAAGCGGGCGAGAGCGGGATCTCGCCCTCGTCGGGCCCGCCCGGCCTGCGACCGACGACGTAGATCGGGGCCAGCAGCCCGGCGCGGCGCGCCGCGCGCCAGAGGCGGCGGAGGACCGAGCCGGCGAGCGAGCGCGGGGCGCGGCTGGCGAGCAGGTGCTCGGTCGCCGCCTCGACCTCGAGCGGCAGCCAGAACTGCGGCGGGCGGTGCGGCAGCGGTCCGGCCCAGTAGACGCGGACGTCGGTGTAGCCGGCCGCCTCGGCGCGGCGCCGCGCGCGCCCGATCCCCCCCGGCCGCGGTAGCCGCCAGCGCGCGATCAGCTCGGCGTCGGGCAGGAGGAAGCGCCAGTCCCGTTGACGCAGCAGCGGATTCCGCCGCGACTCCGGCAGCGCCTCGAGGTCGCGGCAGAGCTTTTCCCTCTCCTGGACGGAAAACCTCTGCCGCACCGCCGGACCGGCCAAGAGTTCGCGGTAAACCGCCTCGACCCGCTCCGCGTTCTGCTCGCGCCGCAGGCCGGTGTCGACCCGCTCGCGCGCTGCGGCGGCGAGGTCCTTGCGCAGCTGCGGGTCCTCGAGAAGCCGCCGCAGCGCCGCCGCCAGCGCCGGCGCGTCGCCGGGCGGGACCAGCAGGCCGCTGCGGCCGTCGTCGATCAACTCTTCGGTGCCGCCGATCGCCGAGGAGACGATCGCGATCCCGGCCGCCATCGCCTCCAGCACCGCCAGCGAGGAGCCCTCGTAGAGCGAGGGCAGGCAGAAGACGTCGCAGGCGGCGAGCAGCTGCGGCACGTCCTCGCGGCGGCCGAGGAAGCGGACCCGCTCGGCGACGCCGAGTTCGGCCGCGCGCGCTTCCAGGCGCTCGCGCTCGGGTCCTTCGCCGGCGAGGAGGAAGAGCGCCTCGGGCAGCTCGGCGATCGCCGCGAGCAGGGTGTCGTGCCCCTTCTGGGCGTTCAGCCGCGCCGGGGTCAGCACCAGCGGCCGCGCCTCGCTGCCGCCGAGCTGCGCCCGCAGGCCGGGGGGCGCCGGGACCGCGGCGCGCTCGACGTCGACGGCGTTGTAGGCGACCTCGACCTTCGCCGCCGGCCAGCCGAGGTCCTCGACCAGCTCGGTCGCGATCTCGCGCGAGACCGCGAGATAGCGGTCCACCCCCCGGGCCAGGGCCCGCAGCTGCCAGTAGGAGGAGCGGTCCGGCTCGTAGGCGCCGACCTGCACCGTCCCCAGCACCGCCGGCACCCGGGCCGAGACCGCCGCCGCCAGGCCCCACTTGCAGGCCACCGGCGAGCTCATGTGGGCGTGGAAGACGGCGGGCCGCTCGCGCCGCAGCAGCCGGACCAGCGCCGGCAGCCGCCGCGCTCCCGTCAGCCCCAGCGGCAGCGGCGCGATCCGCCGCACCGGCACCCCGAGCCCGGCGGCGCGCTCGGCCAGCGGCGCCACCTCCGGCGCGTCCTCGAGCAGCAGCGTCGGCGCCCACTCGCCCCGGTCGAGCGAGCCGAGCAGCATGAACATCGCGTTCTCGGCGCCGCCGAGGACGCGGCTATCGGTGTAGTAGAAGATCGATCGGGCCACGCTGGAGCTCTCCGCGTAGGTTCGACAGCTCGCCGTCGTCGTTTGATTCGCGCAGCGCCGCGTCCACCCCCGCCCAGAAGGCGTAGTCGAGGACGGGCCGGTAGAAAAGCGGGAACCGCCAGCCCCCCAGCCTCTCCAGCAGCGAGAAGAGGGTAAAGAGGGCGCCGCTCGTCGCCGGCAGCCTCCGCGTCGCCCAGAGCAGGACGGCGCGCGCCGCGAGCCAGGGCCGCGACGCGTCGTCGGGATTCGCCAGGCGCAGGTCGGGGAAGACCTCGGGGTGGCTGCGGGCGAGCTGGACCGTGGTCCTGCCTTTGGCCAGCGTGTCGCGCTGCAGGCCGCCGAGGCCCTTGTCGTAGGACTGCCAGGCGAGCGCCTCGGGGTCGTAGCCGAGCTCCACCCCGCTCTGCCGCAGCCGCAGCGCCAGCTCGACGTCCTCGTTGCCGTAGATCCCGAACGAGTCGTCGAAGCCGCCGACGGCGCGCATCGTCTCGGTCCGCAGCGAGGCGTTGCCGGTGAAGAAGGAGCGCGGCAGCGCCAGATGGGCGGGGTCGGAGAGGCGCGAGAGGTGGAGGTCGAACTTGTCCTTCACGTAGCGGGCGGCGTGGGTGCCGCCCGCCTCCAGCTCGACCGGGACGGCGCCGAGGACGCAGCGCCGCGAGCCCGCGGGATGGTGGGAGCGGTGGCGCGCGACGAACTCGGGGACGACCCGCATGTCGTCGTCGAGGACGATCGTCACCTCGCCCGCCGCCGCCGCCACGGCGGCGTTGCAGGCACCCGCCCGCCCGCGGGTCTCGGGCGCGACCCAGCGCAGCCGCAGCGGCCCCTCCCACGCCTCCAGCATCCCGATCGTGCCGTCGGTCGAGGCGTCGACCGAGACGACGACCTCGTACTCGTCGGGGGCGACGCTCTGGCTGGAGAGCGACTCCAGCACCGTGCGCAGCGCGTCGCGCCGCTGGTGGGTGGGGATGACGACGGTGACGCTCGGCCGCTCAGCCATCGGAACCACTTCGGCGCGCCGCCCGCGCCTCCTCGAAGACGGCGGTCTGGCGCTCGGCCCAGGCCCCGGGGCTGTGGTGGCGCTCGGCGAACTCGCGCGCCCGCTCCCCCAGGCTCCGCCGCGCCGCGTCGTCCTCCAGCAGCGCCGCGGTCGCCGCGGCCAGCTCCTCGCCGCTCTCGCCGACGGCGAGCGGCGGCTCCTCCCCGAACCCGGTGTAGCCCTCGGTCCCGCGCGGCGTCGTCACCACCGCCTTGCCGGCGGCCATCGCCTGCAGCACCTTCATCCGCATCCCGCCGCCGGTCCGCACCGGCGCCATCACCACCGCCGCCGCCTCGGTGTGGGGCTGGACGCTGGGCGCGTCGGCGACGACCTCGACCCGCTCTCCCGCCAGCTCGAGGACCTCCGGCGGCGGGGCGCTGCCGACGATCCGCAGCCGCGCCCCCGGCGCGCGCTCCAGAACCGCGGGCAGGATCTCCCGCGCCAGCCAGGTCGCCGCCTCGCGGTTCGGCGGGTGGTGGAAGGCGCCGACGAAGAGGATCGTCCCCGGCACCTCGCGCCCCGGGTCGGCCCGCGGCGGCAGCACCATCCCGAAGGGGTCGACCCGGACCCGCGCCGCGACGTCGGGCGCCAGCTCGGCGATCGCCTCGGCGTCGCGCCGGCTGAAGACCTGGACGCGGTCGAACCGCCGCCAGGCCTCGGCCTGGAAGCGCGGCCAGCGCCGCCAGTCGAGCTCGCCGAAGGCCCAGCCCGGCCAGCGCCGCGGCGGACCCGGGCTCCAGTCCACGGGAAGGGCCCGCAGCACCTCGTGGTGGGTGTAGACCGTCGCCACCCCGGCGGGGCAGCGGAAGACCGACATCGCGCTGTCCTCGACCGCAACGACGTCGAACTCGCGCTCGGCGCCGAGGCGGTCGACGATCCGCTGGATGCCGGGATCGGCGTACCAGACCGTGCGCCAGGGCCAGCGCCCCCGCGCCCAGGCGGCCGCCATCCGCAGCTGCCGCCGGCGCCGGCGCCCTCCCGGCGGCGGTCGGCGGCGGTCGGCGACGTGCACCTCGCCCCCCTCGCGCAGTCGCGCCACCGCCTCGGCTTCGCCGGGCTCGTCGCCGACCGCGGTGACCAGGGTCACCTCGTGGCGCTCGCGCAGGCCGCGCAGCTCGGCCTCGAGCAGCACCGGGATCGCCCCTCCCCCGTCCGCCTGCGGCGGCACCGGGACGACGAGGAGGATCCTCATCCCGCGGCGAGGACGTCGCGGTAGGCCTGCTCGAAGCGCGGGATCACGGCGCCCGCCGCGAACGACCGCGCCTTCGCGCTGGCCGCCGCCCCGAAGCGCTCGCGGCGCTCGGCGTTCTCGATCAGGTCGCGCATCGCCCCGGCCAGGGCCCCGACGTCGCCCTGCGGGACGAGCAGGCCGGCGTCGTCGCCGATCATGTCGACGTGACCGCCGAGGGTGGTGCCGATCACCGGCTTGCCGCGGTTCATCGCCTCGGCCACGGTGGCGCCGAAGGGCTCCGGCCAGAGCGAGGGCATCACCCCGAACATCGCCCGGTCCCAGGCGGCCATCACCGCCTTGTGGGGGACGTCGGTGAGGACGACGGCCTCCTCCGGGAACGGCTGCGGGGAGTCGCGCTCGAAGGTGCCCATCAGGACCAGCGGCGGCGGCGACTCCAGCTTCCCGTAGGCGTCGAAGAGGGTCTCCAGGCCCTTGACCTTGCGGAAGGCGCCGACGTAGAGGACGAACGGCTCGCTCGGCAGCCGCTCGAGGAAGGGTGCGATCTGGGGGTCGGCGCTGTCGACCGCCTGGTCGGGGGCGACGTCCTGGAAGCTCGGGATCGTCACCTGGACCAGGTCCTCGGGCGCCCCGCCGGGACCGAACAGGTGGCGGGTGGTGACGTCGTGGACGAAGCTGCTGACGCTGTGCAGCCCGGTCATCTTCTGCGCCAGCAGCGGCCGGCAGAGGTAGACGCCGGCGGTGGCGGCGAGACCCTTGGGGACGCCGCTGTAGTACTCGCTGGCGCAGCTCGCGCACTTCAGCGGCGCCGGCCCGGAGCAGGGCTCGCCCTTGCGCAGCAGGGTCCGGTTGGCGCAGAAGTAGCCGTAGTCGCGGGCCGAGACCAGCATCGGGATGCGCCGGCGGCCGAGCGCCACCGCGGCCGAGAAGGCGAGCCAGCCGTAGGCGTGGATGACGTCCGGCTCGAAGCCCTTGATCAGCTTGCGCAGACCGACGATCGTCACCGGGTCGGGAAAAGGCGGCTGGTGCCGCTGCTCCTCGTCGCGGACCAGCGAGCGGAACGCCGTCCGCACCTGGCGCAACCGGTGGACGGTGACGTGATCTTCCCAGTCGAGCGGCGGCAGGCCGCCGTGCCAGGTGGTGGCGACGGCGACGTCGTGGCCGCGCCCTGCCATCCCCGACGCGATCAGCCGCGCCTGCCGGTGGGCGCCGCCGATGAACGGCGGGTAGTGATCGGTGACGATCAGGATTCTCATCGGCGCTGCAATCTTCCCAGTACGCGGTTGGCCCCGGTGCGCCTGCCGGGGAAGAGAAACAGCTCGGCCAGCGGGCGGGCCAGGCGCCGCGGCGCGACCGCCGCCAGCGCGAACCAGCCGACGAGCAGCGCCTTCATCGGCGCCGAGACGTCGAAGCGGCGGCGGACGGCGCGCAGCGCGTCGGCCAGCAGGGCGCCGCGACGGTCCCCCGCCAGCGGGTGTCGATCCGGCTCCAGTCGCAGCGAGACCAGCCGGTTGGCGAGGTCGGCGAAGGAGAGGATCGTCCCCGGCCGCTCCAGGCCGAGCTCGTCGGCGAGATCTTCCAGCGAGCGGGTGGTCGCCGCCGCGAAGAGGATCGCCTCGCGGACGTGGTCGAGGTCGATCTCGTCCCCGTCCAGCTCGTAGGCGTTGCCGCCGTGGACCCGGTAGGAGGCGCAGACCTCGTCCAGCAGCGCCGCCTCGCCGAGCAGCGCGGTCAGGTGCACCAGGTACCAGTCGGCGCCGCTGCGCGGGTAGTCGGCGGCGGGGATCGGCAGGATCCGGCGCACCGCCTCGGTGCGGAAGCCGGTGCCGCCTCCCGGCAGCCAGGGCAGGTCGAAGGGAAAGGCCAGCTCGGCCCGGCGCTGGTCGCCGACCGGCGCCCGCAGGTGACCGCCGGGCTTGACCGCCCCGGTCGGGTTGCCGTCGGCGTCGACGATCTCCATCGGGAACTGGACCTTGGCGAGGCCGGGACGGGCGGCGAAGGCGGCGGCGACGCGCTCGGCCGCCTGCGGGCGGAGGACGTCGTCGGCGTCGAGGACGAGGAGAACCTCGCCGCGGCAGCGCTCGAGCCCCGCGTTCAGCGCCGAGGCCTGCCCCTCCTGCTCCTTCAGCACGACCTCGACCCGGTCCTCGTAGCGGCGCAGGATCTCGCGCGAGTCGTCGCTGGAGCCGTCGTCGACGACGACGACGGCGACCTCGGGGTGGGTCTGGGCGCAGGCGCTCTCGATCGCCTCCGGGAGGAAGCGCCCGTAGTTGTGGTTGGTGACGACGATGTCGACGGGAGCTGCGCTCGCGCTCAAGGGAAGGTCTTCTGCCTCGGTAGCCAGCTCGTCACCCGGCGGTAGAGCTTCTGCGGTTCCCCCGCTCTGTAGAGGGAGGAGACGACGTGCGTCCTGCCGCTGGGCCTGGGCGGAACGTCGACTTCGTAGACGCGTTCCTCCCCCGGGTCAAGCCTGACCCGGTAGGTCTTCGACTGGTTCTTCCCGAGGCTCACCCGGAGCCGGTAGGAGTGCGTGTCCTGCTGGTTGCTGACGACGCCGACCGCGACCGCGTCTTCGCGCGAGTCGGTGGGGAGCATCCACAGCGCGGTGAACCCCCTGGCGTTCTCGGCCGGCAGCGGCCGCTCGGCGAGGGCGATGGCGGCGACGGCGATCGCCAGGGCGAGGGCGCCGAGCGCGAGGCTGGCGGTCTTCGGGCGCGGGAGCGGCGGCCGCCGATCCGCGTCGCGCTTGGCCGGATCGCGGCGCAGCGCCGCGCCGCGGCTGACGGCGATCACGACCAGCGGCAGCAGCACCGCCCAGCTCGCGGTCTCCAGCCCGAAGGGGAAGACGTTGAGGACGAAGGCGCCGAGGGCGAGGACCATCAGGCTGACCGCGACGCTGAGCGTGATCCGCTGCGCCGGCGCCAGCTCGCGCGAGCCGAAGGCCGCGGCGACGACCGCGTAGCCGGGCAGGAAGAGGGTCAGCGGCAGGGCGGCGACCAGCCGCACGATCTCCAGCGGCACCAGCGCCGCGACGAGCGCACAGACGACGGCCGCGAGGCAGGCCCGGGTCAGGTCTCGGTGGCCCCTCATGGGCGGTCCCGCAGGTTGAAGAGGACGATGCGGCCGCTGTGCCAGACGCGCCCGACGGGGATCTCGGAGAACTTGTGGACGACGCCCTTCGGGCGCAGCTCGTTCCCGTACTGGTCCTTGACCGAGAAGTACTGGCCGCGCAGGGTGTCCTCGGAGAGCTGGCGGCGATCGGCGACGAGGAAGGGCAGGTGGTTGCTCTCCAGCAGCGGCAGCTGCCAGTCGTGCAGCTGCGGTTCGTCGACGATGTCCTCGATGTCGGGCCCCTGACCGCCGAAGGCGACCTGGCCGCCGGGCGTGAGCAGGACGCGGGCGTCGGCTTCGGGCGCGGCGAAGCGGCTGCCGTCGAGGCGCTCCGCGGCGAATTCCGCCAGCGCCAGGGGTTCGGAGGAGATCTCGGCGCCGGCGGCGGAGGCCTTGATCGGTCGCGCCAGCTGCAGGTCCCACGACCAGCCGGAGATGGCGCCGCCGACGAGGACGACCGCCAGCGCCGCGGTGATCAGCAGCCGCCGGCGCATCGGGCGGGAGCCGCGACGCAGCAGTTCGGCGATGCCGTAGATCGCGACGAAGGAGAGGCCGATGAAGAAGTAGCCGCCGGCGCGGTTGCCGGTCTCCCAGGCCGCCGGGGCGAAGCGCAGCATCAGCGCCGCGAAGAAGGCGAAGGTGAAGGCGCAGAAGACGATCACGAGCGGCTTGCGCCGCTCCCGCCGCCAGACCTGGCGCAGCCCGATCAGGGCGACGACCCCGAGCACCGCGATCGCCAGCAGGGCGATCGCCCGCGCTCCCAGCGGGGTCCCGGCGACGGCTTCGGCGGTGTCCGAGGGCGAGCCGAAGAGCTGCCGGGCTTCGGTGTCGCCGAAGGCGGTCTTGAAGATCGCCTTCACCGCGTTCTCGAGGACCGGGAAGAGGTAGCCGGTGGTCGATTGGGCGGCGATCAGCAACCAGGCGACGGCGGAGCCGACGGCCAGCGCGGCGAACGGCCACGGGTTCGGCTTCTCGACCTTCATCACCCGGTAGAGGACGGCGAGGGCGACGAGGATCACCGCCAGCGCGTAGGAGCTGAGGTGGTGGGTGATGGTGATCGCCAGGATCCCCAGCACCATCGGCACCGCCCAGGCACGCCGGTCCGAGGCCGGCGCCTCCTCGCGTTCGACGAAGGCCATCAGGACGACGCAGACCAGCGGCAGCGAGAGCGACTCATAGGAGAACTGCGCCCCCCAGAAGAGGAAGTTGCTGGTGCCGGTGTAGACGGCGACGCCGATGCCGGCGCCGCGGGCCGAGCCGCTGAGCCGGGCGAAGAGGAAGAAGAGCGCGGCCATCTGCACCAGCCGGGCGGCGCCGATCAGGATCGTCCCGCAGACGTAGGTCGAGGCCCCGGTCAGCATCGTCAGCGCCGAGGTCGCCCCCTCCAGCCCGGGGTAGTACGGCGAGGTCGGGATCGCCGGGTTGAAGTGGTACAGGTGATCGAATTTCTCGATCTGGTCGACGTTGAAGGCGTGGATGTACTCGTCGGAGAGGGTGAAGAGCGGCGCGTCGTGGACGATCTTGACGCCGTAGAGCGCCAGCCCCAGCAGCAGGACCAGGCCGAGGCGCTCGCGGGAGCTCGGCTCAGTCGAGGTGAGCCGCAGGAAGATCGGCACGGCGATCAGCAGGATGCCGAGCCAGTAGACCAGCTGCGAGGGATCGAGCGTTTCGCGCGAGAAGGCGTTCGCGAGCGAGCAGAGGAGGAGCCCGATCGCAGCCAGGAGCGCGATTGCGGGTGGGGATTCGAGCCGGGTCTGCACGATCACACCTTACGTTCGGCATTCGTGCGCGGATCCCGTAGACCTGCACGGGCGCAGCCGGGGCGCCTGGCCGGCGCCCCGGTCCCTCCCCGCCTCAGCCGAGGCGCTGTTCGAGCGCCTCGAGCTGGGCGCCGACCTCGGTCGGCAGCCTGTCGCCGAACTCGGCCAGGTGCGCTTTCACCTGCGGCAGCTGCTCCCTGACCAGGTCGAGGTCGACGCTGAGCAGCTCCTTCATCGCCTCGGCGGAGATGTCCAGCCCCTCGGTGTTGATCTCGCCCTCGGCGGGCAGCAGCCCGACCGGGGTCTCGACCGCCTCGGCCTCGCCCTCGCAGCGGCGGAAGACCCACTCCAGGACGCGGCTGTTCTCGCCGAACCCGGGCCAGAGGAACTTGCCGTCGGCGTCTTTGCGGAACCAGTTGACGTAGAAGACGCGCGGCAGCTGTCCCCCCTCGCGCTGGCCGATCTTCAGCCAGTGGGCGAAGTAGTCGGCCATGTTGTAGCCGCAGAAGGGCAGCATCGCCATCGGGTCGAAGCGCAGCTGGCCGACGGCGCCGGCCGCGGCGGCGGTCGTCTCCGAGGACATCGTCGCCCCCATGAAGACGGCGTGCTCCCAGTCGAATGCTTCCTGGACCAGCGGCACCACGGTGGCGCGGCGGCCACCGAAGAGGAAGGCGTCGATCGGCACGCCGGCGGGATCCTCCCACTCGGGTGCGATCGAGGGGCACTGGGAGGCGGGGGTCGTGAAGCGGGCGTTCGGGTGGGCGGCGGGTTTCTCGGACTCGGGGGTCCAGTCGTTGCCGTGCCAGTCGATCGCATGCGCCGGCGGCTCGCCGGTCATCCCCTCCCACCAGATGTCGCCGTCGTCGGTCTTGGCGCAGTTGGTGAAGATCGTGTTCCGCTCGATCGTGTCCATCGCGTTGGGGTTCGTCTTGTGGCTGGTGTTGGGCGCCACGCCGAAGAACCCGGCCTCGGGATTGACCGCGTAGAGCTTGCCGTCCTCGCCGAATTTCATCCAGGCGATGTCGTCGCCGACCGTCTCGACCTTCCAGTCGGGCAGGGTCGGGACCAGCATCGCCAGGTTGGTCTTGCCGCAGGCCGAGGGGAAGGCGCCGGTGATGTACTTGACCTTGCCCTCGGGCGAGGTGAGCTTGAGGATCAGCATGTGCTCGGCCAGCCAGCCCTCGTCGCGGGCCATCGCCGAAGCGATCCGCAGCGCGAAGCACTTCTTGCCGAGCAGCGCGTTGCCGCCGTAGCCCGAGCCGAAGGACCAGATTTCGCGACTGTCCGGGTAGTGGACGATGTACTTGTTGGCCTCGTTGCAGGGCCAGGAGACGTCCTCGACGCCCTCGGTCAGCGGCATCCCGACCGAGTGCACGCAGGGGACGAAGTCGCCGTCCTCGCCCAGTACGTCGAGGGCGCCCGAGCCCATCCGGGTCATGATCCGCATCGACACGGCGACGTAGGCCGAATCCGTCAGCTGCACGCCGATCTCGGCGAGCGGCGAGCCGAGCGGGCCCATCGAGAACGGCACGACGTACATCGTGCGCCCGCGCATCGCGCCGCGAAACTTCTCCTCGAGGATCTCTCGCATGTCGTGCGGGTCGTGCCAGTTGTTGGTCGG
>DASTBO010000013.1:0-6073 GCA_035712025.1 Solirubrobacterales bacterium
CGCCCGACCCGGCCCTACCGGCTCGGCCGCTGGCGCTGGCCGGCGCTCGCCTTCTGCTCGCTGGTCGTCCTCGTCGCCTTCCTGCTCCCGGTCGGGGTCCTGGTCTACTGGGCGAACAAGGGGATCTCCACCGGCAGCACCTCGTGGAGCACGATCGCCGCGCTGGGCGGCAACTCGCTGCTGATCGCCGCCTGGGCGGCGGCGGTCGGGGCGCTCGCGGCGCTGGCCGTGGCGGCGCTCGCGGTCCGCTATCCCTCTCCGGTCGCGCGGCTGGTCGAGCGCCTCTCGCACGCCGGCTACGCGCTGCCGGGGATCCTCGTCGCCCTCGGCCTCGTCTTCTTCGCCACCCGCGCGGTGCCGGCGCTCTACCAGACGATCGCCCTGCTGGTCTTCGCGATGACGATCCACTACCTGCCGCTGGCGATCGGCCCTACCGCCAGCTCCCTGGTGCAGCTCTCGCCGCGAATCGAAGAGGCGGCGCGCGGGATGGGCCGCGGTCCGGCCGAAGTGTTCCGCACGATCACGATCCCCCTCGCCCGCGGCGGGATGATGGCCGGCGCCGCGCTCGTCTTCCTGCACGCGATGAAGGAGCTGACGGTGACGCTGATCCTCTCGCCGATCGGGTTCAAAACGCTGGCGACCGACATCTGGACCCAGACCACCTACGGCTTCTACGAGGCGAGCGCGATCCCCGCCCTGGTCCTGCTGGCGGTGGCCGCGGTGCCCGTCTACCTGTTGAGCGAGCAGGGCGCGACGCCGCCGTGATCGGGTGAGGGCCGGCCTGCGCCTGGGGATCGCGGCCGCGCTCGTCCTCGCGGCCCTGTCCCTGGTCCTCCCCTACCACCCGGTCTACGACCCCTGGGCCTGGCTGATCTGGGGGCGGGAGCTGATGCACGGCGGCTTCGAGACCGCCGCCGGGCCGTCGTGGAAGCCGCTGCCGGTGCTGGTCGACGCGCCGCTCTCGCTGCTCGGCGGCGCGGCGCCGGACGGCTGGCTCTTGGTCGCCCGCGCCGGCTGGCTCTGCGCGCCGCTGGTGGCGGGACTGCTGGCGGCGCGGCTCGCCGGCGAGGAGGCCGGGCGCTGGCGCTGGGCAGGGGCGGCGCTCGCGGCCGGCTCGGTCGCCCTCACCGCCGACTCCTTCACGCCGCCGCTGCGCCAGTTCACCGGCGGCCTCTCGGAGCCGCTGCTGGTGGCGCTGGTCCTGGGCGCGATCTGGGCGGCGCTCGACCAACGGCCGGGCGCGGCGCTCGGCCTGGGGACGGCGGCGGCGCTGCTGCGGCCGGAAGCCTGGCCGTTCCTGGCGCTCTGGGCCTTCTACGCGACGCGCGAGCGGCCGCGCCTGCGGGCGGCGGCGGTCGTCGCCGCATTCCTGATCCCCCTCGCCTGGTTCGTCCCCGACATCGTCGGCGCCGGCAACCCGCTGGAGGGAGGCGAAACCGCGCGCGCCGGCGGCATCGAGCCGCTCGACGGCCTCGCCGTCTTGGGACGAGCCCTCGCCGCCCCCCTCGCCGCCGCCTGGATCGGCCTCGCCCTCCTCCTCTGGCAAGGCGCCTTTGTCGACCGGTGGTTTGCAAAAGCGCCTGGTCCCGGCTCCGACCGGCCCCTGGCGATCCTCCTAGCCGGCGCCGCCGCGTGGATCTTCCTCGTCGCCGCGATGGCAATCGCCGGCTTTGCGGGCCTCCCCCGCTTCCTCGCCCCGGCGACGGCCCTGATTGCGGTCCTCGGCGGCGTCGGAATCGCCCGGGCCGCCGAGCGCGGCAGAGGTTTTCCCTCTCATGGATGGAAAAGCTCTGCCGCGGTTGTCATGGGCACGCTCGCCATCGCGGTCATCGGCTTTGGATGGCGCGCGGCCCAGGTACCTGGGGACCTGGGCGTCGTCGAGCGCCAGACCCGCTCGATCGACCACCTCTTCGACCTGGTCGACCGAACCGGCAGCGCCCCCCTGCTCGCCTGCCAGGACCGGGTCCGCATGACCCAGGTCCGCGAGCAGACCGCCCTGGCCTGGAAGCTCGACGAGCCGATCGCCACCGTCCTCATCCGCCACCGCCCCCGGTACGGCACCGCCGTCTCGACCAAGCCCATCCCGGGCGGCGACGTCTTCGCCCACGCCGGGACCTGGAGAGCGACCCGGCTCCCCTGCCCCGCCAACCAGCGCTAGTCGAGCTCCGCCAGCGGTCCGGCCATGGCCGGAGTCTCCGGAGCCACCTTGTAGGGCTGCTCGTCCGCCTCTTCCCGCTCGTGGTAGACGCTCTCCGCGTTGACGGCCCAGACGTCGTGGTCGGCACCGTCGCAGAGGTTCTCGACGGCGCGCATCGCCGTCAGCATCGAGTGGTCTGAGTTGTTGTACCTGTGGAGGCCGTTGCGGCCGATCTGCTGGAGGTTGGAGATCCCGTCGAGCCAGCCGCGGATCCGCTCGACCCGCCCGGCGTACTCGCCGTCGTAGACGGGGTAGGCCTTGGGGACGCGGACGACGTGGCCGCCGGCGACCCGCTCCGGGTCGACCAGGCCCAGCTCGCCCACCTCGCGCCGACCCAAGGCGACCAGCTCCTCGTCGGCGGCGCCCCAGAGCTCGTCGCCTTCGAAGCAGAAGTACTCGAGGCCGAGGCAGGAGCGCCGCGGGTCCGGCGTCATCCACGGGCTCCAGGCGCGGAAGTTCTGGATCCGGCCGACGCGCGCCCGCGGGTCGTGGACGTAGACCCAGTTGTCGGGGAACGGCGGCTCGCCGTCGACCTGCAGGGCGACGGTGAGGAAGTCGCGGTAGCGCAGGCCCGCGGCGGCGGTGGCGACCTCGCGGGGCGGAGCCGGGTCGGCGACGCCGACCGTCGTCCGCAGCGGGATCGAGGAGATCGCCGCCGACACCTCGGTCCGCTCGCCGCCGGCCCGGACGGCGGTCAGCAGTCCGCCCTCGTGCTCGAGACCTTCGACCGCGGCCCCGAGTCGGATCTCGCCGCCGGCGGCCTCGACCCGCCGCGCCATCTCCTCCCACATCTGGCCCGGCCCGAGGCGGGGATAGCGGAACTCCTCGATCAGGCTGCGCGGGGTCTCGCCGCGACCCGGCAGCGCCGCCCGCAGCGCCGACCAGAGCGAGAGGTCGGAGATCCGCTGCGCCGCCCACTCGGCCCGCAGCTCGTCGGTCCCCACCCCCCAGACCTTTTCCGTGTAGGTCTTGAAGAAGAGCTCGAAGAGGCGGCGGCCGAAGCGCGCGCTGACCCACTCCTCGTAGGTGTCGGCCGCGGCGGGCCGGCGCAGGCGGGCGCGCGCGTAGGAGGCGAGGCTGCGGGACAGCTCCAGCGGCCCGACCTTGGCGAAGACGTCGGCCGGTCGCAGCGGGTACTCGATGAAGCGCCCGCGCCAGTAGATCCGCGAGAGCCGCGGCCGGACCAGCAGCTCGGGACCGAGCAGCTCCTCCCAGAGCGCCTCGACCTCGGCGCTCTTGGTGAAGAAGCGGTGGCCGCCGAGGTCGAAGCGGTAGCCGTCGCGGACGACCGTGCGCGCCAGGCCGCCGACCTCCCCGCCCGCCTCGAAGACGACGACGGGGGCTCCTCGCTGGGCGAGGCGGTAGGCGGCGGTCAGCCCGGCGGGACCGGCGCCGAGAACCGCGACGGGCGCGCTATCCGGCTTGGAGGCGGGCGGCGGCATCGGGCTGCGAGATGGTATTAGGTATCCCTAATGCCGGCCTCCTCCCCGGATCCGCACCACCCGCGCGGCTCCGCCCCGACCCTTGCCGTCGTCGTACCGGCGACCGACCGCCCGGAGAGCCTGGAGCGCTGCCTTGCCGCCCTGGTGGCGGGCAGCCGGGCCGCCGACGAGCTGGTCGTGCAGCGGGAGCCGGCCGGGGCCGGGCCCGCGGCGGCGCGCAACCGCGGTGCGGCCGGGACCCGGGCCGAGATCGTGGTCTTTGTCGACTCCGACGTCGAGGTCCACCCAGAGGCCCTGGAGCGGATGGCCGCGCGGTTCGCCGCCGACCCCGGGCTCGACGCCGTCTTCGGGGCCTATGACGACGCCCCCGCCGACCCGGGCTTGACCTCCCGCTACCGCAACCTCCTCCACCACCACGTCCACGCCGGCGCGGAGGGCGCGGCCGAGACCTTCTGGGCCGGGCTGGGAGCGGTCCGGCGCGGGGTCTTCGAGGCGGCGGGTGGCTTCGACGCCGACGGGTTCCCGGAGCCGAGCGTGGAGGACGTCGAGCTGGGCATGCGATTGCGGCGAGGGGGCGCCAGGATCGCCCTCGACCCCGAGATCCGCGGCCGTCACCTCAAGGCGTGGACCCCGTGGACGATGGTCGCGACCGACTTCGGGCGCCGCGGGGTCCCCTGGACCCGGCTGCTCCTGCGGGACGGCGGCGACAGCACCGCCCTCAACCTCGGCTGGCGGCACCGCGCCAGCGCCGCGACCTCGGTCGCCCTGCTCGGCTCGCTGATCGCCCGCCGCCCGCGCCTGGGGATGGCGGCGCTGCTCGCCAACCTGCTCCTCGACCGCGATCTGTACGCGCTGCTCGCCCGCCGCGGCGGGCCGAAGCTGCTGGCCGCCGGAGTCGGGCTCCACCAGCTCCACCAGCTCACCGCCGCCGCCTCGGTGCCGGCGGCGCTCGCCCTCCATCTCGCCGACGGCGGCGGTCGATGAGGCTCGGGATCGCCGGCTGCGGCCGCATCGCCGAGCGCGGGTACGTGCCCGCCGCGCTCGCCGCCGAGGACGTCACGATCGCCGGCTTCGCCGATCCCGACCCGGCCCGGCTGCGGCACTGCGTCGAGCTCTGGGAGCGCGGCGGCGGAGACGAGCCCGTGGCGGCCCCCGGTCTCGACGACCTGCTCGAGGCTCCAATCGACCTGCTGGTCGTCGCCGTCCCCGCGGCGCACCACCTGGAGCTGGCCCGGCAGGCGGCCCGGGCCGGCATCCCCAGCCTGGTCGAGAAGCCGCCGGCGCCCGACCTCGCCGAGGCGGAAACGCTGGCGGCCCTGGAGCCGACCCCCCTGCTCGCCTTCAACCGCCGCTTCCTGCAGGGGCCCGAGCTGCGCGACAGCATTCCCCCCGAGGGCTGGCTGGAGCTCGAACTCGAGCTGCGCTTCCGCCGCGACGCCTGGGGCGCCCACGAGTCCCGCGACGAGGCGCTGCTCGACGCCGGGATCCACCTGATCGACCTCGCCTGCCACCTCAGCGCCGCCGCCCCGATCGCCGTGCGCGGCGCGGAGGTCGAGCCCGAGCGCGCCACCTTCGAGCTGGAGCTGAGCCGCGGCCGAGCCCGGATCGCCTGCGCGACCGACCGCGGCCACCGCGAGGCGATCGCCGTCCGCGACCGCTCAGGTAGGCAACTCGCCAACTCCACCTGGGGCGGTCTCGGCGCCCGTCTCCGCGGCCTCCTCGGCAGCCCCGACCCCCTGGCCCTCTCCCTGCGGCGACAACTCGAAGCGCTGCGCGACCCGTCCCCCAGCCAAGCGGCGTTCGTCCTTTCCCCATCGATTCCGGGGAAAGGACGAACGCCGGTCGCGAGTGCCGCCGACGGCGTCGCCGCGATGGCCGTCGTCGAAGCCGCCCGACGTTCCGCCGCGCTCGGCGGGGCCGAGGTGACGGTGACGCCGATCGCCGGGGTCCCGGCGTGATCGCCGTGATCCAGTTCGACGCCGCCAGCGCCGCGCTGCTGGCGCGGCTCGAAGGCGAGGGCCGGCTGCCGAACCTAGCCGCGCTGCGGAGCCAGGGCGCGCACCTCGAGCTGGAGACCCCCGCCGAGCACTTCCCGGCCAGCGCCTACCAGGACCTCTACCGCGGGGTCGAGGTCGGCGAGCACGGCCTCTACTACCCGTTCCAGTGGGCGGCGGGGGACCAGCGGGTGCGCCTTGCGGCGCAGTTCGAGGCGCCGCCGCCGATCTGGGACCGCCTTGGCCGCGCCGGGCGCACCACGCTGGCGATCGACCCGTACGAGTGCCATCGCCCCGCCGCCGCGGCGGGCGAGCTCTACGGCGGCTGGGGGATGCGGGAGCGGGTGGTGCTCGAGCGCTGGGCGGTGCCCGGCGGCAGCGACCGCGCGCCGCGGCGGCGCCACGGGCGCCCGCCGGACGTGACCGAGGTCTTCGGCGCC
>DASTBO010000014.1:0-5588 GCA_035712025.1 Solirubrobacterales bacterium
CCCGGAGCCGCCTCGGTCTGCGCCTCGAGCCGCTCCGCCGCCGCCGCTTCGGTCTCGTCGTCGCGCCGCAGCTGGGCCATCTCGATCTCGTCGGCGTAGGCGGGGACCTGCCCGCCCTCGACTTCGGCGATCCGCTGCCGGCGGCGGACGAAGCCCGGCTCGCGTTCCTTCCAGGCGGTCAGGACCGGCGAGGCGATGAAGATCGAGGAGTAGGTGCCGGAGGCGATCCCGACCAGCATCGCGAAGGCGAAGTCCTGGAGGGTCGCGCCGCCGAAGACCATCAGGGAGACCACCCCGAGCAGGGTCGAGAAGCTGGTCACCAGCGAGCGGGTCAGAACCTCGCTCATCGAACGGTTGACGATCTGCGAGAAGGCGGCGCGCGGCATCCGCGGGACGTTCTCCCGGATCCGGTCGAAGACGATGATCGTGTCGTAGATGGAGTAACCCAAGATGGTGAGGAAGGCGGCGACCGTACCGCTGCTCACCTCTTTTCCGGTCAACGAGTAGACGCCGGCGGTGATCAGGATGTCGTGGAAGATCGCGATCAGGACCGGCACCGCGAACTTCGGGTCGAAGCGCAGCGCCACGTAGCCGCAGATCACCAGCAGCGAGAAGATCAGCGCCTTCAGGGCACTGTCCGCCACCTGCTGTCCGAAGGTCGGCCCGACGCTGGTGCTGTCGAACCCGTCTTCGGCGATCCCGAACTCCGAGGCGAGCGCCGCCTGTGCCTCGCGCACTTCCCCCGGCTCGAGCTGATGCGACTGGATCTGGAAGACGTTGTCGCCGAAGTTGGGGTCGTCTTCCACCTGCTGGATCTCCTCGCCCTTGATCCCGGCTTCGTCGAGGGTGTCGCGCACCTCTTCCTCGTCGGTCGGCTGCTCGAGCGCGACCTTGATCCGGGTGCCGGACTCGAAGTCGATGCCGAAGTTGAGCTGCTTGGTCGCCAGCGCCAGGCCGCCGACGATCAGGATCACGCCGGAGATCGAGAAGAACCAGCGGCTGGCGCCCATGAAGTCGAAGTGCCACTGTCTGCCCTCGCCGCCCGCCCCCAGCGCGCTCGGCGAGCGCAGCAACCGCGAGCGGCTCATGCTGCCGAGCAGCGACTGGGTGAAGACGACCGCGGTCAGCAGCGAGACGATCGTGCCGACGCCGAGGGTGAAGGCGAACCCCTTGACCCCGGAGGTGGCGAGGACGAAGAGGATGAAGGCGGTCAGCAGGGTGACGACGTTGGCGTCGATGATCGTGCTGATGCCGCGTTTGTAGCCAGCCGCGATCGCGCTCGACATCGAGCGTCCTGCCCGCACCTCCTCCTTTATTCGCTCGAAGATGACGATGTTCGAGTCGGCGGCGACCCCGATCGTCAGCACCAGGCCGGCGATCCCCGGCAGGGTGAGGGTGATCGGGATCAGGTCGATCAGGGCGAAGAAGATCAGCGCGTAGGCGCCGAGGGCGATCGAGGCGATCAGGCCGAGGAAGCGGTAGTAGAGGAGCAGGAAGAGGATCACCAGGGCGAAGCCGACGAGCGCGGCTTTGACGCCCTGGTCGAGGGCTTCGCTGCCGAGGGTCGCCGAGACCTGGGTCTGGCTGATCAGTTTGAGGTTGATCGGCAGGGCGCCGATCTGCAGGGTGGTGGCCAGGTCCTGCGCCTCGCCGACGTCGTTGAAGCCGCCCGAGATCTGGGCCCCGGTGCGGCCGTCGATCCCGTCGGGGTTTTCCTGGAAGTTGATGATCGGCCGGGTTTTGACTTCGTTGTCGAGGATCACCGCGAAGTGCCCGGAGAGCGCTTCGGCTTCCTGGCCGGCGACCGGCCCGATCGCCTGTTCCTGGCCGCGCCGGGCGATCTCCCGGGTCACTTCCTGGAAGGCGTCCTGCCCCTCGCCGGTGAAGTTGAAGGAGACGACCGGTTCGTTGTTCGGGCCGTAGGTCTGTTCGGGGTCGGTGATGTCGTGGCCGCTGAGCGCCGGTTTGTCCTTCAGCGCGTACCAGCCCGGCTCTCCGTCTTCGAGGATCTGGCCTTTTTCGTCCTGGGGCAGTTCGGAGACCAGCACCGTGCCCGCCGGGATTTCGACCACGATCCCGTCTTTCGGGAGTTTCTCGCCCGTCGGGCTGACGTAGAGGTCTTTCTTCGCCAGCTCGGGGCCGGCGAGCAGTTCGTGCGGCTCCTCCTTGCCGAACAGGTAGTACCGCGGCCGGGCGACGGAGCAGTCTTCGCAGTTCTCGACCGGCTTTTGTTCGGAGGCGAGCAGCGCCGCTTCGTAGGCGGTCGGGTAGGCGCCACCCGCGATCAGCCGCTGTTCCTCGGGTTTGTTGACGTTGCGGCCGGCTTTTTCCCACCGTTTCTTCGATTCGTTGAACGGCTTTTCGGGCGTTTCCCCGGGCTGCCCGCCGACCGCTGCCTCGGGCCCGATCAGGTTCGGCTCCCAGTCGTAGTAGTAGAGCTGGGCCGTGGTTCCGACCTGTTCGGCGGCGCGGTTGGCGTCGGTGACGCCGGGCAGGCTGACCGTGATCTGGTCGATGCCGAGCCGGGCCACCTCGGGCTCGGAGACGCCGAGCTTGTTGATCCGCTCTTCGATGATCGAGATCGAGTCCTCGATGTCTTCGCCGCTGACTTCGGTCTCGGTCCCCGTCGCCTGCCCCTGGTAGACGAGCTCGAGCCCGCCCTGGAGGTCGAGGCCCAGCTTCGTCTCCTTCTTGGCGATCACGATCCCGGAGACGGCCACCAGCGCGAGGACGAAGAGCAGGACGAAGAGGTGGCGGCGGCGGGTTCCCATCTCGCTAGCCCTCCGGGGTGAGGACGAGGAGCAGGCCGCCGTCGTCGTCGTAGGCGGGGAAGACGTCGGCGACCGCGCGTGCCGGCAGGTCGCCCTCGGCGTTCACCGAGACCCGCTTGCCGAGCGAGCGGACGCCCCACTCCAGCGAGGTCTCGATCGGGTCGCTGACCCCGTCGCCGTCGGTGTCCGCCTCGGTGCCGCCGTCGCCGCGGTCGATCCAGTCGAGCCCGAGGACCTCGCGCACGGGGCGACCGATCACGTCCTCGTCGGTCAGTCCGGTCAGCTCGAAGCTGCCTTTGCCGGCGTCGATCACGCGTTCCTGCTTGTCGCAAACGAAAAAGGCCGCATTAGGAGCCGGATAATAATCGTCGAGTAATTCAAAGACAAAGCCGAAGCCGCATTTCGAGCAGCCCTTGGGGCGGGTGCTGAACCCCGCGGTTCGCTCCCCGCTCACCTCCCGGTGCCCGCAGTTCGGGCAGATGAAGAACGGCATGCTCGACAGGCTAGCGGGAGGGTCTCAAAAGAGGCTCGCCGCGCCTTTCGGGGCCGGCATGCCGAGATGGTCGTAGGCGCGCGGCGTGAGGACCCGGCCGCGGGGGGTGCGCTTCAGCAGCCCCTGCTGGAGCAGGTAGGGCTCGAGGACGTCCTCGATCGTGTCCTGCTCCTCGCCGATCGCGACCGCCAAGGTCGAGAGGCCGACCGGCCCGCCGCCGAACTTGGTCGCGATCGTCTCCAGCAGCGCCCGGTCGCTGCGGTCGAGCCCGCCGGCGTCGACCTCCAGCATTTCCAGGGCGGCAGCCGCGACGTCGGCCCCGATCCGCCCCGATCCCTTCACCTGGGCGAAGTCCCTGACCCGCTTCAGCAGCCGGTTGGCGACGCGCGGGGTGCCGCGCGAGCGCGAGGCGATCGTCTCCGCCCCGGCGGCGTCGATCTCGACCCCGAGGATCCCGGCCGAGCGCTCGACGATCAGCGCCAGATGCTCGGTCCGGTAGTACTCGAGGCGGTGCGAGACCCCGAAGCGGTCCCGCAGCGGCGTCGTCAGCAGCCCGGCGCGAGTCGTCGCCCCGACCAGGGTGAAGGGCGGCAGCGGCAGGGTCACGGTGCGGGCCCCGGCTCCCTGCCCGAGCACGACCGGCAGCTCGCCGTCCTCCATCGCCGGGTAGAGGGTCTCCTCGACCGCCCGGCCCAGCCGGTGGATCTCGTCGATGAAGAAGACGCTGCCCGGCTCCAGGGCGGTGAGGAAGGAGGCGACGTCGGCCTTGCGCTCGAGCGCCGGTCCGGCGGTCTGCACCATCGGCACCCCCAGCTCGGCCGCGACGATGTGGGCCAGCGAGGTCTTGCCGAGGCCGGGAGGCCCGGCGAGGAGGACGTGGTCGAGCGGCTCGTTGCGGCGCTTGGCGGCCTCGATGAAGATCGCCAGCTGGTCGGTCACCTGCGTCTGGTTGACGAAGTCCTCCAGCGTCGGCGGGCGCAGCGAGCGGTCGAGATCCTCGTCGGGCACCTCGGCGCGGGCGTCGTGGACCTTCACCTCGGCGTCGACCGGAACGGGCTCGTGCTCGAGGCCCGGCGTGCGGATCCGGTTGCCGCCGATGTCCGGCGGCCCGCTCACGCGGCGTTCCTCGCCGCGGCGGCCCGGCGCAGCGCCGCCGCCACCATCTCCTGCGGCTCGGAGCCCTCGACCCCGTCCAGAAGCTGCTCGGCTTCCAGCGGGGCGTAGCCGAGGTTGACCAGCCCGTCGCGGGCGAGGGTGCGGGGATCTCCCTCCTCGGCGGCGCCGAGCGCCACCTCTTCCTCGAGGGCGCCGGCGACCTTCTCGCGCAGCTCGACGATGATCCGCTCCGAGGTCCGCTTGCCGATCCCGGGCACCGCCTGGAAGCGCTTCGCGTCGCCGGCGGCGATCGCCCGCAGCAGGTCGCGCGCGGTGCCGCCGGAGAGGGTCGCGAGCGCGACCTTGGGGCCGACGCCGCTGACGGTGATCAACAGCCGGAAGAGGTCGCGCTCCTCCTCGGAGGAGAAGCCGTAGAGCGCCAGCGAGTCGTCGCGGGAGATCAGCTCGGCGTGCAGGAAGGCGTCGCTCCCCGCGGCGGGCACCGCTTTCAGGGTCTCGGCCGAGACCGCCAGGCGGTAGCCGACCCCGGCCGCGTCGATCACCACGTGATCGGGCCGGCGCACCAGCACCTCTCCGCGAACCGCGGCGATCACCCGACGACCCGCTCCCCGCGGAGACCGGCGGTCGCTTCCCGCGCCATCGTCACCGCGCTGCGGTGGCCGTCGCCGCCGCCGTGGCAGATGGCGACCGCGAGGGCGTCGGCGGCGTGGTCGGGGGTCGGCGGCTCGGGCAGGCCGAGGAGCGTCCCGACCATCCGCTGGACCTGGCGCTTGCCGGCCCCGCCGGAGCCGCAGACCGCCATCTTGATCGCCTGCGGCGTGTAGGTGAAGCATTCGATCCCGCGTTCGGCGGCGGCCAGCATCGCCACCCCGCTGGCCTGCCCGACGGCCATCGCCGAGCGCACGTTCTTGCCGAAGTAGACGTCCTCGATCGCCATCGCCTTCGGCTCGTGCCAGGCAAGCAGCTCGGCCAGCGAGCGATGAATCCGCTCCAACCGCCGCGCCATCGGCAGCTCAGCAGTGGTCTCCACCACCCCCCCGTCCAGAGCGACCATATGGCTGCCCTCGACCCGAACGATCCCAAAACCAAGATTGGCGGCACCAGGATCGATGCCCATCACCACTTGCATAAGCACTGATTCTCGGAATCCCGTCGGATGCCTTCCGAATCAGCAAGCCTGTCGCAGAGGGGTTGGGGGGGCCCCTCCA
>DASTBO010000015.1:0-25746 GCA_035712025.1 Solirubrobacterales bacterium
AAGGGTTGGGCTGTTCGCCCATTAAAGCGGTACGCGAGCTGGGTTCAGAACGTCGTGAGACAGTTCGGTCCCTATCTGCTGTGGGCGTTGGAGAGTTGAGAGGAGTCATCCCTAGTACGAGAGGACCGGGATGAACGTGCCTCTGGTGTATCTGTTGTCCTGCCAAGGGCATCGCAGATTAGCTACGCACGGAACGGATAACCGCTGAAAGCATCTAAGCGGGAAGCCGTCCTCGAGATGAGCTCTCCCATCCCCTTGAGGGAGTAAGACCCCTGGTAGACCACCAGGTTGATAGGCCGGCGGTGGAAGCGCAGTAATGTGCGTAGCCGACCGGTACTAATGGGTCGAGGGCTTGACGGATATTTATTTCTTACCCATTGCGGCCTTGTGCGGTTTTCAAGCTCCACCGGGCGCTGCGTCTCGCAGAATTCCGGTGGCGCATAGCGAGTGGGAAACACCTCTTCCCATTCCGAACAGAGCAGTTAAGCCACTCTGCGCCGATGGTACTTGGGGGGCAACCCCCTGGGAGAGTAGGTCGCCGCCGGTTCTTCATTGCGGCCCGCGCCAGCAACTGGCGCGGGCCGCGCTTTATGCATTCCGGCCGGTCGTCCAGTTCGCACTGCGGAGGTCCTTGGGCGGGCGCAGCATTGCGAGCGCCGGCGACTGCCGACCTCGATTTGCAGCGAGGCCGAGACGGCTCGGATGGTGCTGCCCACAACCGCAGCCCTTTCCTTGACTTGTCAAGGTGCCACCCGCTACTGCTGAGGAGAAGAGGAGGGTCGTGGCGAGCCATTCTTTTCCTCGGGCCCTCTTAATGCCGCGACGGGCCAATGCCCCTTATCGGACCGGCAGAAATAGGGAGGCAGTCATGGACAGGAAGATGATGCTGCTTGCAGCCGCAGCAACCAGCGCTGCATTGTTCGCTATGCCGGCTGTTTCCTCGGCTGGTGAATGGACCGCACACAACGCAACAGGAAAGACCTTTACCAGCATCACAAAAGTCAATAATCCAGTGTGGAGAGTGGCGAACACCGACGTTGTTACCTGTACCGGTGTGACCGGAGGTGGTGAATACACCTCGACTATAACAGGGACAATAGCGCTGGATTTCACTGGGTGCATAGACAATACATTTGGATTTACGTGTAAATCGACTGGTGCGGTAACCGCGGGAACAATTCAAATCCCGAGCAAGGTGTTTCATAATGTGATCATCGGTAACGGAGCGGACAGCGGGACACCGATCGGGATGTTGGTGACAGGGGGCAATGAACTCGTCACCTTTACCTGCGGCGGGGTTCTGACCTTCAAAGTCACCGGGAACATGATCGGCGAATTCGAGACCCCGAACTGTGGGGTCGCGGGAACGACATACAACGTCAACTTCGAACCTGAAGTGCCCGGGAGCACTCGGCAGAGGTTCATGCAGATCACAACAACCGGCGGTCTATTCGACCTGATCTCTGAAGTTGGGGGAACCCAATACACAACTTCACTTCAGCTCACAGGACAGATTCACCTCAGTGGAGCAGTCACCCCCACATGCAGTTGAGGGCGCAGCACGAACGGTTATTAGTTGATCCCGACAGCGCGAGACCTGCTTCGACGGGTCTTGGGCTGTCGGTCCTGATTACGTTCGTGGGCCCGCTACTGCGACGGGCGGATTCCACTGGCCCTAGTGCGCCTGCTGAACAGGCCGGATTCCTGGAGGAGGGTGCAGTTTCCGCTGCGTGCCTGGGCGCGGGTGGTGGGAAGGGGCCTGCGGGGGCTCGTGGCAGGAAGGTCTGCGCAACCCTGGCGAGTTCTCCCAACGGGCTCAAGCCCGTACTCGCCGAGGGTTGCGAAGTCGATCAGGAGGTCCGCGGCGTCGGTCAGCCGGTGGGTGATCTTGGTCTTTGAATCGAACATGAGTTCGTAAGGTACGGAGGGCCCCGGACGTTACCGGGATTCTGCAATCGGGGTTGCAGGGGGTAGATGAAAATGGCTCTGGAGAGCCAAAAGCTAGGGCTGAGCGGAGAAGCGGTCGATCAGCTTGGCGACCAGGGCCGGGCGCTCGACGTTGGGCGAGTGGCCGGCGCCGGCGATCAGGTGGGTCATGGCGCTGGGCACGGCGGCCCTGTACTGGTCGAGCGCTCGCTGGGGGTCGTTGACGATCTGCTCCTCGGCTCCCATCAGGACCATCAGCGGCTTGCCGGTGGCGGCCATCCGCTGGTCGAGGGACTCTTCTTCGCGGAAGTCGTCGACCCCGCTGGGAGACTCGTCGTAGGACGTGTAGGTCATCCGCTTGACGTCGTCGACGAAGGCGTCGGGGACGTCGTAGCCGGGGGCGAAGGCGACCTCGAGGCCCTTGCGGACCGAGAAGTCGGGCTTGATCTGCCAGAGGAACTCGCCGATCAGCGGCTGGAAGGCGAGGCCGGCGACGAGGCCGAGGTCGCCGTAGCTGGTGTCCGGCGGCATGTCGATGACCACCGCGCGGCCGACCAGCCGAGGGTCCTGTTCTGAGAGGGCGACGGTGACCGAGCCGCCCAGCGAGTGGCCGACCACGGTCGCGTCTTCGATTTCGAGGCGTTCCAGCGCCTCGGCGATGACCTTCGCCTGGTTCGGCGGCGTGTAGCCGGAGCCGGGCTTTTCCGAACCGCCGTGACCGAGCAGGTCGACGGCGATCACCCGGTGGTCGCGTTCGAGCAGCGGCACCATGCCGTCCCACCAGTTCATCGCGCAGCTGAAGCAGTGGATGAGGACGATCGGGGAGCCGTCGCGCGGGCCGTGCTCGGCCACCTGCAGGTCGCCGCCGGGCAGCTTGAAGATCCGGCCGTTCGGTTCCGTGACCTCGGCGCCCTCGGTCTTGCCGTCGACGACGAGCATGTTGACGACGAGCAGTGCGAGCACTGCCGCGACGACGCCGATGCCGATCTTCAGCCGCCTCCCCATGGCGGTCGTTACCCTAGCCGGAACGATGGAGAAGTTCGTCATCCAGGGCGGCGTTCCCCTCTGCGGGGAGCTGACCGTCGCCGGCAACAAGAACGCGGCCCTGCCGATCCTCGCCGCCTGCCTTCTGACCGAGGAGGAGGTGGTCCTGCACCGGGTGCCGCGGATCCGCGACACCGAAGCCCAGATCGCGCTGCTCGAGCAGCTCGGGGTCGAGGTCGCCTGGGTCGGCGACAACAGCCTGCGCCTCTGCGCCCGCGACGTCGCCGGAGGCGCCGTCGACGAGGAGCTCTCCGGCCGCATCCGCGCCTCGTTTCTCCTCGCCGGCCCGCTGCTCGCGCGCTTCGGCGAGGCGAGGATGCCGCCCCCCGGGGGGGACTTCATCGGCCGCCGGCGCCTCGACGCCCACCTCGACGCCTTCAAGGACCTGGGCGCCCGGGTCGACGGCAGCCGCTGGATCGAGCTCTCCGCTCCCGGGGGGCTGCGGGCCTGCGAGATCTTCATGGACGAGCCCTCGGTGATGGGCACCGAGAACGCGCTGATGGCGGCCGCCCTCTGCCCGGGCCCGACCCAGATCTCCAATGCCGCCTGCGAGCCGCACGTCCAGGACCTGGCCCGGTTGCTGACCAAGATGGGCGCGCCGGTCGACGGGATCGGCTCCAACGTGATGACAGTCAACGGCGCCGAGAGCCTCGGCGGCGCCGAGCACACGATCTCCGCCGACCACATCGAGGTCGGCAGCTTCATGGCGCTCGCGGCCGCGACCGGCGGCGAGCTGCGGATCCGCGACGTCGGGCCCGGAGACCTGACCATGGTCCGCCGCCAGTTCAAGCGCCTGGGGCTGCACTCGGCGATCGAGGGCGAGGACATGCTGGTCCCCGCCGGACAGCAGCTGCAGGTCGAGTCCGACCTCGGCGACGCGATCCCGAAGATCGAGGACGGGCCCTGGCCGGCCTTCCCCGCCGACCTGACCTCGATCGCCCTCGCGCTCGCCACCCAGGCGGAGGGAGAGGTGCTGATCTTCGAGAAGATGTTCGAGAACCGACTGTTCTTCGTCGACAAGCTGGTCGCGATGGGCGCTCGGATCACGCTGTGCGATCCCCACCGGGCGATCGTCAGCGGTCCGAGCCGGCTTCACGGCGAGCGCGTCGAGAGCCCCGACATCCGCGCCGGGATGGCGATGCTCATCGCCGCCTGCGCGGCCGAGGGGACCTCGGAGATCGGCAACATCCGCCAGATCGACCGCGGCTACGAGCAGATCGACGAGCGCCTGCGCGGGCTCGGCGCCCAGATCGAGCGGGTCTCTGCAGAGGTCCCTGCTTAGCGCCTGCGTCGGCAGGGAATTCCGCGCCACTCTCGTAAGGTCAGGCCGATGATCCACCCGATTCCGCCCGGAACCAGAGACGTGCTGCCCGACGAGATGCGGGAGCTGCGCAAGCTGCTCTCCGATCTGATCGAGGTTTTCGAAGCGAAGGGCTACGGCCAGGTCGCCACCCCGGCGCTCGAATACGACGAGGTGCTGACCCGCGGCCGCGGCCGCGGCGACAACAGCGCCTACCGCTTCTTCGACGAGGGCGGCGAACTGCTGGCGCTGCGCTCGGAAATGACCGTCCCCATCGCTCGGCTCGTCGCCACCCGCTACGCGAACGCCGAGCCGCCGCTTCGCTTCTGCTACACCGCCGCCGCCTTCCGCGCGGTGAGTCCGCAGCGGGGACAGATGCGGGAATTCCTGCAGGCGGGGGTGGAGCTGATCGGCGCTCCCGTGGCCGAGGGAACCGTCGAGGTGATCGAAGTCCTGGAAGCCGCGCTCGACGCAGCGGGATTGGACCAGGCCG
Organism: Solirubrobacterales bacterium; assembly: GCA_035712025.1. GTDB lineage: Bacteria > Actinomycetota > Thermoleophilia > Solirubrobacterales > 70-9 > VAYN01. Next base: position 4,764 of record DASTBO010000015.1, read on the forward strand.
TGATCGGGCTCGGCGACGCCGACCTTCATCGGGACCTGCTCGCGGAGCTGGGTCTCGAGGAGGAGGAGATCGGGTCGGTCCTCAAGCGCCTGGCGGCCCACGATCTCGTCGGCCTCGAGGCCGCTCTTGCCGCGGCGGGGGTCGCGGAGGAGCGGGTGGGGGCCTCGCTCGAGCTCGTAAAACTGCGCGGTGGAGAGGACGTCCTGGAGCGGGCGCGGGAGCATGGGGCCGCCGCGGTGGTGCAAGCAGTCGACCGCCTCCAGGGCATCGGCGAGGCCCTCAGGTCGAGGCCCGGCGGGCACCGGGTGCAGTTCGACCTCGGGCTGATGCGCGACCTCGGGTACTACAACGGAGCGATCGTCGAGGTCTACGACCCGGCGGTCGGGCAGGTTCTCGGCGGCGGCGGCCGCTACGACGGCCTGATGCGGCGCTTCGGGCTCGGGTTCTCCGCCGCGGGCTTCGCGCTCTCGCTCGAGCAGGTCGAGGCGGCGCGCCTCGGCGAGCGGCGGCGGGAGGCCGGAGAATGAGCCCCCCGCTGAAGCTGGCGGTGCCGCGCGGTGCCCTGTTCACGGAAACGCTCGACGTGCTCGACGGGGCCGGGGTCGACACCGCCGAGCTGCGCGGCGACTCGCGCTCGCTGATCTTCGAGGCCTCCGGATTGACCCTGGTGACGATGCGCCCCTCCGACGTTCCCACCTACGTCGAGAGCGGCGCCGCCGACGTCGGGATCACGGGCAAGGACGTGTTGCTGGAGCAGTCCGACCGGGTGGTCTACGAGCTGCTCGACCTCGGCTTCGGCCGCTGTCGCATGGTCCTCGCGGCGCGCACCGGCAACGACCGCCTGGCCGAAGCCCAGCGGCGGCTGGGGATGATGCGGATCGCGACCAAGTACCCGCGCATCGCCGAGCGCTACTTCGAGTCGACCGGCCGCCAGGTCGAACTGGTCGAAGTCAAGGGCTCGGTCGAGCTGGCGCCGCTGGTCGGGCTCGGCGACGGCATCGTCGACCTGGTCGCCACCGGCCGCACGCTGGCGGAGAACGAACTCGAGGTGCGCGAGGAGATCGTCGAGTGCACCGCCCGCTTCGTCGCCAACCGGGTCTCGCACAAACTGCGCTCGGCGGAGATCGACGATCTGACCGCGAGGCTGCGGGAGGCGAGCGGCGGATGAGGACCCGCAGGTTCGAGTGGGAGGGGGCGACCGCGACCGCTGCCGCCCTGCGCGCCTGGGGAGCCGAGGCGGCGCCCGAGGTCGACGTCGCCCCGATCGAGCGCGAGGTCCGCGAGGGGGGCGACGCGGCCGTGCTGCGGCTGACCGCCCGCTTCGACGCCCCCGGCGCCTCGCTCGACTCGCTGCGAGTCGATCCCGCCGAGGCGGTCTCGGCGCTGGCGGTGCTGGCGCCGGAGCTGCGCGAGGCGATGGAGACCGCCGCCGCCAACATCCGCCGCGTCGCCGAGCCCCAGGTCGCCGAGGAGCGCACGGTCGAGCTCCCCGCCGGCCAGAGCGTGCGGCTGCGCGAGGTTGCGGTCGGCGCCGCGGGGATCTACGCCCCCGGCGGGCGCGCCGCCTATCCGTCGTCGGTCCTGATGTGCGCGATCCCGGCCCAGGTCGCCGGCGTCGGGCGGCTGGCCCTCGCCTCGCCTCCCGGTCCCGACGGCCGCCCGCACCCGCTGGCGCTCGCCGCCGCGGCGCTCTGCGGGATCGAGGAGATCTACGCGATGGGCGGGGCGCAGGCGATCTTCGCCCTCGCCCACGGAACCGAGACGATCGCCCCCGTCGACGTCGTCGTCGGCCCGGGGAACGCCTGGGTCCGCGAGGCGAAGCGCGCCGTCTACGGGACCGTCGGGATCGACTCCCTGGCCGGTCCCTCGGAGCTGATGCTGATCGCCGGGCACGACACCGACCCCGAGTGGGCGGCGCTCGACCTCTGCGCCCAGGCCGAGCACGGGCCCGAAAGCCCGCTCGTCGCCGTCGCGGTCGAGGAGCGCGTGCTGGAGGCGATCGCCGAGGCGACCGAAGCCGCCGCCGCCTCGCGCCCGAGCGTCGCCGAGGCGCCGCTGGCGCTGGTGCGGGTGGCCGACGCCGAGGCGGCGATCGACCTCGCCAACGCCTACGCGCCCGAGCACCTCGAGCTGCTGGAGACCGACGCGGCGCTGCTCGCCGACCGGGCGACCACCGCCGGCTGCGTCTTCGTCGGGCGCCACGGCGCCACCGCCTTCGGCGACTACCTCGCCGGCTCCAACCACGTCCTGCCGACCGGCGGCGCCGGTCGCTACGCCGGCCCGCTCGGCCCCGGCGGCTTCCGCCGGCGGATCTCGGTGGTCGAGATCGACGGCGCCGCGGCGGAGCTGGCGCCGCACGTAAACGCCCTCGCCGCCGCCGAGGGCTTCCCCGTCCACGGCGAGTCAGCGATGATTAGGCGATGACCAGGACCGCGAGCAAGGAGCGCAGCACGGCCGAGACCCAGATCCGGCTCTCCCTCGACCTCGACGGGGGGGAGGCGAGCGCCGAGACCGGCGTCGGGTTCCTCGACCACATGCTCGACCTGCTGGCGCGCCACGGGCGCCTCGGGCTGAAGGTCGAGGCCAACGGCGATCTCGAGACCGGTGCCCACCACACGGTCGAGGACGTCGGCATCGTCTTCGGGCAGGCGCTCGACGAGGCGCTCGGCGACCGCGCCGGCATCCGCCGCTACGGCTCGGCCCTGGTGCCGATGGACGAGTCCCTGGCCGAGTGCGCGATCGACATCTCCGGCCGTCCCTACTGCAACTTCGCCGCCGACCTGCCGGTGGTCTCGATCGCCGGCTTCGACAGCGAGCTCGCCGAGGAGTTCTTCCGCGCCGTCGCCAACAGCGCCAAGCTGACCCTGCACATCTGGGTCCGCTCCGGCACCAACGCCCACCACATGATCGAGGCCTCGTTCAAGGCCTTCGCCCGCGCCCTTCGGGTCGCCGTCTCGATCGACCCGGAGGAGAGCGGCGTCCCCTCGACCAAGGGGACGCTGAGCGAATGAGCGCCCGGATCGCGATCCTCGACTACGGGATGGGGAACCTGCGCTCGGCCGAGAAGGCGCTCGAGCACGTCGGCGTGACGGCGACGATCAGCCGCGATCCCGAGGTGGTCCGGGACGCCGACGGCGTGGTCCTTCCCGGCGTCGGCGCGATGCCGCGGGCGATGGAGCGGATCCGCGAGCTCGGCCTCGACGAGCTGATCGCCGAGCGGCGCGATTCCGGGGTGCCGATCCTCGGCATCTGTCTCGGCCTGCAGCTGCTCTTCGACTCGACCGCCGAGCTCGGCGGCTCCGACGGCCTCGGCCTGCTCCCGGGGCCGGTCGGCGAGCTCGACGCCGAGGGCCTCAAGGTGCCCCACATCGGCTGGTCGCCGGTCCGCTGGGACCGGGAGTCGCGCCTCACCGAGGGGATCCCCTCCGAGACGCCGTTCTACTTCGTCCACTCCTTCGCGCCGCGGCCCGGCGGCGAGGACCGGCTGGGGACCGCCGCGTATGGCGGCCGCTTCGCCTGCGCCGCGCAGCGGGACAACGTCTACGGCGTCCAGTTCCACCCGGAGAAGTCGAGCGCTGCGGGGTTGCGGCTGCTCTCCAACTTCGCCGGGATCTGCGTCAAGGCGCCCGCGGCCGCCTGACGGTCCTCCGGCCCGTGATCCTCTACCCGGCGATCGACATCCGCGGCGGCCAGGCGGTGCGCCTGCTGCAGGGCGACTACGCCCGGGAGACGACCTACGACGCCGATCCGGTCGACGCGGCCGAGCGCTGGGCCGGCGAAGGCGCCGAGTTCCTCCACGTCGTCGACCTCGACGGCGCCAAGGCCGGCGAGCCGCGCAACCTCGACGCCGTGCGCCGGATCGCGGCCGCGGTCGAGTGCCCGATCCAGGTCGGCGGCGGGCTGCGCGACGCCGCCTCGGTCGCGGCGGTGCTCGACGCCGGCGCAGCGCGGGTGGTGATCGGCACCGCGGCGCTGCGCGACCCGTCCTTCCTCGACGCGGCGCTGGAGGCGCACGGCGAGGCGGTCGTCGTCTCGGTCGACACCCGCGGCGGCAAGGTCTCGCTCTCGGGCTGGACCGAGACCAGCGACGTCGAGGCTCCCGAAGCGGTAGCCGACTTGAGCCGGCGCGGCGTCCGCCGCTTCCTCTGCACCGCGATCGAGGTCGACGGGACGATGGAGGGGCCCGCGATCGAGCAGCTGAACGAGATCGCCGCCGCGACCACGGCCGAGGTGATCGCCTCCGGTGGAGTGGGGGACCTCGCTCACCTCGGGGCCCTCGCCCGCGAGGCGGCTCCCAACATCGAAGGCGCGATCGTCGGCAGGGCGCTGTACGAGCGCCGGTTCACCGTCGCCGAGGGCATCGCCGCCCTAACCTGAGCCCATGTCGCTGAAGCGCGTCATCCCCTGCCTGGACGTGAACGCCGGCCGCGTCGTCAAGGGGACCAACTTCGTCGGGCTCCGCGACGCCGGCGATCCGGTGGAGCTTGCCGAGCGCTACGACGCCGAGGGCGCCGACGAGCTGGTGTTCCTCGACATCACCGCCTCGCACGAGCAGCGGGAGACGATCGTCGAGCTGGCGCGCCGGACGGCCGACAACGTCTTCATCCCCTTCACGATCGGCGGCGGCATCCGCTCGGTGGAGGACGCCCAGGCGGTGCTCGACGCCGGCGCCGACAAGGTCTCGGTCAACTCGGCGGCGCTGGCGCGGCCGCAGCTGCTGGGCGAGCTGGCCGACCAGTTCGGCGCCCAGTGCGTGGTGATCGCGATCGACGCCAAGCGCGAAGGCGAGCCCCCGGTCGCTTCTTCGCCGTGTGCCGCTCCGGCCCGCTGGGGCGTCTACGTCAACGGCGGCCGGGTGCGGGTCGAGGACCGCGATGCGGTCGGCTGGGCCGAAGAGGCGGTCGAGCGCGGGGCGGGGGAGGTGCTGCTGACCAGCATGGACCGCGACGGGACCAACGACGGCTACGACCTCGAGCTGACCCGCGCCGTCGCCGAGGCGGTGAGCGTGCCGGTGATCGCCTCCGGCGGCGCCGGCGAGCTCTGCCACCTCAGCGCGGCGATCGTCGACGGCGGCGCCGACGCCGTCCTCTGCGCCTCGATCTTCCACTACGGCCATTACCGCGTCCGCGAGGCGAAGGAGCGGATGGCGGCCGACGGGATCGCCGTCCGCCTCTGAGAGGCTCCAGCGGGCATCCGCGCGAGCGGTCATCGTAGGTCGTCCATGCCTGTCGAGGATCTGGCCGCGGCGCTGCGGCACGCCCATCCCGAGCTGGAGGCGGTGCGCGGGGCGGCGCGAGAGCCCGTCTACCTGGTCGGCGGCGCGGTTCGCGACCTCCTGCTCGGGCGACCGCGGGCCGACGTCGACCTGGTCGTCGAGGGCGACGCCGCCGCGCTGGCCGCGCGACTGGGCGGCGCCGCGGTCGAGCACCAGCGCTTCGGCACGGTCAAGGTCGAGGTCGAGGGGCACGAGGTGGATGTAGCGACGGCCCGGACCGAGAGCTACCCGCGGCCCGGCGCGCTGCCGGAGGTGGCTGCCGCCGAGACCATCGAGGCCGACCTCTCGCGCCGCGACTTCTCGATCAACGCGATGGCGATCCCGCTCGCCGGCGAGGCACGGGTGATCGACCCGCACGGTGGCCGCCAGGACCTCGAGCGGGGACTGCTGCGCGTCCTCCATCCCCGCTCCTTCGAGGACGACCCGACCCGGGCGATCCGGGCGGCGAGGTACGGGGCCCGCTTCGGCTTCGGGCTCGAGCCCGAGACTTACGAGCTGCTGCAGCGCACCGACCTCGCAACCGTCTCCGCCGACCGTCGCCGGGCCGAGCTGGAGCGGCTAGCCGCCGAACCGACCGGGCGGGTCGGGCTCGGCCTGCTCGCCGGCTGGGGTCTGATCGACCTCCGCGCCGGCGGGGTCGAGCTGATGAAGGGCGTCGAGGAGCTGCTGAGGGAGCCGCACTGGGCCGAGCTCGTTCCCCGCGAGCAGGCCCTGATCGCGGCGGCACTGGGGCCGGAGGGAGCGGAGCGGGTTCTGGCCTCGATGCCGGCGCCGCGGCCCGGCGAGGCGGTCGAGGTGGCCGAGCGGCGCGACCCGGTCGAGCTGATCCTCGGGCGGGCGCTGGGAGCCACCTGGCTGGACCGCTACCTGACCTCGTGGAGCAGGGTCGAGCTGGAGATCGACGGCGGCGACCTGATCGCCGCGGGGGTCCCGCAGGGCCCGGCGGTGGGCCGCGGCCTGCGAGCGGCGAAGCGCGGGCGGCTCGAAGGGGAGATCGCCGGCCGGGAGCAGGAGCTCGCCGCGGCGCTGGAGGCGGCGGGCGGAGGTTGAGGGCGCCCTTCTGCTTTGTTTCCGGCATGGAGTGGCAGGAGAGCAACGGCGTCAGGTGGTTGGAGGCGCAGCTCGACGGCGCCGGCGCGGCCTTCTCGACCCGCCTCGGCGGCGTCAGCGAGGGGCCTTTCGACAGCCTCAACCTGGGGCTGATCACCGCCGACGCGCCCGAGGCGGTGGCCGAGAACCGCCGCCGGCTCGGGGGCGCCCTCGGCTTCGAGCCCGAGCAGGTCGCCTTCGCCCGCCAGGTCCACGGCACCCGCCTGATCGAGCACACCCCTCCCTTCGCCCGTTCCTTTCGGTTGCCCAGCAACGAAAAGGAACAGACGAATGGCCTGCCGGAGGCCGACGGGCATGTCGTCCGCGAGCCCGGCCTGGCGGCGCTGGTCTTCACGGCCGACTGCCTGCCGGTGGCGGTCGCGGGGCCGGGGGGGATGGCGATGCTGCACGCCGGCTGGCGGGGGCTCGCCGGCGGGATCCTCGCCGCGGGGGTGGATGCGGTCGAGGCGACCTCGGCTGCGATCGGCCCCGGAATCGGGCCCTGCTGCTACGAGGTGGGCGAGGAGGTGCTGGACGCCTTCTCCGATCTCGGCGGGGAGGTGGCCGAGGGCCGGATGCTCGACCTGGCCGAGGTGGCGCGCCTGCAGCTCCTGCGGGCGGGGGTCGAGCGGGTCGAGTCGGCGGGCCTCTGCACCCGCTGCGAGGGCGAGCTCTTCTTCTCGCACCGCCGCGACGCCGGCGTCACCGGCCGCCAGGGCGGCATCGGTTGGGTCGAGGCGGGCTAGGTGGCGGAGCTGATCCACGACATCGACGTCGCCAGGGTTGCGGCGCGGCTGGGGGAGGTCGAAGCGGCGGTCGGCGAGGGGGTCGAGGTCCTGGTGGCGACCAAGTACGTGCCGCTCGAGGAGATGGGCAGGCTCGCCGAGGCCGGCGTGCGGCTGGTCGGCGAGAACCGCCAGCAGGATCTGGCCGCCAAGCACGAGCGCTGGGGCGACGCCTTCGTCTGGGACTTCATCGGCAACCTGCAGAGCCGCAAGGTCAAGCAGGTCCTGCCGCTCTGTCGCCTGATCCACTCGGTCGCGACCGACTCGGCGCTCGATCAGCTCGGCCGGCACGCCGGGCCCGAGACCGAGGTGCTGGTCGAGGTCAACGTCTCCGGCGAGGAGGGCAAGGGCGGGGTCGAGCCCGGCGAGCTGCCGGCCTTCCTCGCGCGCTGCCCGGTCGAGGCCGCCGGGCTGATGACGATGCCGCCCCACAGCGCCGATCCGGAGGGTTCGCGGCCGTATTTCGCCCGCCTCGCCGAGCTCGCGGCGGCCAACGGCCTGCGGCGGCTCTCGATGGGAACCTCGCAGGACTGGCGCGTCGCGGCCGAGGAGGGAGCGACCATCATCCGCCTCGGACACGCGCTCTTCGTGTGATTTCGCGCGAAATCTGGGAATAATCTGTAAAGGAGTCGGCCTGCAGAGGCCGAATCACGCCGTCATATGGCTCTGAAAGACACTTGGCATAGAGCGCTGGTCTACTTCGGCTTGGCCGAGGACCACGACTACGGCCCCGAATACGAGGAAGACTTCGAGCCCGAGACCGGGACCGAGGAGGCCTACGAGGGTCGGCGCGAGCGCGGCGAGGGCGGCTCCTCGGTGCGGCGCCTGCCGACCTCGCGTCGCCCGCGGCGCGACGAGATCGACGACATCTTCGCCGACGACGAGCCGATCGCCGCCAGCCGGACCCGCACCCTGCGACCGGTCGACAACGGCGGCAACGGCGCCGACGTCCAGGTCCACCTCGTCATTCCCCGCAACTTCAACGACGCCCAGCAGGTCGCCGACCAGTTCAAACGCTCGGTGCCGGTGATCCTCAACCTGCAGACCGCCGACCACGAGCTCTCGAAGCGGATGATCGACTTCTGCTCCGGCCTCACCTACGCCCTCGACGGCGGCATGCAGCGGATCGCCGAGAAGATGTTCCTGCTGACCCCGCGCAACGTCGAGGTCTCGGCCGAGGAAAAGGCTCGGTTGATCGACAAGGGGTTCTTCAACCAGTCCTAGGGTTGGCGGTGGGGGCGCAGGCGTATATGCCTGCGCTGCATGCTCGGCATATACGCCTGCGCCTGCCGGCGCTGGATAGGCTCCGGGCATGATCGTCGGTTTTGTGGGGTCCGGGAGCATGGCGGCGGCTATGGCGCGGGGGTGGGTCGGGGAGTTCGAGCAGACGCTCTACTCCGACAGCGGCTCCGGGCGGGCTCGTGAGTTGGCCAAGAACCTCGGGGGGGAGGCCGTCTCCAGCGAGGAGATCGGGCGGCGGGCCGACCTCGTGGTGCTGGCGGTGAAGCCGAACCGGCTCGGTGAGGTGGCGCCGCAGCTGACGGAGGCCAGGGAGGTCGTCTCGGTGCTGGCGATCACCACCGTGGCCGAGCTTCGTGCCGCCCTGCCGGGCGCCGATCACGTCCTGCGGGTGATGCCGAACGTCGGCGTCGAGGTCCGCAAAGGGGTCCTCTGCGCGGCGGGTTCGGCAACCGACCGCAGCTGGGGGAAGCTGGCGGTGCTCGGGCGGATGGTCGAGATCGCCGAGGAGGACTTCGACGCCGCGACCGCGGTGATGGGCTGCTCGCCGGCCTACTTCGCCCTGGCCGCCGAGGCGATCGCCGCGGCGGGGGTCGAGGACGGTCTCGATCCCGACCTGGCCCGGGAGCTGGTGGCGGACACCGCGGTCGGGACCGCCGAGCTGCTGCGCCGTCACGACCCCGCCGAGGTCCGCCGGGCGGTCGCCTCGCCGGGAGGCGCCACCGAGGCGGGGCTGCAGGCGCTTGACCGCGAGGGCGCGCGCGCTGCCTTCGAGGCGGCCGTCGCGGCTTCGCTGGCGAGGATGCGGGGCTGATGGCGCTCGCGCTCACCCGTGGCGATCTCGCCGACTACGTCAGCGCCCTGATCGTCGTCTACGTGATCCTGATCTTCGTCCGGATCGTCGCCTCCTTCGTCCCCCGCATGCCCTACAACCCCTACCTCCGGGCGGTCCTCGACTTCGCCCAGGAGGTCACCGACCCCTACCTCAACTTCTTCCGCCGCCTGATCCCGCCGATCGGCGGCGGGGGCGGCTTCGGGCTCGACCTCAGTCCGGCGATCGGGCTGCTGGTCCTGTTCGTCGCTCGCAAGGTCCTCGTCGACCTGATCGCCGGGTGAGGGCGAGCGCCCGCGCCTGGGCCCTTGCCGCGATCCTCTGCGCCGTGGTCGTCGCCGGCGACCAGGCGGCCAAGGGGCGGGTGGAGGACAGGATCTTCCCGGGGGAAGAGGTCGACGTGTTGGGGCCGCTGAAGCTGACCCTCGCCCACAACACCGGCGTCGCCTTCGGGCTGGCGGGGGGTGCCGGCACCGGCCTGGTCCTGGTCACGTTAGCGGCGCTGGCGCTGATCGGGTACCTCTTCGCCCGCGACCCCGAGCGCCCGGGGATGTGGGTCGCGGTCGGTCTGCTCGCCGGGGGGGCGCTCGGCAACCTGATCGACCGCATAAGCGCCGACGCGGTCACCGACTTCGTCGTCGTCGGCTCCTGGCCGCCGTTCAACCTCGCCGACGTCGCGATCACCGTCGGGGTCGTGCTGATGGTCCTGATCTACCTGCGCGACGCCGATTCCGGAGCCGAAGATGGCTGAGTCGGAGCTGCGGATCGTCCACCTCGACGAGTGGCTGGCGGTGGTCGACAAGCCGGCCGGGCTCGTCGTCCACCCGGCGCCTTCCCACAGCGGCCCGACGCTGGTCGACGAGCTGGCCGAGATCCTCGCCGGCGGCGGCGACCCGGAGCGGCCGGGGATCGTCCACCGGCTCGACAAGGGCACCAGCGGCCTGCTCGTCGTCGCCCGCGACGACGAGACGCACGCGGCGCTGCAGGAGCGGGTGCGCGAACGCGAGGTCGAACGGGTCTACCTGGCACTGGCCGGAGGGCGGCTCGCCTCGCGCACCGGGACGATCGACGCGCCGATCGGCCGCGCCGCCCGGCAGCGGCACCGGATGGCGGTCTCGGGGGCCGCCTCCCGCCAGGCCCGCACCCACTTCACGGTGCTCGAGCTGCTGCCGCGGGAGAGCTACCTCGAGGCTCGCCTGGAGACCGGCCGCACGCACCAGATCCGGGCCCACTTCGCGGCGATCGGCCACCCGCTGACCGGCGACGTCACCTACGGGGGGGCGTCACGCTACGGCCTCGAGCGCCAGTTCCTCCACGCCCACCGCCTCGCCTTCGAGCACCCTCGGAGCGGTGAGCGGCTCAGCTTCAGCTCGGCGCTGCCCGCAGACCTGGCGGCGGCGCTCGAGGCGGCCCACGCCGAGTAGCCCGGCCTCTCTACAATCGGCGCTGTAAATCGACCCCCGTTCGGGCCGCAATCCGGATCCTGCCTGGCCACCACCAGGTCCTGGAGAGCGGGGCGGGGCGCTTCGCCAATCTAAGGAGAACAGTCAATGCCAGAGGCAGAACTCAAAGAGCTGCTCGAGGCCGGAGTCCACTTCGGCCATCAGACTCGCCGCTGGAACCCGAACATGCGCCGCTTCATCTTCGGCGAGTTGGACGGGATCCACATCATCGACCTGCTGCAGACCGAGGCGCTGCTGGAGAACGCCCGCCGCTTCGCCGGTGAGCTCGCCAGCGGCGGCGGCACGGTGCTCTTCGTCGGCACCAAGAAGCAGGCCCGCGACACGATCCAGGAATGGGCCGACCGCTGCAAGATGCCCTACGTCAACAAGCGCTGGCTCGGCGGGCTGCTGACGAACTTCAACACGATGTCGGGCCGGATCGGCCGCCTCCACGAGCTCAACGGCTGGAAAGAGGAGGGCAAACTCGACCTCCTGCCGACCAAGGAGCGGATGGGGATGGAGGCCGAACTCGCCAAGCTCGAGTTCAACCTCGGCGGTGTTCGCGACATGGACCGGCTGCCGGACGCGGTCTTCGTCGCCGACCTGAAAACCGAGGAGATCGCGGTCAACGAGGCCGCGCGCCTGCGGATTCCGATCATCGGCCTGGTCGACACCAACTGCGACCCGACGCCGGTCGACTACGTGATCCCGGGCAACGACGACGCGATCCGCTCCTGCCAGCTGGTCATCGGCACGATCGGCGGCGCGGTCGAGGAGGGCTCGGGCTCCTGGCGCGTCCAGGAGGAGAAGCGGATCGCCGAGGAGATGGAGCGGCGCAAACGCGAGGAGGAAGAGCGCAAGAAACGCGAGGAGGAAGAGAAGGCTCGCGTCGAAGCCGAGGAAGCGAAAAAAGCGGCCGCGGAGGCTCAGAAAGCGGCGCAGGCGACCGCTGCTGCGCAGCAGAGGGCGCAGCAGGCGGCTCAGAAACAGCCGCAGGGACAGACCGCTGGGGGCACGGGTCCTGTCTCCGACACGGCCCCGCCGCCCGGTGGCGGCGGTCCCGCGTCGTCGCCACCCGCGCCAGAGGCGAAAAAGGTTGAGGCTCCGGCCCCGCCGGAGGCGGTTCCAGCCGTTGCCGGCGAGGCCTCGGTCGCGGACGTGAAAGAGAAGGCTTCCGAGGAGCAGCCTCCGGCGCCGCCCGCCGAGAGCGCCGGGGCCGCCGAGGGCACCGAGAGTGAGAAAGCCGAGGAGTCGAAATGAGCGTTACCGCTGCGGACGTGAAGGCGCTCCGGGACCGGACCGGGGCGGCGATGATGGACGCGAAATCGGCGCTGGTCGAGGCCGACGGGGACGTCGACCGCGCGGTCGAGCTGCTGCGGGTCAAGGGCCAGGCCTCCGCCGCCAAGCGCGAAGGCCGGGGCACCAACGAGGGCGTCGTCTCCGCCTACATCCACGCCAACGACAAGGTCGGGGCGATGGTCGAAGTCCAGTGCGAGACCGACTTCGTCGCCCGCAACGAGGAGTTCAGGGTCTTCGCCTACCAGGTGGCCCTGCATGCCGCCGCGACCGCGCCCCAGTACGTCACTACCGAGGAAATCCCGGATGAGGAGCGCGCGGCCGAAAAGCGGGTCTTCGAAGAGAAGGCCCGCGAAGAAGGCAAGCCCGACAACGTCGTCGAGAAGATCGTCGAAGGGCAGCTGAACAAGTGGGCCGCCGAGGTGGCGCTGCTCGACCAGACCCACGTCAACGCCGAGAAGCACGAGGGCAAGACGATCGAGGAGCTGCGCCAGGAGATGGCGGCGAAAACGGGCGAGAACGTCCGCGTCGCCCGCCTCGCCTACTTCCGCGTCGGCGAATAGAGTCAGCCGCAGTGACCGATTCCCCCGAGCCGCGCTTCGGGCGCATACTGCTGAAGCTCTCCGGCGAGGCCCTGATGGGCAGCCAGGACTTCGGCACCGACGGCGCCGAGGTCGACCGGATCGCCAAGCAGGTCGCGGCGGTCCGCGACCGGGGGGTCGAGGTGGCGATCGTCGTCGGCGCCGGCAACATCTACCGCGGCCTCGACGGAGCCGCGAGCGGGATGGACCGGGCGACCGGCGATTACATGGGGATGCTGGCGACGGTGCTGAACGCGCTGACCCTGCAGGACGCGCTCGAGCGCCTCGACCAGCACACCCGGGTGATGTCGGCGATCGAAGTCCAGGAGGTCGCCGAGCCTTACATCCGCCGCCGGGCGATGCGCCACCTGGAGAAGGGCCGGGTGGTGATCTTCGCCGCCGGCACCGGCAACCCGTTCTTCACCACCGACACGGCGGCCGCGCTGCGGGCGCTGGAGATCCACGCCGCCGCGATCCTGATGGCGAAGAACGGGGTGGAGGGGGTCTTCGACTCCGATCCGGCGACCAACCCGGAAGCGAAGTTCATCCCCGCGATCACCCACCGGGAGGCGATCGAGCGGGGCCTGCGGGTGATGGACTCGACCGCGCTCTCCCTCTGCATGGACAACGACCTGCCGATCTACGTCTTCAACATGGGCGACGAGGGCAACATAGATAGGATCGTTTCCGGCGAAAAAGTGGGGACGCTGGTCTCGAGTTCCCCCGCCGACTGACGAGGACGGGAGCACGTGGAGCTGATCGACGAACTGCTGGCGGACGCCAAGGAGCGGATGGACAAATCGGTCGATTCGAGCCGCGGCGAGCTCGCCACCGTCCGCACCGGGCGTGCCTCGCCGCACCTGCTGGACCGGATCGTCGTCGACTACTACGGCAACCCGACGCCGCTGAAGCAGCTCGCCAACGTCTCGGCCTCCGATGCGCGGCTATTGACGGTGACGCCCTTCGACAAGAGCAGCCTGGGGGCGATCGAGAAGGCGATCCAGGAGTCCGACGTCGGCCTGACGCCGAGCAACGACGGCAACCTGATCCGCCTGCAGATCCCGGAGATGACCGAGGAGCGGCGGCGGGAGATGGTCAAGGTCGTCCACGGCGTGGCCGAGGAAGGCCGCGTCGCGATCCGCAACGTCCGCCGCGACATCATGAGCGACCTGCGGGAGCTGAAGAAGGAGGGCGAAGCCGGCGAGGACGACGAGCGCCGCGCCGAGGCCGATCTGCAGAAGCAGACCGACGCGGCGATCGCCGAGATCGACGGTCTCCTCAAAGGCAAGGAAGCCGAGATCCTCGAAGTCTGAGGCGGCCCGCCCCAGCGTGACCGCGCCCAAGTACGTAGCGATCATCACCGACGGCAACGGCCGCTGGGCGCACCAGCGCGGGCTGCCGGTCGTCGAGGGCCATCGAGCCGGCGCCGATACGCTGAAGGCGCGGCTGCGCGACGCGGCCGAGCTGGGGATCGAGGAGCTGACCGTGTACTCGTTCTCGACCGAGAACTGGAGCCGCCCGGCGGAGGAGGTCCGCGGCCTGCTGACCATGATGGGCGAGCGGATCGGCTCGGAAACGCCGGAGCTGAAGGCCGAAGGGGTGCGGATGCGCTACGTCGGCCGTCGCGAGGGCCTCGACCCGGCGCTGGTCGAGCGGATGCGATGGTCGGAAGAGGAGACCGCCGCGAACGAGCGCATCGTCCTCTACGTCGCCTTCAACTACGGCGGCCGGGCGGAGATCCTCGACGCGGCGCGGAAGTTCAACGGCGAGTCCGAGGAGGAGTTCGGGCAGCTGCTCTACGCGCCGGAGATGCACGACCCGGACCTGCTGATCCGCACCAGCGGCGAGCAGCGCCTCTCCAACTACCTGCTCTGGCAGTGCGCCTACTCCGAGCTCGTCTTCCGCGACGAGCTCTGGCCAGACTTCGACCGGGCGGCGCTCGAAGCGTCCCTGCGCGAGTACGAGACGCGGCAGCGCCGCTTCGGGAGCCGGGCGTGAGGGCCGACCTCTTCGACGACGAGATGTTCGAAGACGACCCGCAGCCGGCCGAGCGACCGCCGCGGGAGCCCCGCCGGCAGCGCCGGGGCAGCGGCGAGACGGCGAAGCGGGTCCTCGTCGCTCTCCCCTGGATCGCCTTCGCGATTGCGATCACCGTCGCCGGCGGCATCGTCTTCGCGCTGGCGATGGTCGCGATCGGCATCGTCGCGATCCGCGAGTACGCGGCGATCGCCGAGCGCTACCGGCCGCTGGCGATCCCGGCCTACGTCTCGGTCGCGGCGCTGATCGCGGCCGCCTACCTCGGCTCCGCCTTCAACGTCCTCTACGTAATCGCCGGCACGGTGCCGCTGTTCTTCGCTTTCGGCGCCGACGCCCGCCACCGTGAAGGGGCGACGGTCTCGCTTGGCGTGACGCTGCTCGGGGTGCTGTGGATCGGGATCCCGCTGGCGCACGCGGTCTTCCTGCGCGAGCTGCCCGACCACGGCGCCGCGCTGCTGATCGACGTCCTGGTCGGCACCTTCGTCGCCGACACCGCCGCCTACGCGACCGGCCGCATGTTCGGCAGCCACAAGATCGCCCCCAACCTCTCGCCGAACAAGACCATCGAGGGGCTGATCGGCGGCTTCGTGATCGGGACGATGGGCTTCTGGTTCGCCGGCCTCTACCAGGACTGGCTCTCGGGAGTGGATGCTTTGATGATCGGCGCCGCCGTCGCCGCCGTCGCCCCGATCGGCGACCTCTTCGAGTCGCTGCTGAAGCGCGACCTCGGCACCAAGGACACCGGCACCCTGTTCGGCCCCCACGGCGGCCTCCTCGACCGCCTCGACGCCGTCTTCTTCACCGTCGTCGTCGGCTACTACCTCGCCGTCGCCGTCGTCTACTAGCGCCCCCACCCGCCGAAACCGCAAAAAGGCACCTTGAGGGTGCTCTTTTGCGGTCTCGCGGTTCAGGTGGCGGCCTCCGTATCCTCTGGGGGGCATGAAGAAGGTCCTCGTGCTCGGCTCGACCGGGTCCATCGGAACGCAGGCGCTGGAGGTGATCGGTGCCTCTGAGGAGCTGCAGGCCGTCGGCCTGGCGGCGGGTTCCGGCTGGGAGAAGACGGTCGAGCAGGCGCGGGAGCACGGCGTGCCGGCGATTGCCCTGGCCGACGACGACGCGGCCGAGCGCGCTCGCGGCGCCTGGAGCGGCCGCGTCCTCGCCGGCGAGGAGGGCGTGCGGGAGCTGATCGCCGCCACGGAGCCGGATCTCGTCCTCAACGCGATCGTCGGCGCCGCCGGCCTCAGCTCGACCATCGTCGCGCTCAGCGAGGGAATCGACGTCGCCCTGGCCAACAAGGAGAGCCTGGTCCTCGGCGGTGAGCTGGTGATGGCCCTGGCCGAGGCGACCGGCGCGCGCCTTCTGCCCGTCGATTCCGAGCACTCGGCGCTTTTCCAGCTGATCGAGGGCGAGGCGCCGGGGACCGTCGACCGCCTGCTCCTGACCGCCTCGGGCGGCCCCTTCCGCGGTCGCAAAGACCTGGACGGAGTCAGCGTCTCCGACGCGCTCGCCCACCCGAACTGGGACATGGGGGGGAGGATCACGATCGACTGCGCGACGCTGATGAACAAGGGCTTCGAGGTGATCGAGGCCCACCACCTCTTCGCCGTTCCGTACGAGCGGATCGACGTCGTCGTCCACCCACAGTCGCTGATCCACTCGCTGGTCCACCTCAACGACGGCTCGACCCTGGCGCACCTCGGCTATCCCGACATGCGGGTGCCGATCTCCTACGCGCTGCATTACCCGGAGCGGGCCGACGTCGAGGTGCCGCGACTCGACCTCGCCGCGGTCGGGGCGCTGACCTTCGAGGATCCCGATCCCGACACCTTCGCCTGCCTGCGCCTGGCGCTCGAGGCCGGCGCGGCGGGCGGCACGGCGCCCTGCGTCCTCAACGCCGCCGACGAGGTCGCCGTCGCCGCCTTCCTCGCCGAGCGGATTCCGTTCACCGGGATCCCGGCCGTGGTGGAGGGGGTCCTGGAGGAGATGCCGGCGGGCCCGGTGACCCACTTCGACGACCTCTTCGCCGCCGACGCCGAGGCCCGCGAGCGCAGCGAGGAGCAGATCCGGGGGTTGATGCCCGTATGAGCTGGTTCTGGGTCTTCGTCGGCTTCTGCCTGCTGATCGTCCTCCACGAGGCGGGCCACTTCTTCGCCGCCAAGGCGACGGGGATGCGGGTCGAGCGCTTCTTCCTCTTCTTCGGGCCGACGATCTGGTCGGTGAAGCGCGGGGAAACCGAGTACGGAGTCAAATCGATCCCGATCGGCGGCTACGTGAAAATCACCGGCATGAACCCGGAGGAGGAGGTCGCTCCGGAGCACGAAGCGGACGCCTACTTCCGCAAGCCGGTCTGGAAGCGGATCGTGGTGGTCGCCGCGGGCCCGGCGGTGAACATCGTCCTCGCTTTCGCGATCCTCTTCGGCGTCTACTGGGTCAACGGCCAGGAACAGATCGAGCAGAGCGTCGGCAGCGTGAGGGGGGGAAGTCCGGCCGCGAAGGTTTTGAAGCCCGGCGACGAGATCGTCGCCGTCGACGGCCACCGTTTCGCCAACCTCGACACCGAAGAGCGCTTGGTCCGCTTCGGCGAGACCGTCGGCGCCCACAAGTGCGCCGGGAAGCAGGTGGATGGCTGCGTTGCCGCCAGGCCGGTCGAGCTGGTGGTCCGACGCGACGGCCAGCTCGAGACGATCTCGGTTCGACCGCGCTACGACGAGGAAGCCGAGCGGGCGCTGGTCGGCTTCTCCTACGGCGCCAGGCAGATCGAGGTCGGTCCCGGCGAGGCCGCGCAGGAAGCCGGCGACGCGATCTGGGAAGTCGCCTCCGGAACCCTCCACGTCTTCACCCATCTCTTCGAATCCGAACAGCGCGAGCAGGTCTCCGGCGTGGTCGGGATCAGCGACGTCGGCCATCAGGTGATCGAAAAAGGCCTCGAACGGGCCCTGCTCCTGCTCGCCTTCGTCAGCCTCTCGCTCGGCCTCGTCAACCTGCTGCCGATCCTGCCCCTCGACGGCGGACACATCTTCTGGGCGCTGGTGGAGAAGCTGCGAGGCCGGCCGGTCTCGCTGCGGGTGATGGAGCGGGCGACGATGGTCGGGGTGGCCCTCGTCCTGATGCTCTTCTTCCTCGGCCTCTCCAACGACATCGGCCGGATCACCGGCGAAGGCTTCGAGGTCCGTTAGGCAGCCCGCCTGACGGGCTCAATAAGCTTCGGATATGGCTTCCAAACGGCAAATCTTCGTCGGCAACGTGCCGATCGGCGGCGGCGCGCCGGTCGCGGTGCAGACGATGACCAAGACCGAGACCGCCAACCTGGCGGCGACGATGGAGCAGATCCGCAAGGTCGCCGACGCCGGCGCGGACCTGGTCCGCTGCGCGGTGCCGCGCGAGCAGGACGCCGAGGCGCTGAAGACGATCGTGCGCGAGTCGCCGATCCCGGTGATCGCCGACATCCACTTCAACCACACGCTGGCGCTGAAAGCGATCGACGCCGGCGCCCACTGCATCCGGCTCAACCCGGGCAACATCGGCGGCCGCGACAAAGTCGCCGAGGTGGCCGAGAAGGCGAACGCCGCCGGGGTGCCGATGCGGATCGGGGTCAACTCCGGCTCGCTGCCCAAGCACCTGCACGAGCTCGAGCGGGAGGCGCCGGTCGAGGCGCTGGTCGCCGCCGCGATCGAGTTCGTCGAGCTGATGGAGGGCCTCGACTTCGAAAACTTCAAGGTCTCGATCAAGTCGACCAACGTCCCGTACACGATCGCCGCCAACCGGCTGCTCTCGGCGAAGATCCCCTATCCGCTGCACCTCGGCGTCACCGAGGCGGGGACGAAATGGGGCGGCTCGCTGAAATCGGCGGTCGGCCTGGGGACGCTGCTCGCCGACGGCATCGGCGACACGATCCGGATCAGCCTCTCGACCTTCCACGCCGAGGAGGAGGTCAAGGTCGCCTGGGAGATCCTCAAGGCGCTGCAGCTGCGCGAGCGCGGCCCGGTCTTGATCGCCTGCCCGACCTGCGGCCGCCTGCAGTTCGACATGGACTCGGTCGTGGCCGAAATCGAGAAGCGGCTCGAAAGCTACGCCGAGCCGGTCGAGGTCGCCGTCCTCGGTTGCGCCGTCAACGGCATCGGCGAGGCCAGCCACGCCGATTTCGGCATCGCCGGGGCCAAGAACGAGGGCCTGATCTTCGCCGGCGGCAAGCCGCTGCGGAAGGTCCCGCAGGAGCAGCTCGTCGACACCCTCTTCGAGGAGATCGACAAGTCCCTCGACCGGGGCGGCGAGGTCGAGTTCGACGAGGCCGAGTCCCGCGAGGGCGCCGAGTGGGTCGCCAACATCGAGCGCGAAAACGCCGGCGACCTCACTCCGGAGAAGATCGCCCAGATGGAGAAGGAAGCCGTAGAACGCGGCGAGTCCGACAAGGTCCTCCTCGACGAGGAGGCCTCGCCGACGGCGGGCCGCCGGTTCACGCGGGCGTAGCGGGTAGGTTTTCCGGCGTGAGCCGGCTCTCCAAGACCTTCCTCCCGACCCTTAAGGACGCCCCCGCGGACGCGGAGGCGATCTCGCACAAGCTGATGGTGCGGGCGGGGTTGATCCGGCAGCTGGGGGCGGGGCTCTGGACGTACCTACCGGCCGGTTGGCGGGCGCAGCGGAAGGTCGAGGCGATCATCCGCGAGGAGATGGAGGCGATCGGCTGCCAGGAGATGCTGATGCCGGTGCTGCAGCCGGCCGAGGCCTGGGAGAAGACGGGCCGGTACGCGATCGAGGAGCTGTTCAAACTCGATGACCGCAAGGGGTCGCCGATGGTTTTGGCGATGACGCACGAGGAGGCGGTCACCACCCACGTGGCCCGCGACGTGCGCTCCTATCGCGACTTGCCGCTGATGCTCTTTCACATCCAGACGAAGGAGCGCGACGAGCCGCGGCCGCGCGCCGGGGTGCTGCGCACGCGCGAGTTCACGATGAAGGACGCCTACTCCTTCGACCGCGACGAGGAGGGCTTGGGCCGCTCTTACGAGCTGCAGGCCGGCGCCTACGAGCGAATCCTCGACCGCAGCGGCATCCGCTGGTACCGCTGCGAGGCGGACGTCGGGATGATGGGCGGCTCCGGCGCCCACGAGTACATGGCGCCCTGCCCGGCGGGCGAGAACGAGGTCGCGCTGGCACCCGGCTACAGCGCCAACGTCGAGGTCGCGACCGCCGAGCCCCGACCGGTCGAGCTGCCGCCGCCGTTGGACGCGCCCGAGGAGGTCGACACGCCCGGCCTGGCCAAGGTCGAGGAGGTCGCCGCCCACCTCGGCCTGCCGCAGGGCGCCTTCGTCAAGACGCTGCCGATCGTCGTCGAGGGGCGGGGGATGGTCCTCGTCCTCCTGCGCGGCGACCACCGGCTGAACGAGGTCAAGCTCCGCAACGGGATGGGGACCGACTTCCGCCAGGCGAGCGCCGAGGAGATCGAGGCCCAGCTCGGCCCGGTCGGCTACCTCGGCCCGGTCGGGAGCGGCCTGCCGGTCATCCGCGACGCCGCCCTGACCGGCAGCTCCTACGTCACCGGCGCCAACAAGCCCGACACCCACCTGCGAGGCGTCGACCCGGCGCGCGACTTCGAGTCCTACGAGATGGACGTGCGCACGGTGGAGGCAGGCGACACCGCCCCCGGCGGCGGCGCGATCGAGATCGAGACGGCGATCGAGGTCGGGAACATCTTCAAGCTCGGCGCCCGATACTCGGAGCCGCTCGGCGCCACCTACCTCGACGAGAGCGGTAGCGAACGGCCGATCGTGATGGGCTCCTACGGAATCGGTCCGGCCCGGATCGTCGCCGCCTCGATCGAGCAGCGCGCCGACGAGCGCGGCATCGTCTGGCCGCGGGCGCTCGCCCCCTGGGACGTCCACCTCGTCTCCCTGGCGAAGGCCGGGGAGCCCGAGCGCGAGGCGGCCGACAAGCTCTACGAGGAGCTTCGCGCCGCCGGCGCCGAGGTTGTCTACGACGATCGCGACGCGGGGCCGGGGGAGAAGCTCACCGACGCCGAGCTGCTCGGCTGCCCGCTGCGGATCGTCGCCGGCCGCCGCGGCCTCGCCAACGGCGTCGTCGAGGCGAGCGAGCGCGCCTCCGGCGCCGAGCACGAGCTGCCGGTCGAGGACGCCGCCGCGCGGGCGCTGGAGCTGCTCGGCGGCCTCGAGCGCTCCGATGGCTAGCCACGACCCCTTCGGCCGCGGCCGCGTGCGCCGCCTCTTCGGACTCGACCGCAGCGCGCCGCCGCCGCCCTCGACCCGCAAGGGCGAGCCGCTCCACCCCTGGACGATCCCCAACGCCGTCGGCTACCTGCGCCTGGCGGCGCTGCCGGTCTTCCTCGTCCTCGCCTACAGCACCGAGGACGGCACTTCGCTCCTCTCGGCGATGGTCTTCTGGGCGATCGCCGC